>NZ_BTCK01000054.1:0-43173 GCF_033239625.1 Paenibacillus sp. CCS19
TAGCTCATTTAAAACATTTAAACTGACAGTTTCGCTCGTTGTTCAGTTTTCAAAGAACAATTTATCGTGATACTCTTCACTTCTTTTGTCGTTCACCTTGTCAGCGGCGACTTTCATAATGTATCACATTCGCCCACTCGATTGCAAGCACTTTTTTCAAAGTTATTTAAGCTTGTTTGTGGTTTCGTGAGCCCGCTTCAAAAGCGGCGAGATTTAATTTATCACGAGCAGCCCATAACAGTCAATACGATTTCGACATTTTTCTCGTTTTCAATAAGAATACAACTGTTATGGGCCACGCAACACGATTTATTGCCTTCTGTGTACGCCTACCGCTTTATATACCGAGCCGATAATTTGAAACGGTACCTCCGTTGATTTGATCGTACCGTTCGAATAAATAACGGTAAACTTCAACCGATAAAGACCTTGAGGCACACCCTCCTGCAGCGATGCCCACTTGGCGTCGAACAGCTCAGCAGCATACAGACCGTTACCACCAACTGCACTCATTTCCCACTCGCGAGTCAGATCCTTACCATCCAGACCAGTGGCAACAAACTTTACGGTTACCTTCTTTACCTGTGCCCCTGCAGTAGGACGAGCATTGGCTATCATAATCTCTCCGGCATAGAAGTCTTTAGGGTTCGTGTTTGTCTCATGTCCTTCACGATCGTGCACTTTCTTCCACTCTTCAGTATGACGAACATCGGCTTCAATGGATAATGGTAAAACGACAACATTGGAAATGGCTTGTGCGCTCAGCTTACCATCAGAAACTTCTAACGTAACGGTGTAAGTACCCGGCTCCGCTCGTGATAGTGAAGGTACTTCTGTATAGTTCTGAACTGACCCCGATGGAGTCTTAATCGCCCACAAGGATGTAAGTTTATCTCTGTCTGGATCACTCGATTGATCGATAAGCTGCAGTTTATCGCCTTCCCACACTGGTTTCGGGGTCCAATCAAATTGGGCAACGGGCGGACGGTTTGTCTCTATATAGAAGAACCTCGCCGCACTCCATTCGCTCCAATCGTAGCCGTCGAACACTCGAGCTATAACGTAGTAATACGTTTTCTCCGCAAGAACTGTATCGATTGTCCACGATGTTGCAGTTGAAGATTTGATGCCTGATTCATACTCTAGAACTCCGCCGTATCGATAAATCTTCACCTGATACTTCGTTTGTGCATCTCCGTCTCCGTCATTATACGTAAATTTGATTGTGGGTTGCGCCTCCGTAAACTTCGTCGGATTGTTCTGGTCTGCGCTTGCCGGCACAGTTATGGCCACTTTCGGAATTCGGTTAATGACATTTACATAATCGGTAAAGGTGGTCGTTTGTCCCAAGCTATCCTCTACCGTCTGCCGAATCCTCTGCACACCGATCGTACTGAATGTTTTCGTCCAAGACGTTCTCACAGTACTTTGCAGGGTCTCCAATCCTGCGGATGCGTCATTACTGATGTAATATGCATGCGATAAATGCGTACGGTCGCCGTCCTCTTTGTCGTAGGCAATCGAGTTTATCGTTACTGGCGTATTACGATAGGTCTCTTTGGCGCTTAGTGTAAAGCCGGGAACAGGCGGATCGTTTGGCGATGGCAGCACGTCTACAACAATTGTTTTTTCAAGTATCGTACTCCACGCATTGTACTCGTCCTTCACGGCAAGCCCTACGGTATAGGTACCAAGCTCTGGCGCCACTACAAGCTTTTCAAAGACCGTTTGGCCTGAAGGGGTAATGTAGTAGAACGATTTCTCCGAAATGCCACGCGTTGCCTTATAATCGATGCCCGTATTTTCTGTCGAATAGTTCGTCGCACCTAGATACCTGTCAGGGTCATAGGAGCGGTCCGTCCATTTGACCGTCTTATCTGGATTCAGTGCGACATCGTAATCAACGATCGGCGCTCGATGCACAATCAGCGATCGAACTGCTTTGTTTGACTTTTTACGATAATCATCGAATACGTTGCTTGGATACAAATAGCTGCTGTTCGGATCATCTACCGTTTCATACGAAACATCGTACAGACCTACCTTGTCCAATGTTTCAAGCTGCGTTGTATAGCTCTTTCCGTTGTGAATAGATACGCCGGACTTCCCATCCCCCGCGTCGAGGAATTTCTGCGAAACCTGCTCATACTTCCACGAGGTTAGTTCCTTTGCCATCACATCGTTCTCGGTATCGTCATTGTTGATGGCATAGGTCATTTTTGTGTCCACCAAAGCAATACCCTGCAGCTTGTTTACCGAACTAAGAACATCAAGGTCTGAATAAGACACTCGTAAAAACTCAGTTTTCTGGATTTGAGAATACGGACCGAATGAACCCTTTCCAAACGTCTTATCAGTTGCCTCTAACAGCGGAGCTCCACCGACATAAACCGTTATTTTGGAATCCAGCACCTTGATTTTGAAATCATAGATCGTTTTTGAAGCAAAGTTGTAATCCTTCGAAACAAGCACCGTTCGAACACCGCCGTCTACACGAACGAGCCGAATAGTATTGGCATTTGACTCTACTCGATACATATTTCGATTATCCTGCGCATTAAACGAAAACCCTACATAACTGTATTTACTCGTATAGTCACTGTTAATTCGCACAGAATAATTAAACTGCGCGTTTGATAATTGAGCTTTACCAAGTAATTGTTGCTCTTGTACATCGGCTCTGGTAGCATCTTTAAAATCATTTGACTTAAACATATAATTCAAATACGTATAGTATGTGGAACCAGATGTTGCTTTAGGGGATTCCCAACCATATCTAACTACTCTGATTAACCCATCACCAACAACCGTTACATACCAATAGCTGGTTCTGTCATAAGTATTGTCATTACGTAAAGTTTCAGCATCAAAATCATATGAAACAATTAGCTTCGTATCACCATTTGATGTATCAAATCTCTCAATACCATACGCCGTAACGTAGTAAAGAAAACCTTTGGAATCTCTTGGCGAATATACAGACGAGTTCAATATATAAAAAGGAATATTTGAAGGCAACGCCTTGATGAGTGTAAACGTTCCATCCGTTCGCCAATTCCATTTATAAAGCTTGCAATCAAGCTGGTTATTGTTGCAAGACACCCAAGTATCCCCGCCATTAAACATAATATTATAGTACCAACTAGCATTAACTCCTCCCGTTGCAGCTAGATCAACAACAACCTTTTCAGTGTCCCTCTCAATTATTTTTCCAATCGTAAACAAGTACTTTCCGTTTGGTGAAATGTAGTTAGCTGTTTGATTTCCATAAGAGTCAGCAATTTTTACTTTTGTCGCAGCTCTTGTATTAGAATTAAAGATATAGTCTTGATATGGGTATCCGTCCTGATCGCCGAAGTACTCCATTTTAGCGTCTGGTTTACCTGTAATCATTAACTCGTCCGTAGCCATAGCTTCTGTTCGCTGAATAACAGATGGATTATTCCAACTATAATAATTAACATTTCTCCCGTCATACGCAAAGTACTCTGTCGAGTTTGATAGTTTACCACGATCAAAATCATATGGAGAATTCGCATAAACACCTATTGCTTTTCCAGACGGATTAATAAAATCGTCCATCCGATATTTTAGTATATAATTTTTCGTTGCATATGTGCTTTGATTCCATGTTGAAACGCGAGTCCAAACAAACTCGTTTGCATAATCCACGAAAAGGACAAACTCATCACCACCAAGTACATCCCCAGTAGCAAGTGTACCTGAAAATCCTTCCCCTGTTCTTTCGAATTGATCACCCGCATTGTTCGCAATAACCGCAGTGTACTCGTAAGGACTATATCGATAATTATAATTATGATAAACATAGTAACCATTCTTTAAATACGTAGCCCCGTCTTTACCAAAGCTACAATAATATTCTGAGCAACTAGAGTATCTAGACTCAGCTGTAGTAACTTTTGAAATCAAACTATAACCACTTTCGGGAACTCTATACACAGTAGAATGCCTAAGTATAAAAGATTGATAGTTCGAATAATCGCTTTCCGCATACAAAGGACTATGTGATAAAACACCTGTTCTCGAATTAACACCCCATGCTTTCGGAACCGTTTCATTACTAATGTTCGAATTGTGCCAATCCGTGCTATTCACCATGGTGGACGCAGCAACGGAGACCGTTGGAATCACAATCGGCTTCTGACTTTCGCTCGTAATATCAAACGATACGGTCGGCGCATCGTTCACTACCTCAAAATCAAATGTTTTAGTGGCCGATCTTCCCCAGTCTTCTTTCAAATAGATCTCAAACTGATATTTACCGACTGCGGCAAACTTCCGACTGAATGTAGATACCGCACTTAACGAAATGTCTACAAACGTCTCATCTGAGAACGATCCGTCATTGTCCGCGTCATACCTTAGCCGCACTTTGTGCTCGACGATCTTATCTCCGTCAGGACTGTAAGAAGTGTCTTTGAACTGGGCTTCCACATTTCTGACCGTTGGTGTATTGTATTGCAGATCGGGAATAGGAGGCAGATCTGGTATGACTTCCAGTTTGTAAACGGCTGGCGCAAGAGATCTAAGACCTTGATCATCCGTTACATCGAGCGTGATCGTCTCTGTTCTAACGGTATCATAAACATCCTTCCTGTTCGTCCACTCGTCCTTGGAATGATCTATCTTGTGCCCCACATAGCTGAAACTCGCATCTGATGATAAGGCTGGCTTTACTGGCCTACCCTCAACGACCTTTGTTGGTCCTGTAATAACAGGAATAGGGTTCCTTGGTACGACATTAATATAAATAGTAACCGAAGCTGTTGCCCCAAACTGGTCGTGCACATACGCTTTAACGACATGCGATCCTAAAACATCCGCTTTTAAATTGCCATATAACCACTCAATATTTAGTCGACCGTTAGGTATATTGCGTACCCACTTTGTACCATTATCAAAATCAAACCCGTCAAAATATATATCGTCGCCATCTTCGTCCAGAAAACCCCAAACCTTTAGATCAACATAAGATCCTTCAACGACTTGCGTAATGATTTTGTTCGTGCTATCACCTACTGCAGTAAATCCACCTTTAAATGTAGGCGGATGGTTCGTTGCCGGACCTGTAACCGTCAGCGTCTTAGGATTAATCCAATCACTCTCGCCACAGTTAGATGTAAAAATTTTAATAGATATTTGATGAGCACCAATACCGATGACATGTGGATAGTTAGAGTACGAATAAGTCGTCGAAGCGGTCTGGCTTGAAACAAAATCACTGATATATGTTCGACCATCTCGAACGATCATATA
Source organism: Paenibacillus sp. CCS19 (assembly GCF_033239625.1). Taxonomy (NCBI): domain Bacteria; kingdom Bacillati; phylum Bacillota; class Bacilli; order Caryophanales; family Paenibacillaceae; genus Paenibacillus; species Paenibacillus sp. CCS19. The sequence goes on from NZ_BTCK01000054.1 coordinate 5,278, forward strand.
TTGATGGCCTAAATAGGTACATCCGGACATAACGAAATTCTTAGGTTTTAACGTGAAACTATCTTTGTATGCAATTGTTGGATTGATAACATCAAAATCACCCGTGAATGATTTTGGCGTGCTTGCCTCATAAAAGAATGAGATATAAGCCGACATAGCATTAGGAGATTGTAAATGCATCGTAACGGATTGCGAGGCTTGGTTCAGCGCCCCCGTCAAAGGCGTATCGTTATACTTTGAACCGTCAAAACTCTTGCCTATATATTTACCATACAATGCTGGATTCGCCGTTTTGTTAATGTCTTTAGGTAGATCCATAACATACTCTTCTGTTTCATTCATGACGACATATGGGCTGCTGGAGTCTTTGCGAACCATATGCCGGACATGAACCACCGCGCTCTGATTTACGTCGATTAGTTTGTAGACATAATAGAGTTTGACATTATATCCCCCAGCATATGGCTTTATATTATACTCCCCAGGAATGGGGTTTGAAAAATTAATAATCGTCTCATCATCTTTTGTGGTTTTGATGTATCCAAGGTATTCATATGCAGACGATGTTGGCGCCTTTGGTGTATAATCCACACTTTTCTTTAAAACATCCGTATGATCTTTAAATACGTACGATAGACTTTTTCCATTTTCATCTACGTGATATATAGAGGCAGCACCGTCCGTTGATTTCACATCATAATAGTAGTTCACTCGATATTTATCGAATGTTCCATCATAGGTAAGACTTGGCGTACCCGTTGTAAAACTTGCTGAAGACGGGTCGGAACCGTTCTTTGTATATTTGTATTTATTTGCATAGGTGTAACCGCTGATTGATATCGGGGCTTTTGGATAGGAATCGCCAATGGACATGTCAACGTATTCCGTAGGCGCAATACGCGTACCGTCTGTTGCGAAGTAATTCATTTCAGTTTGACCGTAGAGCTCGATTTCAAAGACGACCGGATAGTAGTAGCGACGAGCCTCTACGCCTGGAGCAAAAGTAACAGATGGGTCCTTTGCTTTCATCTCATCGATAACGTTCTTAAATCTACCACTTTTCGAATCAAGTGTTGCCGGCAAGCCTACTGTAAAACTAATATTGCTTGTGTTCTTGCCATTCACTTCTGTTGTTATTGGATTGCCGTTTACTATTGAAAAATAGGGTCTATATTGAATGTAGTCATCTGTACTTCGCGATTGACCGAAGAAATTGATATGAGTTGTATTACTTGTATCGAAATTATATACCTTCACATCTTTAACTTTTCGGCCTGGAAAGGAGAAGGAATACGGATACGTCAATTCACTATCATTTACAGTATCTCCTGGGCTCTTCGTCGTCCAAACGCCAGCAGAGTTTGTCCAGATCTCATAAGACATAAAGCCAACAGCGTAACGCTTCGTACCAACTTCCACTGCCTTGACATATGCATTACCGAAATCTAAGCTTTCTGCATCCGCTCTATTGTCGCTTGGAAAATAAATGCATTGCAGCATAAGCTGCAATGCAATCACCAGTACCGATGTCCGAACGATTAATTGATATAGCTTGGATTTATACATGGACTACCTCCACGGATTTTTAAACAGGATCTTTGCATCGGAGTCAGCAAGAATTTCGAAATATTCGATATTCTTCATCATCAAGTTGGCGTAGTCTTTGATACCGTCTGCATGAAGATCTGTATCAGAAACAATGGCGTTATAATGAATTCTGAAATCTCCGACCGATTCACGCATTCCGCTCAATTCATCTCTGAACCGTTCTTGCGTAGATGTTAACAGCAAGAATGGTCTTCCCATTACCCCTTTATCGTTCGTACTTGAACGGATATATTCTTCGCCATTTCTTTTCGCAGGGTCCATCCGGTAGTAAATATCTTTGGAGATAATGAGCGGGAAATCATCTTCTGTGATCACACGAACTGTCTTATAGTTTTGACCTGGTTTAAAAGGGTCCTCTAAGAAGTAAGGATTTTTATAATAGTGCTCAAACGGCTTAATATCGATTGGCTTAATCGCATCCTCCAGCTTCGGTACAGCCTTGCTGCCGATCCAAACAAACTGATTCATGCTGTCCCACTCGACTTGCTCCCCGAACGCTTCGCTAATAAACCGCAGCGGCACGTATGTACGACTGTTATATACTTCAGGCGCGGCATTCAGCGTGATCGCCTTTCCATTCACCGTAGCAGCCTTCGATCCGATCGAAAGCTTAGCGGTGCGATCTCCCTTCTGCAGAACGATATCCTTTCCTTCAACCGACAGCACCTTGCCATTCAATTTCTCCGTTACGACACGAATAGGGACAAGTACCGAACCGTTAACCATCTTGGGCTTTGCATCCGGAAACTTAACTTTACGTGCATTTACCAGCACCTCTAGCGACAGTGAGTACGTGATCTTATCCGGACCAGCAGCATCCACTTGAGCAGGCGTTGCAATAACTGAACCAACCAATAAAGACGCTCCCACAACAGCAGAAATAAATTGCTTTTTCATAAATTAATCATCCCTTTTCTATTAAAATATTTATACATCATATGGTAACATTAGATGGTTTTGCCGAAAACATGATTTATTGCAAGAATCGACATCATCAACTCCTGTCTTCGATTATTTCTGCAACAGCCTAACGGATGCTGCAGTTCTTATTCTCCTCAATAGGCCGCTTTATTGGGACCTAACGGTTACAGCAGAGCTTATTTCCCCGAATTCGCCTAACACATACTCTGTGTAAACGAATAACGCCTGTGACATCCGTTACATCCCCATTGCCGCTAGTAAATGTACAACAGGCTCAATTGCAACCGTTAGGCGGCCACACGACAGGACCGCAGTCCTGTGATCACTACCATTAACAGCGACGCCCGCTTGCTCACCACATCCAAACAACGAAAAAGCACCTGCCCGCACGCGACTGAATAAAACAGTCACATGCGAGCAGGTGCTTCCTGCCCGTTTGATTGATATGTCAAATATTATAAGTGCCAGGCATTCATTCGACAAGAGGAATCTTGTCTGTCGATTCCGCTCTTCAGCTGTACCTAGTGCGCAACGACCGTGTAGCGAAGCTCGAGCGCATCCTGATCGCCGGACTCCGAGAGGTAGGCGACTTCGCGGATGTAAGAGCGGTTGACGAGCTTCTGCAGCACGAGCGACAGATCGACGTGCAGGTCGCAGAAGTTCGGGTGATGCTGCAGCTCCATGATGCTCCATGGCTCCTCGCGGCTCGCAAGCGTGCGCAGGAGAAGCGAGCAGCAGGATTTCATTTTGCTCATAACCGTGAATTCGCAAGCCAGAAGGACGAGCTGTACACGCTGTTCGAGCGTCTCGGCACTCGTCGTCAGCTCCTCATACAGCTTATAGATGCCCGGGTGCACCCGCCGAATTTGACGCCATACGGTCAGTTCAGGATGCTGCCCTTCTTCAATGAGCGCAATATGCGCCCAATAGTGCAGCCCCGACAATATGCTCGTGTATGCATCCAGCAGATTGCCGTCTTGTATATCCTGCTTCGTCTGCAGATAAGTGCGGATATATGCTGTGAATTCGACCAATAGCCGCTGCTCCCGCCACAAGTCAGGAAATTGCATCAAGTCGTTGCGGATGTTCAGCAAATAGTCGTCGCGATCTATAAGCAGCTGCCCACGTGCCAACCATTGAATAATGCTCCGATTCTCCCCGCCATAGATCCATCGGCGCAGCATCTCCGGATCTACCGTTCGAACAAGCACACGCTCGCCTTCAATGCGCAAATGTTCGGTCCGACCGACCCGAGACGACTCTTCCGTAACGACCAACAGCAGCAAGTCATGCCCATCAATCAAAGGATTATAACGAACTGGATTCTCAATCGCAGCAAGGCTGATCAATCCGTTGTCGGCAGAATAACAATCGATAAAGTGTTGTTTGATATGTTCCAACGTGAGGCCTCCATATAGCTTCACCGCGAGGTTTCAGCTATAATATTAGTCATCAGTATGTAGTTGTTCGACAAAGATCGTACGGATTCCTGCTCAATAAGCGGAATTCGTTAACGGGTATTTTCGACAATTACTGGAAGGAGATTCTATATTGTTCTTCAAAACGGCTAAAATCAACGAATTTCGCCTCTGGGGTCTATTCTTCATGCTCGCCGGCATGGGACTTATGATCTTCGGGACCGCTGGCATCGTATTCTGGGGCGGGCTCGCCGGTAAGATATTCGCCGGCACTTTCATGGTGCTCGGCTCCATTCTGCTGCTGGTCAGCTGCGGCATCTACTTCTGGGCCGGCATGATGTCGACAAGCGTGAAGACGATCGAATGCCCGTCATGCCTTAAACAGACGAAGATGATCGGCAAGACCGACCGCTGCATGCATTGCAAAACGAAAATGACGATGGACGAGCAGCTTGCGAACGACTTCAGCGCTTACGAGGACGAGCCGGCGGCACCTGCCGCTAAGGCTGCCGCTGTACCGCCTCAAGCCTAGTCTCACGCGAGTGCAACAAAAATCCCCAAGCCTATGACTGCGAATGCAGCGCTAAGGCCTGGGGATTTTATCATTTCATCAAATCTTATAAGTGCTATTGCTTCTTCAACGCATTATTGATCGTCGTCCATACGTCGCCGCCTTGGAATGCCCGCTGCCATGTTGCCACACCGGCCAATCCATATTGATGCGCGATTGCGATTCTTGCTTGAAGCGAAACCTCATCCTCAATCCAAATCCGCTGACGCGCGCCGTCTTCCTCATATTCCACATAGTTCTGTCCCGTTGCTTCGTCCAGCTTCGGCGTCAGCTTCTGTTCCTTGATAATCGTTGCTACCTTCTCCATGCCAATCGCCTTGGAGCTGACTTTGCCATCTTTCTCCGTCCATAGACGTGTATAAAGCGGCATCGCGAGAACGATCTTCTGAGGCGGAACATTATCTTCGTTCAAAATACGAGTGAGCGACTGCTCCGTCCACGGCAGCGAAGCAACCGAGCCTGCTGTCGGACTTGATGCCCAATGTTCATCATACGCCATCAGCATCATGTAATCGACGGTCTTGCCGAGCGCGACCCGATCCAGAAACATCGACCATGTCGGGCTTGTCGACTTCGGTGTTACGTCTATCGATACGACAAGTCCTTGCTCATGCAGCAGCGGCGTAAGCTCGCGAATAAACTGCACGAGGTTCTCCTTGTCGGATACATTCACATTCTCAAAATCGACGTTAATCCCTTGCAGATCATACAACTGTGCAAACGCGAGAATCTGTTGAATCATTTTAAACCGCGTCTCCGCTGTAGCCAGCGCCTTGGTCGTCCGTTCCTGCTCGAACCCGTTGCTGAACAATGCCCAAACTTGCATGCCTCGATTGTGCGCCCATGCGACATACTTGGCATCCGCCTTGCTGCGGATATCGCCCTTACCGTTCTGAAGCTCGAACCATGTCGGACTTACAACATTAACGCCCGGCATTTCACCGATCTTGGATGTATCCGTTGGGTTATCGTATACCGCTTCCCAGGTCATATTGATCTTGCCGCCTTCAAGCGCTGGCGCTTCGAACGGCTTAGGCAGTTCGGGCATCGGCACACCTTGACTGTCTGATGCCTCCAGCTGTGACAGCTTGGCATAACCAACTGCCCCATTAGGACCTTGAACAATGGTCCAATGATCATTCTCCTGCCGCCACTGCCTAACCAACTCACCGCCGACAACCTGCTCGACAATCGGCGCTTTAATCGAAGGCTCCGTACGAATCGCTAATCCTTTGGCACTATTCTTAGGCTTCACGCGTTCAATCTGATCGCCCGCCTGCATCAGCGTCACCGTTCCGCTAGAAGGCTTATACTCCGCTTGGAGACCATATAGCTGCGTCAGCGGCGCAGCCGGCAAGTAAACATCGTCTCCCCGCTTCTCCGCCGCGACATGCAGTTCATAAGGCTTGCTATTCAATGTCGCCGTAAGCTCATCCGTCTTCATTCGCAGCACATGATCGGTAGTCGTCATAATAATGGATCCGGTTGCTTCTTCATAACGAATCAAATTATCGTTGAACACTTGCTCGAGCGCAGACAGCGGCAGTTTCAACTCATCGCCATCGATTATCGCATTTTGTTCCAGACGAATACCTTTATAGAAAAGAGCAAAAGGATCGCCATAATCCGGCTTCACCTGTGTCTTATTCGGTGCGAACTGCATCCAACCAATCCAAAGCCCGAGGGCTAGTCCAATCAAAACAAGTACAGAAATTCCAGCAAAACCGCGCCGGCGCCGCCTACGGCTGTTGACGCGCAGTCGTATCGTTTCCACCTATACACGCTCCTAAAAGTATTTAAGCTTATGCTTGCTGCGCAAACAAAAACGTGCAGCGGGAAGCGAGCCTCCCTCTGCACGTTATTCACGCAGAGTATTCAATCTTGAAACACTTTTGCGCGTTTCCTATTTTACACATTGCTCGCAAACGCCGTAAATTTCCATCCGATGACCCTCGACCGTGAAGCCCGTCGTCTGCGATGCCGCCCGTTCAACCTCCAACAATGGAGGATATTCGAAATCGACGATTCGTCCGCAGCACTTGCAAATCGCATGGTAATGATCAGACAAATCCGCATCGAAACGGCTGGAAGCATCTCCATATGTCAACTCGCGTACAAGCCCCGCTTCAACAAACAGCCTTAGGTTGTTATAAATCGTCGCAACACTCATGCTCGGGAAGCTCGGCGACAGCGACTTATAAATTTCATCGGCTGTCGGATGAGACATTGCATTCATCAAATAGCTTAAAATCGCATGACGCTGAGGAGTCATTCGGACGCCGTTATTTTTCAGTTGTTCTAGTGCTCTCTCAACGGTCGCACCCATAACCTTCACGCCCTTCTGCATCGTTAAAATTATTGTACGTGCAGATTAAACTTTTTGTCAATGTAAGCGCTCAGCTCCGCAAACAAAAATAGGCAATATTTGTATGCAGCTCGTCAATACGGCGCAATCGAAATACTGTTGTTCGCATTAATGTAGATGCGATGCTCGCCGCTGCCGGTCGTGCCTCGAACGGTCTTTTTGGTTGTCGTCAGCGGCAATCCCGCCTTCACATCGATCGTGCCAAACGTTACCGTGCCATTCAACTCATAGTCCGCTGCGGTCGGCAGTTTCAGTCGAATATCGCCGACGAGTCCCACTATGTCCCAGTCACCGCCGACGATAGCGCTGAACACCTCGATCGAGCCGTTGAGCGTATCGGCTTTGACCCTTCCGCCGGCTTCATGGATGATAATCTCACCATTCTTCGCATCCACCTCGACATCATGCGCCACGTCAGTTAAGTGTATGCCGCCGTTCGCAGTAGATGCCGTTACATTGCCAGAAGCCTGCTTCACCTCAACCGATCCATTGCTGACGGACGCTGAGATGTCTCCATCGACTCGTTCCAGCTCAATGCTTCCGTTCACGGCTCGTGCCGTCACATTGCCCGTAATATCCGCCGCTTGGATGCGTCCGTCGCCAACTTCAACGGATAGCCCTACCGGGGCTGTAATGCTGCTGATGTCCACGTCACCGAGCTGGATGGAAACATGTACGTCTAAAATCGGCACTGCCGGCTCTTCATCCTGAGCTGATGCTTCATCGTCGGTGGATGCGGGTGGTTGATCGGTATCATTGCTTACGTCTGTATCCGAAGGATTCGCGGCATCGGAAGGATTCGCAGCTGAATCCACCTTGTTATTCTCGCTATCAGCCGTTGTTTCAGCGGTCAAATCATGCGACACTTCCTCTGCATTCGGCGCTTGCTGGACTTCGGCCGCATCACCGGCCGCTTGTTCCGTAACGATTCCTTCAGTCGTATCGATATCGGAAGAAGGCTGCATCGGCTCCTCCTCCACTGGAGGCGGAGGTGCATCTGCCAGCGAAGGCGGCAAATAGACAGTGACATTCACCCTTGGCCTGCGGTCGCCTTTATCGCCAAACCCCACACTCTTCGTCACGATCGTCGTCTCTTCTCCAACGGTCAGCTCCACGGTCGTCTGCTCAGCCGCCGCTTCCGCCGTTTCCTTATCGCCTGCATCGATCCAGACCGTGGATTTCACGATAATCTGTTCTTCCGTCCCGCGCAACAGGCGGACATTCCCGTTCGGATTATCGATAGTTATCCGTTTCATATCTTCTACACGTTCTGCTGCTAGATCAGGCTTAGCGAAGCTGAAGCCTTTCTCTTCCCCGTAGTTGCTGTATCCGTTCCGCTGCGCAGCCCATTGATCGAGCCAGCGGTAAGGCAGCTCTGCGTATTGTGTAACGCTGTAGGCTGTGATGGCGATTACGGAAGCCCATATGATTCCTGAAGCATCAGCCGTCAGCCGCGGCAATGGCTTCTTACGTCGTAACGTATGAATTAACAATTCAATTCCGATGAGGACGAACAGAACCGGCCACCATGTCCCGAGCAGCGCGATTCGCTCTTGCCCTCCTGTCCACTCATCAATCAACAGCAGGACTCCAGCAGCTATCGTTGCAACAGCAGCCGTCCAGCGGCCAAGCCGCGGAGCGCCTGTACGTTTGCGAACGATGATCCATGTACCAACGGCCAGCAGCAGAACCGGGGCGCCGAAGCCGCCGATCGCATCCAGCGCGGGACGAAGCTTGTCCGGCGTCACGAGCAAAGCAGTGAGCAGCAGTCCTGCAGCCACAATGCCGATGGCGTTGCGAACACGTTGTCGGTAGCTGCTATCGTCATCATTTTGCCCCGAGGGATGTATTGGTTCTGTTGGTCCATCTGTATGAACTGCGGCTGTTGTCTGCAAAATATCGAATACACCATAAAAATAAAGCACCGGCAGCGCCATGCCCAAATAGACGATGAGAAGCAAATGCTTGCCGCCCGCCGCATCCGCCAGCCGTACGATCATCGCCGCGTCAAGCACAGCAACGGCCATTAACAACAATCCTCGCGCATGCCGCCCAATAATGAGGTGCCCAGCCCCGGGCAGTAGACAAGAGCTGAGCACAGCTGCCCAGCGTCGCATGGAGGAACCCATGCTGCGCCTATTCTCACTCATTCCGCACTCACACCTCTTACTCCACCGACATCGTTAATCTCATTGACGAGCAGCATGACCGACAGCTGTTTGGGCAGCGTCACATACATTTGCACCATAACACGGCCCTCGTGGACGTCTGTCTGATCGCTTACGGTCATCTTGCGAACGACAATATCCTGCTCAACCATAATGGCATTCATCGCTTGAAGCAGCGTCGCCCGATCATCCGCATAAATCCGTATCAAGCGCTCACGTTTGCCTCTTAGAAAACGCTTCTCGACCTTGTTCATCGCCCACAGTATAAAATAAACCGTCACCGTCGCCGTCACAGCTGCCAAATAAAAGCCCGCTCCTACCGCGAGGCCAATGGCCGAGACTACCCAAAGTGACGCTGCCGTCGTCAAACCTGTAATGGACTTCCCTGTAAAAAGTATCGTGCCCGCTCCAAGAAATCCGATTCCCGTAATGACTTGAGCCGCAAGACGTGCGGGATCAAGTCGAACGTTCGGCTCATCGGCAAAATCGCCAAAGCCGTACATGGACAGCATCATCAACAAGCAGGAGCCAAGACAGACGAGCGTGTTCGTTCTCAGGCCCGCGGCATGGTTCGATTGTTCCCGCTCGAAACCAATCAGGCCGCCCAGCAGCAATGCAAGCCCCATACGCAGCAGCATATGCGTATTATCAATAAACCAAGGACTAGCGACCTCATTCGTCATAAAGCTATCCATCCTTTCGATTAAATGATTGTATCATATCGTATGCGCTACCATGTACATATCATCTTTTTTATTACAAAACAAAAAAAGAGGCGGCTGTGAGCCACCTCTCTTGCGTGATTAATTGGTTGCTTGCTTCGCCTTACAGCTGAGCCAATACTTCAACCAGCAGCTTGTTCGCGAGCGCAGGGTTTGCTTTGCCCTTCGACGCTTTCATCACTTGGCCGACGAGGAAGCCGATCGCTTTCTCTTTGCCTGCCTTGTAATCCGCAACCGATTGCGGATTAGCCGCAACGATCTCTTCGCAGATCGTCTTGATTGCGCCTTCGTCGCTAATTTGGACAAGCCCTTGCTCTTCGACGATCTGCTTCGGCAGCTTGCCCGTCTCGAGCATCGACTTGAATACCGTCTTCGCGATTTTGCTGTTGATCGTGTTCGATTCCAGCAGGCCGATCATCTCGCCAAGGCCTTGCGCCGTCAGCTTGATGTCGCCGAATTCCAGGTTATTCGCGTTCATGTAGCCGAGCAGGTCGCCCATGATCCAGTTGGATACGGCCTTGGCGTCCTTCGTGTAGTTCAGGCTCTCTTCGAAGAAGTTCGCCATTTTCATCGAGGATGTCAGCACTTCCGCATCATACGATGGAAGCTCATACTCCGCGATGTAACGCGCTTTGCGAGCATCCGGGAGTTCAGGAATCGAAGCGCGGATGCGCTCCTTCCACTCTGCATCGATGTTCAAGCGAACAAGGTCCGGGTCCGGGAAGTAACGGTAGTCATGCGCTTCTTCCTTGCCGCGCATCGACAGCGTCTTGCCTTGCGCTTCATCCCAACGGCGCGTCTCTTGCACAACTTCGCCGCCGCTGTTCAGGATGTCCGCTTGACGCCATTGCTCGTATTCAAGTCCACGCTGCACGCCGCGGAACGAGTTCATGTTCTTAAGCTCCGCTCTCGTGCCGAACTTCTCTTGTCCATATGGACGAATCGAGATGTTCGCGTCGCAGCGCATGCTGCCCTCTTCCATCTTCACGTCGGAAACGTCGCAGTATTGCATGATGGCGCGAATTTTCTCGAGGTAAGCTTTCGCTTCCTCCGGCGTGCGGATGTCCGGCTCGGATACGATCTCGATGAGCGGCGTACCGACACGGTTGAAGTCGACAAGCGAGGCATACCCGCCGTCAACGTGCGTCAGCTTGCCTGCATCTTCTTCGAGGTGGACGCGCGTAATGCCGATACGTTTCGTCTCGCCGTTCACTTCGATATCGATCCAGCCATGCTCGCCGACCGGCTGATCATATTGCGAGATTTGGTACGCTTTCGGGCTGTCTGGATAGAAATAGTTCTTGCGGTCGAATTTGCTCACGTCTGCAACGGTGCAGTTGAGCGCCATCGACGCTTTCATCGCATATTCCACGGCTTGACGGTTCAGAACCGGCAGCACGCCGGGATGGCCAAGGCAGATCGGACACGTGTGCGTGTTCGCCGGAGCGCCGAACGCCGTGGAACAGCCGCAAAAGATTTTGCTGTTCGTGTGCAGCTCGACGTGCACTTCAAGGCCGATGACCGTCTCGTATTGGGTCGACATGGTTTGATCCTCCTGCTATTTCTCGCAAGCTCGATGTCGTCTGGCTCGCTGCGCGTGCGGATCATTCCTTCGATCGCTGTTGTCCTCGGATTGTCTGAATATATAAATTCAGATGTGGTAACAATCCGAGTGACAAAGGCGAACTACAAGCTTTCCAGAGGAAAGCTACTTCGGAAGCATAAGCTCCGCTTCTACGGAATGATTCCGCCCTCTTCGCGAGCGACGTTCATCTTGCTTGAAGTATTAATTATTATAAGGGTCGCACCGATTGAAACTGATCGGTGCTCCTCTTAAGTTAGTTGCTCTTACAGCTGTGGACGCGCTTTGTGGTGGTCGGTGTGCTGCTCGAATGCGTGAGCGGCGCGAAGCACCGTCGATTCGTCGAACGCTTTGCCGATGATTTGCAGGCCGACAGGCAAGCCGTCTGCGAGTCCGCACGGAATGCTGACTGCTGGTACGCCTGCGAGGCTGACCGGAATCGTCAGGATGTCGTTCAAGTACATCGTGAGCGGATCGCCGACTTGCTCGCCGATGCGGAACGCCGTCGTCGGAGCCGTAGGTCCGATCAGGACGTCGTACTTCTCGAACGCTTGGTCGAAGTCGCGTTTGATAAGCGTACGAACCTGCTGAGCTTTCTTATAATATGCGTCGTAGTAACCGGAGCTGAGCGCGTACGTACCAAGCATGATACGGCGCTTCACTTCGGAGCCGAAGCCTTCGCTGCGCGATTTGCGGTACAGGTCGATCAGGTTGTCCGGGTTCTCTGCGCGCACGCCATAACGAACGCCATCGAAGCGAGCCAGGTTGGACGAAGCTTCGGACGATGCGAGCAAGTAGTAAGTCGCAACCGCATATTCCGTATGCGGCATCGATACTTCTTCCCATGTAGCGCCAAGGCTTTCATACACTTTGAGCGCTGCAAGCACAGCTTCCTTCACCTTCGGATCGACGCCTTGTCCCAAGTATTCCTTCGGAACGCCGATGCGCAGTCCTTTCACGTCGCCTGTCAGGGCGGACGTGTAATCCGGGATTTCAACGTTAGCCGACGTGGAATCCATCTGGTCGTAGCCCGCGATCGCCTGCAGAACGTATGCGGAGTCTTCCACATTTTTCGTAAGAGGACCGATCTGATCCAGCGACGATGCGAATGCAACGAGACCGAAACGCGATACGAGACCGTACGTAGGCTTCAGGCCAACGATACCGCAGTACGAAGCCGGCTGGCGGATCGATCCGCCCGTGTCGGAACCAAGCGAGAAGTACACCTGTCCGGCTGCAACCGATGCAGCGGAACCACCGCTGGAGCCGCCTGGCACATGTTCCGTATTCCATGGGTTGCGCGTTGCGAAGAAGCTGGAGTTCTCGTTGGAACCGCCCATCGCGAATTCGTCCATGTTCAGCTTGCCGATCGTCACCGATTGGGCAGCTTTCAGCTTGCGAACGACCGTCGCATCATAGATCGGATCATAATTTCGCAGGAACTGGCTCGCACATGTCGTGCGCAGACCTTCCGTTACAATGTTATCTTTAATACCTGCCGGCAGACCGAATAGCAGACCGCGTTCTCCGCCTGCCTGCAGTTGTTTATCGAGCTCTGCCGCTTGCGCGCGAGCGCCCTCTTCATTAAGCGTAAGGAATGCTTGAACCGCCGAATCCGTGTTCGCGATTCGTTGGAACGAAGCCTCCGTCAATTCGGATACGGAGAACTGCTTGTCCTTCAATCCGTTATGTATATCCTGCAAGCGCAAATCAAATTGTGCCAACAGTCGTTCCTCCCTTCATCTATCAACCGGTCCGCGTGCTACTCGAGCACCGCCGGCACTTTAATTTGTCCATCTTCTTCGTCAGGCGCATTGCGCAGCACCGCTTCGATCGGCAGCGAAGGCCGCACTTCGTCGGCGCGCATCACGTTCGCGAGCGGCAGCACGTGGCTGGTCGGCTCGACGCCATCCGTATTGAGCTCGTTCAGCTTGTCCGCATATTTCAAAATCGCGTTAAGCTGACCCGTGAACGTTTCTTTCTCTTCGTCCGTCAGTGCAAGACGCGCCAGGTTGGCAACATGCTGCACATCGTTCGTCGTAATGCTCATTGTCATTCTCCTTCCATTCATGCAATCATCCCCTTATTATAGCCGATGGTCGACAAAAAAAGAAAGGTGCTGAGCGCGCTCACAGCCCTTTCCTATATGGGAGTTATGAAGTTAAGCAGTCGATACATCCGCGTAGATTTGAACCGAACAAAAAAGGCGCCCTGCTTATGTTGATGCTGTCGCAGGAACGCCATTGTTGCGCTATTCAATTCGAGAATAAGTGCTGAGCGCTAGATATCAGGTCGAATTAGATCCAAGCTTTGAGACGAATTTGACGAACAAAATCTTCAGGGCTCTGGGTCTCTTCCGTTGACTCTTCAGCGGCTTGTTCCTGCGCTTCGCCGCCGTTCATAATGAAGCGGAACAGCTCCTCGTTGCGCGTCATCAGCGCATAGTCGATCAACGCCTCGCGCTCGATCCGGTCAACCTCCTGACGAACGAGCACATCTTCACGCTCAATATCGTCGCCAGGCACGAGGAAGTTGCGTCCCGCCTTCGGGACACGCACAACATATTCAAATATATTATCGGCATTCCGATCATAAGCAATGACGTAGCCATATTCGCCGATCGGCAAATTTTGCTCAAAGCGATCATCAACAATAATAACTTTCTCTCCAAGTTTCAGCATGATTCGCTGCCTCCCCTGTTCCAAGCTTCCGAAGTGTTCGTGACTCTATCCTACTAAAAATTAAGAGGGAAGTCCAATCGGAATGAAATCATTTTTGGAAAAAGATTGGAAGGTCGAATGCGATAGGTATCAAAACGATCAAATGCCTGAAATTGTATCGGTATTCGTTACAGCTAAGCCCCCGTTGAATTGTTCATCATGATAGGGAACAGTTTCTTTATATCCACTTCGCAGTCAGCATTCTTTTGCACGATGAGGTCAATGAGTCTTGATCCTGTTTCATAAAAGGTCACTCTGCTATAAGGAATGGCTGTTCCAGCATGTTGTTCCTCTATGCCCAATTGTTTCTTGACTTTATTTTCAACGAATCTTGCAAAGCCTTCCTTCCACTCCTGCCATACCATATATTCATATTGTTCATTATTGAGGGATAGCCTTAATTCATTTCGAATGCGAAAAGCTTGCTCCAGTTCACCGGCCACTAATTTGCCGTGCAGATGGCCAATAAGCGCTGCCACGTTCTCGTCCTCATAAGGAAATGGATAATGAAGCTCCCAATAATAGTCGTTCGTATTCACGGATGTACGTTCAATTTGTAGATTCGCTCTAAGCCCAAGCTCACATGTGTTGAATTGATAACAGTGAACCATCTCATGAAAAACGATGACTTGGTCCCATATGGAATCAAACACTTCCCCACTGACCACGACACAAGCCCGATTGTCATAACACGCCAGCGGGAAAGCTGCTCGAATGCCTGGGAATAACCCCATCGTGTCAGGCTCGACGCCAACTAATTGATACCCGTGGGCTTCGTTATTGAAGTCATAAATGTGCAGTTGTCGTTCATCGGGTTCGTAAATAACGATGGGGTAATGCTCGTTTAATAAAATATGATTATCCTTAATAGCCGCTTGCAGCTCCACAAGTTCTTGAAGCTTGCCTTGATATTCCGAGACTTGGTTTGGTGTCATGGATGCTGTTCCTCCCTCTTATATTGACTAATCGTGTTATGACTAGACACTGAGGAATAGCCTTGTTGAGCGATGCAGAGTTACTCTGTATGCTCGGCTACCGTTGTAAGAAGCTTACCTACGAAGCCTGTTTTTCCCCAAATAACAAAGCGGCACTTTTGCTCGTCAGGAAAATTTTGAAATTGCATCTTGGCCGGTCCACGAGTCGGATCATCACTATTCATGATGGAGACTAGATGCTGCGATAGAAGCTGAGCCTCCTTCGAGCCCATCGGGTATTCAACGACTGCGCACACCTCGAACGTTACACCGTTCTTGTCCTTGCCCTCATCGATAAAAGATTGGATCTCTTCATCCGTCTTCTTCTTGATCTCCTTCGAGATTCTGCCAACGAACATTTCCGCATCTTCTTTCGCAATTCGCCAGGTACCGCCGATTTTGCTCGCTTGCAGCTTGCCTTCCCGGATGTATCGGCGAATCGTACGGACGTGCATCCCCCATGCCTGCGCCAGCTGATCTGAATCAAACCAATCTTCCATCCATTTGCCTCCAGTGTATGATTTCGAGTTACCCCAATGTTGCAGAAGGGAACAAAAGGTAACAATAAGATCAACAGGAACAATATACAATAGGTTTCCAACTGTTGTAAATAGATATAGGTAACAAAATGTACTCTCAAGTAACAAAAAGTATCAAACTGATGACAACCTCCATCATGGAAACAACAAAGTTGACAGCCATAAAGGGAACGGCACCAAGCGAAGTACGGCACACTTATCGCACACCGACGCCATTTCAAGCATAGTGATAGGATGAAAAAATACAAATCACTCAGTCGCTCAATTCATAGCAACGGTTCTCACAGAGGCTATTCAGGCAGATTTGCCTTCGTACGAATGAAATCTGACCGAATAAACCCAATTACAACCACCGTTACAGTTACGATGCCTGGGTGCAAAGGCAAATAAGCACTGCTGCAACCGTTAGCGTTCTAGCGGACTATTGCGGTTATCAGAATAACAAAAGTTGCACACAATACTACACCAAGTTGGACAAAAATGGAGTTCAACGGGTTTCCTAACCGAACGACGTTTCCTCATTTACTCATCAGAAAAATGAAAAAAGCTGCCCCATTAGTCTTCGGGAACAGCTTCATATTCCAACAATCGACTTCAAGAGGCTATGCTTAGACCATGGTCCTCTCTCGTCAACGTCGTCTCTCTTACAACTTAAACAACTGCTCCTTCGTGCGCGTCAACGCTCTTGGCGGCAAGCCGCCTGCCGTGATGACATAGCTGTTCTCGATACCGACGACGCCAACGCCAGGGAACGTAAACTTCGGCTCGACCGCCAGCACCATGCCTGGCTCAAGCGGCATATCGAAGCCGCCAGCCAGCACCGGCCACTCATCGATCTCAAGGCCAATGCCATGGCCAAGGAACCGAACTTGATCGGCGCCATAGCCCATGAAATGGTCCGCGAGACCGTGATCGACTGCCAGTTTCAGTGAAGCCGCGTAAATATCGGAGCAGCGAGCTCCTTCAACCATAAGCTTCTCAACTTCTCGAATAATATGCTCAGCCGCTTTATACGCTTCAAGAAGTTCATCCGACAACTCGCCGATAACAGCCGTACGCGTCTGGTCGATGACATAACCATCGATGCAGCAGCCCAGATCGAGCAGGATCGGTTCGTTGCGCGCGAACCGCTTCATGCTGACGCTTTGCGGCGCGGAGGGCCCAAGTCCTCGGCCGCCTGCCGGTCCGTCAAAATACGTCGGCTCGGATGCAGCAGCGCCCGAACCGACCATACCCGTCGGCACCTCTTGGTTGTAGCCGCGCAGCCGCATCACACCAATATGTCCACGGCGGCGGACACCATGTTCCACGCGCGCAATCCATTCGAGCTCCGAGACGCCTTCCTTGAGCTCCGGCAGCGCTTCTGCGAGCGACTCATCCAGCGCCTTCGCTGCGCGTTCAATTCGTTCAATCTCCCAAGCCGACTTCACCATTCTAGCTCGGCGAAGCTGGGGAGATGCGTCCGACAGTCTGCTCAAACCGCGATCCGGAAGCGCCGCTCCTCCCTTACCCCCGTCATAGGCTTCCGCTATGAATGACGCCAGCTTCAAATAGGTCGAAGCAGGCAGCGTATCGAGATCCGCACCAATACGCGGCGGCGCTTCACTCTCGAACAATGAAGTATAATCCTGCCGAAGCGTCTGGCCGAACCGGCTGAATGAACCAAGCGGAACCGTTCGAATCGAAGACTCCCGCTTCGCCCGTTCTACACTCCGTCGAACGTACAGGGTAGGGTCCCCCACGGCCGGCACGAGCAAATAACCAGTCTGCATCGTCCCTGTCCAGTAGAGAATGGAAACGTTATGCGTGACGAGTACAGCATCCAGCTTGTCAGCGGCAAGCTGTTGCTGCAAATGACGGATTCTGCCCGCAACCTCATCCGCTGGAATATGATCATACGCCGCTTGCTCCGCAGCAAACTCATTCGCATCAGTCATTATGCATCAACTCCGATTCATCAATCATCCCCCACATTACAACAGTTTTCAAGTATGCCGTCAACCGCTTAGCTCCGCCGCCCCCTTCACATACCAATCAATCGGCTCCAGCGCACCAAACACTCGCGGATAATGCAGATGAATAATGAGAATGACGCCGGGATGCCAGAGCGTAACCTCGTAGTTATACGACATATTGCGATACGTATAAGGAAACATCTCATCGCTATTAACGACCTTGAAGACCACGATCTCCACGGGCCGGTGCAAGAACGATCCCGCAATCGGCTTCAAGCTGTTGTCCAGCTGCAAGTTTCCCATGAGATACGTCTTAGCCGCAGCCGAAGCCCGCTCGGAATCAATCCACACATTCCCATGCGCCAGCTGCTCCTCGTCCAGCTGTTGCGCGGCAGCATGCGCTGCGCGGTTAACCGCATGCTTCGCTTGAAACAGCGCCTTCATGGCGAGCTCTTCGTCTATCTGCTGCGCATGCGCCGTTACCCACACAACAGCCATCAGCGCAAACAGCAGCAGCTTCTCCATTCACTCGACACCCCATTTCATCCTATGGTACATATTCACTCATCTTCATGCCGCGTGCACTCATTCGATCGGTCGAAGGCGGCGGCTCGACGCCAATCAACCGATCAAGCGTGAACAACCCTTCATAGGGATAACTGATCGTTAAGGACAGCCCGATACCGCGAACAAGAGGAGCGGATGCGTTCGCTGCGTTACTGCCATCGCTCGATTCCACGGTATACGCCAAAGCTTCAGGATCCAGCCCAAGCGATGCAAGCCGCTGCTTGGATTGCTCGATCATGAGTTCATCAATATAACCGTGACTGCCGTTCGCGCCGATCTCCAGCATATAATCAACCTCCTGCTGAAGCGCCGCCTGGCGAACGATGAGTATATGTTTGTAAATAGGCGAGAACATCATCCAGCACAACATCCCCGCGAACAAAACGAATACTAATATGCTTCGCATGCCCGTCCTCCCTTCGCCATTAGGTGATCACGTCATAAGCTGTTCCTTGCTCAATGCCCTGCCTATTACGGGTTCATTCGTTGTATGGAGTCGCGCATATGACTGCCGCTATTCCGCAGCTGCTTGTTCGTTCCTTCTTCCCCTTCCACTACCTGTTCGTAAATGGCTATGACGGCCAGCAGCAGGAGCAGCGTCATCAATATCGATCTCATCCTGCATGCCTCCTATTCTCTGGGATGAACGCTTACGGCGCGAGCGAAGAAATCTTCCCGTTCGCCGTCGAGCCCTGGGTAAGAATCTGCTGCTTCGTGCCTGTTGTGTCGCCAGCAATAATCGTATTGAACAGTACGATTACAACAACAATCATCATGACCGCCATCAGGATATTGCGCATCCGCCTCACCTCCTTTAATAACTTCACTGAAACGTTGCTCGCCTCTTCAGTTCAAAGACTGGAAGAGCTGCTGCCCTTCCCGTACCCACGGGTAGAGAAACACTTCAAACATGTACATGATTGGCAAACCTGCGACCGTGAACAATACGTACGAGGTCGTCTCTTTGCGGCTTTCCTTCGCCAGTTCCAGTTTCTCCTTATAATCTTGAATGCGCTGGCGAAGAAGCTTGTAGAACTCTTCACTATCATGCAAGCGAAGCGAGTCCAGCGTCTCTACGAAGCTGGCGCCATCGTCTGTGCCGAGCCGCTGCTTGAACCGTCGCAGCGCTTCTTCCGCATCGTGATACCATTCCGCGAGAAGCCGCTGCAGATCGCCTTGCACGACCGAGGCGAACGGCACACAACGCGAAAGCTTCGTATGCAGATGTAAATTCGATCCTGCGAAATACAGCAGCTGATTGCTGATCTGAAACACATCCTTCGTGATCCGATGCGAACGCATCCGATGAACGGAGCGAAGCCAAGGCAGATCAAAGTACAGCAGCAGTACCGCAATAGCCACTCCGCCAAGAATAAAGATAGACGGCCAGCTTCCCACTCTTATTCGCCAATAGGCGATAACGACCGCTGCAGCCGGCACTACAACGGTCAGCACGATTCTTCTCAGTGCAATGTACAGCGCCGGATCTCCTTCAACCCCGCAGCCGCTGAGCAGTGCTTCTCGCTCCATGAACGAGGCCTGATTTCTTGCCAACCGCAGCTTCCTCAGCCAACGATCGGATACGGTCGTCGTCCGCCAGTTGAGGCTGCTCAAGTGCTGCCAACGCTGCTTGCGCTTCGGCAATAGACGGAGCAGCATATATAACCCAAAGAACAGCAAGACGAATTGCGCAGCCACGCCCGCTCCTTGCACAATAGCGCCAATCCAGATCGATGCGGACATTCCAATCCTCCTTTCCTCTAGCAGGCTGTTACATCTTCCTGCGGGACAGCCAGATGCCCATTAAGAATGAACCGAAGATAAGTACGATCGCATTCAGTATCAGATCGCGTCCCTTCGGGTCAACGAGATAGTAGTGATATGCGTTCTTAGGGCTGTAATGGACGTTTAATCCAACGAACAAGATAAGGAACAACACAGGTGTAAAATTGGCGATCCGAATTTCCAGCAGCTTGTTCCGCTCCTGTTCATTCGCACGCCGCGATCTACGCATATCGGTCAGCAGTTCGCGAAGACCATCGCTAATCGAGCTCCCCTCCATTAACGAAACGCGCAATAGGTTTACAAAATACTCTCCCCACACATGGCCAAGCGCTCCGGCAAAAATCCGCAGACTCGTCTCGTCATCACCTCGGACCGACAAGTTGCGGTACAGCTGGTCGAACACAGGCTGCATTCGGGCTGACAGCCTCCGCTCCTCAATCGTTCGCTGCAGTGCGTAACGGATATGCCGTTCTCCCGTGACCAGATAACTCTGATAGAACAGCTCGACTGAAGGCAGAAAATCAATTCTGACCTGAATCTGATGCTGAAGCAAAGCCATTCGAATGATTGTATAAGGCATCAACCCGCCAATCGCAGCAAGCATCAGCGTTCCCTTCGCACTTTGGAACAAAAGCAGGCCTATAACGCAACAGACAATGCCAAGCACCATCGATAAGGCAGCGAAGGACAATGGAGCAAGCGGCGCTCGCACCGACTCCAGCAGATCGGACAGATGCCGATACAGCCGCTCCTGCCGCACAAGCAGTGCTTCCAACGTTCCGATCCACCCCTGCTTCTGCCTATAGTGCAGTCTGCCGGTGCGATGATTGTGCGCAAGCAGCCCTGCAAGAACAACACGAATGACGATGAAGATCATTAAAAACAGTGCCAGCACGAGCAGCATGATCAATGGCGGCTGCTCAAGCATCGGCATGCTCCGCATTCAATTCCTGCATACCATCGGTCAACTTAAGCATCTCGGAAAGAAACGATCGGACGCCATGACGCCGAAACCGCTCCATCGCTGACGTCGTAGGCTGCTCGGGATACGTCCATTCCCTGCTTGCTTCGTCATACCGCACCCAGTCGTTCACAGTTACTGCGCCGTCCTTCCAGCCAATCTCGCCAATCCGATGAATAACGCGTTTACCGTTCACGATTCGAAGCTCGATCCCTAGCTGTGTCACATATTCCGCAATCCGCTTCGTCAGCCGCTCTGGATTCATTCCCCGTCCGTCGAGCATGCACATGTCGCTGACTGCCTCCGGAACGTCCTCCAATGTGTTCGCATGAACGGTCGTCATGCTCCCTTCATGTCCACGCGTGCAGGCACGCACATAGATATTAGCGTCCTGATCGCGAATTTCTGCATGTACGATTCGCTGAGGAGACTGCCGAAGCGCAAGCTTGAACGCCTGCGCCGAACGATGCGAGGAGTCCTCTTCATCGAACTCGTACTCCACGGCATTCTTGTTCGGAAAATCGCGGTGAATCATCATCTCAAGCCGATTCTCCAATGTTATAATCCGTTCCTCATCAGGCAGCTCCGCAATGAGCGATTTCATCAGATGCGTCTTCCCTGAGTTCGTTGGTCCGATGATCACGAGATTGAATCGGGCCTCAAGAACCTGAAGCAGCAACTGGCGAACGATTTCATTCATCGTTCCATAAGAAGGCTCGCATAAGGCCTGCAGCCGAAACACTTGCACCGTATAGAATCGAATGGTCAGCGTCGGCGAAGCCGTAAAGCCGAAGCCGGTCATCGTGACGCGTGAGCCGTCGCGCAGCATCACCTCCGCCCAACGTTTGCGCGGATTTATTCGGTCGTTGTTGTACAGAACAAGGTTTTGCTGAATCCGTTCAACATCGCGAACCGATATGAACGAATAGCGCGATAGAACCGGCATGCCGCCGCGAACCTCATAAATTCGCGTACCGATCACTTGAATCTCTTCGAGCCCCGACCGCTCCGCAAGCACCCGCTCCAACACATTCAGGCCGATAACTTCGGCGAACAACGCCTCTGCCAGCGATTCATACGGATGGCTGACTTCCGGCATATCGTGAATGCGATGCCGAATCAACCAGTCATTAATAAGCGCCAGCACATGCTCCCGATCCTTCGCGAAACCTAGTACGGCACGGTTCAGCCGTTCGCTGTACTGGCGTCGCTCCTCTTCGGTCATGCCGCGCGGTACCGATAAGTAGGTTCGCACCTCGTCGGCAATTCTGGCGAAGCCGCTGCTATCCTCCTCATCTCCGCTTCTTCCAGCGGCCACCCGCTCGGCCGGCATCCCCTCTGATCGTAGTCTAGAAGAGTAACCCGCCGGCGAGAATCGTTCCTGACCTTGCCGAACGCCACTGCTCATGAGCCCACCCCATTGCGATGAGCGAGCAGCTTGCGATACCAGGGCTGGCGATGCACCTTCTGCGCCCGCTGAATGCCATACTGCTGCATCCACTGCTTCGCAGGTTGTTTCATAACCGCTTGCCCTTCGGCAGCAGTGAGCCATTGATCGTACTGCCCGCTATCCAGCTGCATAAGGAGCGGCTTGGTCAACTGAAGCTCACCAGCGAGCGGAAGCCCCGTCTCTTTGCTCACATCTTTCACACGAAATCCCCCCGTTGCCCATGGCGAATGAATGACTAACAGCTCGTAGCCGTCGGATGGAACACCGAACAACGGCGATATTTGACCAATCCAACGGCTGCAATCCTCTTGAAAGTGTGACAGTGCATTCGTCGTTACGAGCACCCGCGAAGATGCCTCGCGTACAGCGCAGACCGTAGCGGCATTATCCCAATATGCGCCGACGTCCGCGACCACAATATCGAACGCCCGTCTGGCTGTCTCCAGCAAATATTCGATCTGATCCGATGTATAGAACTCTGCCTGATCCCGATCCATGTTGCCGAACAATACATGAAGCCCGGATACGCCTCTAACCGGATAGGTGCATCGAACCAACTGCTCCGGCCGGAGCGAGCGGTCACGCAGCTCTGGACGAATATGCTCCATTCCTACCGCCGGCCGGTCCACGCCGATGTACCGCTGCAGCTTGGCGCTCTTTAAGTTCAAACAGAGATATCCGATCTTGGCATCGCTGCTCTCGGCGATTCGGCACGCCGCGGCAAAAGCCGCGATCGTCGTACCGATGTTCGGAGTCGTTCCAACGAAAACGAGCAGAGGAGCGGCACCCGCTGTCATTGCTCTTCACTCCTCCCGTCCTGCACCGCATCAAACGAGGTCGGACTATAGGCGATAACGAGCTTTCCGCCGCCTTTGCACTGCTCATCGATTCGCATCCACTGTTCCTCTGTCAAATTCAAGTTCACGTAATCGATCATCGCATTCGCATCGCGACGCGAAGCATACATCCGCTCCTTATCGTTATCCGCGAGCGACATGAGATTGGATTGATCCGCGTTGTCGACTTCGACATTGTTCGATGACTTCACGGAAGCGACGGTTACGGGCTCATCGAACAATCGGACAGAAGCGGTATTCTCGCCTGTCACATACACCATGACACGGTCTCCGGCACGAATGCCGTTAGACACGGACAACACATAGCTGCGCGGAATCTGGAACGTAGACTCCGATCGATTCGGCATGAGACGGTAACGATCCAGCTTCCACTTCAGCACAGGCTCATCGACTCCGAGCGGAACGACCGCTTCCCAGCCATCCGCCTCCTGCGGCTGCAGCAGCATCGCCTCATTGACCGCGGATCGAGACAGCGGCATATAAGTCAAATCCTCAGCGGCAATCCGCTCGCCGGCCGCTATAAATCGTTTCGGCACGACGACACGCACCATCTCCTGCTCCTGCACATGCCGCAGCTGTACGACATAAATGCTATACACGAGCACGCCCGACAATACTGCAGCCGCCAAGCTGATTGCCGTATTCCGTTTTCTATTCATGGAACGATGAATCTCCTCTCTCTCGACAGTTTAGCGCTAACTAAAGGACAGACGCCGCTTGCACTCTGGAACGCAAAAAGAACGCAGCCATCGCACGTATTCGTACGTGTTGGCATGCGTTCTTCGCATCCGTTCCTGTATAGAGCAGCCTCGTCATCGACGACTTGCTAAATTTGTCTATATATTAACAACTGTGTAGACATTTGTCTATCCTAATTTTGTGCATTTTGTCGAATATCGTCCGAATGCGATTGGAGCAGCTCGATTAACCGATGCGCCGCCTTACTCAAATATTGCTTTTTGGGCCAAATTAAAGCCGAGCGCGACAGCTCCTGCGGACCGTCAATCGGATAGGCATGCAGATGCAGACCGCCATATCGTCGAAGCGACGCGGCGGGCAGTATCGAAGCCCCGAAACCCGAAGCGACAAGCTCGATCAGCATCCCGATATCGGAGCATTCCGCTGCAACGACAGGCGACAATCCTCTCACGTGGAACTGCTCCAGAATGAGATGGTACAAGCCGAGTCCTTCCGTGCTGGGCAGCACAAGCGAATGCTCTGCGATCTCTGCATAGGTAACCGCCTCTGCAGGAAGCCGCTCTAAAGGATCTAACGTGACAAAATAAAGCGGCTCAGCGCCCAGCTCCACGTAATCAAAATCGTCAAGCGCGATCGGAAGACGTACAACAGCCAAATCCAGCGCTTTTTCTTTCACAAGCTTGGCCAGCATCCTCGTCTCGTTCTGTTGTATACGGAACGTAACATGCGGATACAACGCGCGAAAGATGCTGAGCACGCGCGGCAGCCGCTCGTCCGATAACGTGTTGACGCCAACGGCTAGTTTGCCTCGCAGTCCGAGTCCCGATTCGCGCACCTCCGCTTGCGCTTGATCCATCAGCCGCGTAATCGTCAGCGCGTATTCATACAACGTCTGACCTGGGGTTGTCAGCTCCAGATGACGACCGCTGCGGTTGAATAACGGAACGCCAAGCTCGGTCTCCATCAACTTCAGCTGCTGACTGAGCGGCGGCTGGGACATATGCAGCCGATTCGCGGCCGATGTGACTTGCAGCTCCTCTGCAAGCGCGATAAAGTATCGCAACTGTTTTATATCCATGAAGTTACAGCCCCTGTCGGCAATGTTATCTATATGATTATCATATACATTATGAACTTTATTCATATTATTCATATACTTACTCCCATGATACCATAGGTGCAGCATTCATAATGCGCACATCCTAGAAGAAAGCTGGAGTAACAATGTTGGAACGAAATACTTCTCAATCAACAGCCAGCGTGCTGCTTGCCGGCGTGCAATGGCTGTTCTTTATTTTCACCAATACGGTCATGGTGCCGCTGTCGATCGGACATGCGCTGGGATTATCGCCTGCCGACATCGCCGAATCGATGCAGCGCTCCTTCATCTTGACCGGCGCGGTCTGCATTGTTCAGGCTGCATGGGGACACCGATTCGCATTAATGGACGGCCCCGCCGGCGTCTGGTGGGGACTTGTGCTCAGCATATGCGCCTCTGCGCCAGCGATGGGCATGGACCTTGGCACGGTCGCCGCAAGCCTAGCCAGCGGTTTCATTCTGTCTGGGACACTCGTCATCGTATTAGCGGTATGCGGCTTCCTCAGCGTGATGAAACGATTATTTTCCCCGAGTGTAATGGGCGTCTTCTTATTCCTGATCGCCTTCCAGCTCGAGAACACGTTCTTCAAAGGAATGGTCGGCTTCGACGTAGGCGGTCGGTTCGACCTGCCGATCGCAGGCTTATCCGTCGTTATTATCGCTGTCGTCGCCCTCATTCACATTAAGGGCAAAGGCGCATTCGGCCAATTCTCGCTGCTTGGCGGCATTGTGTTCGGTTGGATCGCATACGTTCTGCTATTCGGACAATCAAGCCGCATCGATGCCGCAGGCACCGATGTCATCTCGATCTGGCACTGGCTGCCGTGGGGCACGCCGCATATCGATCCCGGCATTCTCGTCGTCAGCATGCTCGCCGGTATTGTGAACATGATGAATACGCTGACGAGCCTAACAGCTGCAAGTACGCTCTACGGACGTGAATCGACTGACAAAGAAGCAGTCAAATCCGTCGTATTCACCAACCTGTTCTCCATTATCGCAGGCTGCTTCGGGCTTATTCCATTCGGAACATTCGCATCATCAATCGGTTTTCTCGAAAATACACGCGTACTGCGGCGGAGTGCGCTCATCGTCGGTGCAAGCCTGTTCATTATCATCGGTGCCGTTCCGGCTTTAAGCGGATGGCTTGTCCAGCTTCCGCTGTCCGTTGGCGGTGCGGCGCTGTTCGCCGCATACCTCCAAATGTTCGGCACCGCATTCCGTACGTTGTCCAGCACGACGTATACGCCGAAGACGATTTACCGCATTGCGCTGCCGATTCTGACAGGCATTTGCGTTATGAATTTGCCGGCATCGGCCTTCTCGGACCTCCCGCCGCTGCTGACGCCGCTGCTGTCTAACGGCCTGGTTATCGGCGTTCTGCTCGTACTAGTCGTAGAAAATGTCGTGAAGTGGGATCGGATCAAGTAAGCTCAAACAGCCTGCCCCAGTAACGCCGAGGTAACCCCATTACTTCAAAGTGCGTTCTTCCGCAATCTCTCCTGACGGACTAAGATGGACACATCCGATGAAATCCATTATCCCAAAGGAGAGATTACCCATATGAAACTGCAATTAGCGCTTGATCTCGTTAACATTCCGGAAGCTGTAGAGGTTGTCCAAGAGGTTGCTGAATATATCGATATCGTTGAGATCGGTACTCCGGTTGTCATCAACGAAGGTCTGCGTGCGGTTCAAGAACTGAAGAACGCATTCCCTTCGCTTCAAGTGCTCGCCGATCTCAAAATCATGGATGCCGGCGGCTACGAAGTGATGAAAGCATCCGAAGCCGGCGCCGACATCATCACGGTTCTTGGCGTGTCTGACGATTCGACGATCAAAGGCGCTGTCGTAGAAGCACGCAAGCAGAACAAAGAAATTATGGTCGACATGATCAACGTGAAGGACATGGCCGCGCGTGCACAAGAGATTGACGCACTCGGCGTCGATTACATCTGCGTTCACTCCGGCTACGATCATCAAGCGGCCGGAATCAACTCCTTCCAAGATCTCGAGACGATCAAGCGTGTTGTGCGCAATGCCAAAACGGCAATCGCCGGCGGAATCAAGCTCGACACGCTGCCTGAAGTGATTAGCGCGAAGCCAGACCTCGTCATCGTTGGCGGCGGCATTACAAGCCAATCGGATAAGAAAGCAGTCGCTGCCCAAATGCAGCAGCTGATTAAACAGGCCTAATCGATGAGCGCCACTGCTGCCGCGCCTATCCCGTCCATCCTGCTGGAGCTGCAGCGGACGCTTAAGTCCGTCGACAATCAGCAGATCGATAAGCTCGCTGATCGCATCACGGACGCTGGCGCCGTCTTCGTCGCAGGTGCCGGCCGTTCCGGGCTTATGATGCGCGCATTCGCGATGCGTCTGATGCACTTGGGGGTCCGAGCCTATGTGGTGGGCGAGACGGTTACGCCAGGGATTGCCGCTGGCGATCTGCTGCTCATCGGCTCTGGCTCCGGCGAGACGAAGGGACTCGTCTCGATGGCATTGAAAGCACAGTCGATGCAGGCGAATGTCGCGGCCATCACGGTCGTGCCTGTTTCCTCGATCGGCAAGCTGGCTTCGACGCTCATTCATGTACCCGCAGCGACCAAAGAAGCCGGTACGACGGCAGCGTCCATTCAGCCGATGGGAAGCTTGTTCGAACAGAGCATGCTGCTCATCCTCGACGCAGTCATTCTGCGGCTAATGGAGCGAACCGGTCAGCGCGCTGACGCCATGTTCGGCAACCACGCGAATTTAGAGTAGACGCCCGACAACACTCGATAGAAGCAACAAAGGCTGGCTTAACGAAGAAGTAGTTACACTGCTTCGTTAGGCCAGCCTTATTTTACATAGCGGAAATATTAGTCCCTTATTCGGTACAGGTTCCTATAGCCAAGCTCCTTGGAGATCTGATCGGCATACTTCTTCACGAAGTAGCTGTACTTCTCGATATTGTCCGGCGTAAACCGGATGGATGGTCCCGCAATGTTGAGCGAGCCGATGACGGTATTCTCGTATGAGAAGATCGGCGCCGCGATTCCCGTCGTCCCCTCCGTCATCTCTCCGTCCGTAATGGCGTACCCCCGGTTACGAATCAGCTCCATATCCTTCTCGATATATTCGCGCGTCAGCGGCTTCAGCGCTGGATGGTCGATCCAGTCCGTCTCGGACAAAATCGCATCGCGCAGCGGCTGAGGCATGTAAGCTAGAATGACACGATTCGAGGCGCCGATGAAGAGGGGCAGCTTAAGCCCGATCGGCTCGGATATCTTGAGAATTTGCGGCGAGTCGATGCAATCGATGTAGACGCCTTCGGTATTCTCCCGGGAGGCGAGATAAATCGTCTCCTTCGTATGGCGGCTCAGCTCCTCCATGAACGGGCGGGAGACCGAGCGGAACATCAGGCTATCCCACATAAGGAAGCCGTATTTCATAATGGATAGGCCAAGCTTATATTTCTTCGTCTTCTGATTCTGAGCGACGAAGCCATGCTCCGAGAGTGAGTTCAGAATACGATGCACGCTCTGAACCGGCATATCCAGCTCTCGACTAATCGTCGTGACGCTGACTTCTTTGTCGCTGCCTTGTGGAACCAGCATGTCTAAGATCTGAATTGCTTTTGCAATGACGGACACGACCGCACCTCCCAAATCAATCCGACTGTTATATTCACGTTAAGTAATCTAACATCACCAATATTATAACGTATGATCTACCTGTATGTTCAAGAGAGTTAGGTATGTTTGTGTAAATTTTTCCCCCTTCACTCTAAGTCAGGAGCAGAAAGGCTGATGCAGCACACGCACCAGCCTTCCATCATCATAACGTTATAATCGTATAAATACCGACGGCAAGAACAAGGAGCGAGATGCCGCTGCACAACATCGTATGCTGCGTAAATCGGCTCCTCTGGCGATACGCCTCGCTTAATTGACGCCCTGCGAAATACATACCGACGAGATTGATCACGAAGAGCAGCAGCATCAGTATATTCATCATGAGCGACGAACCATCGCCTGCCGCTTCATGCCCCATCCCATGATGTCCCGCATGCATCTCCGCTGCCGATCCCAGCAAGATTGGAGCAGACAGATAATGCACAAGATGCAGCGCAGCTGCGCCTGCGGCGGAATAAACAGAGAGCGTGGCGTTTCGCGACCCCAACCAACGCATGCCAAGCTGCGACACAGACACCACCATCCCATTATATCGATTGTTCTGCCAAGGACTTGAACGATTAGCTCTGACAGCCGTCCGCTTTCATCTTGCTGCCGCAGTAGTTCTTCTTCGGCTGCGCAGGCAGATCCAGCGCCGGACTTTGATTGAAGAAGCTGACCGGTTTCAGCATGAAGCCGATATAAGCCGCAGGCATAACCGGCCAGTCCTCCGGACGCGGCACGTGCGTATGCCCCATCGTGTACCAGACGACGATGTCGGTATTCTTAATGCTGCGGTCTTGTTCCGCCCACTTCGATAGTCCATCCCCGCCAATATGCTGATTCGGGTATTTGCCGGAAGCGTACATTTCATCTTCGTTGTAAGGCGTAACCCACAAGTGGTGTTTGATGAAGCCAGCGCGCTTCAGAAGACTCGAATTGTCCGACGCGAACGGGAAGCAGTTCTCCCCCGTTACGATTTTGTACCCGACCGATTGGCCCAGCTCATTCTTCACATTATCGTTCACGAACTTCCAATAACGAGCCGTCTCCAGCTTAATGTCGCGTTTCGCCTGCTGCTCGGTTTCGAGCAGCGTCGACTTCGCATAAAACGCGTTCTCGCGCGGATTGTCCGGCCCAAGCTCCTCAGAGACAACGTTCACCTCGTACACCGAGTTCTCATTGCCGTCCAGCTGCATATCCATCCGCACGTTGAAGAAATGCTGGTGGTTCGGCGCATAAAGCTCTGGGCCTACCATATTGCCGTACTTCGGCTTCTCGCCAGGGTGCAGACCGGCAGTAGACAGAATGCCCGTCAGCTTCACCTCGAATTGAATGTTGCCGTCTTGATACAGGTACCAGAAGAAACCGTACTCGTAGTTCGCAACGGTCGAAATCGAGGAGACGACCAATCTGCGGGAACGTCTTACTTCCACATCGTTTGTCCGCCAGTCCGTGTGCTTCCACAGAATGCCGAAGTCTTCTTCGTGCATGCAGATCGCATTTTTGATGACAAAAAGCTCGCCTTTGCTGTCGGACATAACGCCGTCGAAATATTTGATATACCCGACACAGTCGCAGCCGAGCTCCAAGCTGTTCGCCAGCTGGCCGATGCCGTACTCGCCGCTGTCGAATGCATTCTTACGGTTCTGGATCGGACCAGGATCACCGTACGGAACAACCATCTCCGACAACGAGCCGCGGTACATGACCGGCCGCTCGCGGCCTTGATCGTTGTATGAAAGCGTATGGAGCGTCAAGCCTTCACGGGCGTTGAAGCCGATGCGGAACTTCCATTTCTCCCATTCAACTTCATGGCCGTTGATTGCAAAGCTTGGACCTTCCGGCTGCGTAATCTCTACCGGCTTGATCGTACTGCGCAGCGGACCTACTCGGTCTGGCGTATAGTTGAAGGCTTTCGATGGAATCGCCGTGTATTCGTATTCCTCTACTCGAAGCACTTCCATCTTGTTCAGATCCACAATAGGCACAATCGGGAGCGGACGAGCGTATCCATTATCCTTCTCATCGCTGCGAAGGAAGCAAAGCGGCCGCGCCAAGCGTTCCGTCGCATCCTCTTCCGTCCCCCAGTTGCCCGGCGACCACAGATCGACCATAACAAGCTCCGGCGTATCGATGCCGAGACGTTCGAGCGCTTCAATAAACAGCAAGCTCTTGCGAACGGCCGCCTCGCATTCGACTTGTTCATCGAGCATAATCATCGGCTGCACCCCAGGCACATGAACCCAAGATACGACTTGCTGAGAAGCGAGCGATACAACTGCCTCGTACGTCGCATTGTCCTGTTTGTTCAGAATAATAATGAACACTTCGCGATCGAACGGCTGCGTCCCATCAAACCCGATCACAACTTCCTTCTTCGGCTCTTTCAGCGATACGGATACGAAGCGGTCCGCTTCGGTCAGCTGACGCTGATCCTTCAGAATTTGTACGGCTGCCTTCAGCTCTTCACGCGAGAGCGGCTCAAGCGGGTGATTCGCTAACGTTACAGAAAGTTGTGTCATGTTTCTCCCTCACTTTTCGTTTGTGATGTTAACTTATGTGACAATCATATCCCGTAAAAGAACAACCTCAAATACTCATTTCCCGCATATCGAGATAAAAGAAAGTAAATTCTGAAAACTCTGACCAATTATCACATAATGGGATAGTTCAATGTACGAGACCTGCGACTTTAGGCCATAATCGTGTCAGTAATTCTTACATAAATATTAGGAGGGATTGAACGATGCGATCAACGAGAAGGTTCAATGGTTGGAAGAAGTATGTATTCGTTCTGGCTTTACTCGTGCTTAGCCTCACGGCGCTGCCAATGGCGGCATTCGCAGAAGATGCGGCTGCCGCGACATCTGCGATCGACACAGGAGACACGACTTGGATTATCGTATCGACCGTGCTTGTCATGTTCATGTTCATGCCCGGACTTGCCTTATTCTATGGGGGACTCGTCGGTCAACGTAACATTCTATCGACGGTCATGCACAGCTTAAGCGCATTCGTCATTGTCACCTTAGTATGGGTACTATGGGGATACAGCTTCGCCTTCGGCCCAGGGATAGGCGGCATGTTCGGCGGATTCGACTTCCTCGGCTTCGATGGTGTAGGCATGGATGCCAAAGACGGCCTCACGATTCCTCACCTCATATTCGCGTGTTATCAAGGCATGTTCGCCGCCATTACAACCGCCCTCATCTCCGGCGGCGTCGCGGAACGGATTCGCTTCTCGGCATGGGTTCCCTTCTGCATCCTGTGGGTATCGCTGGTGTACGCGCCGATGGCGTTCTGGGCTTGGGGCGGCGGCTGGCTGTCCAAGCTTGGCGGTCTGGACTTCGCAGGCGGTACCGTCGTTCATATCCTCTCGGGCGTCAGCGCACTGGTCGCTGCCTTAGTCGTCGGTAAGCGCCGCTCCTTCCCGAACAAGACGCTGCCACCGCACAACCTCATCTTCTTCATGGTCGGCGGCATGTGTCTCTGGTTCGGCTGGTTCGGCTTCAATGCCGGCAGCGCTCTTGCATCGGGCGGTCTGGCAAGCCTCGCAGTTGTTACGACGCAAGTAGCTGCAGCAGCAGGCGGCGTTCTCTGGATGGCAATGGGGAAGATGCTGCGCGGAAAAGCGACGCTCGGCGGCGGCGTTACCGGCGTCATTGCCGGACTGGTCGCGATTACGCCTGCAGCAGGCTTCGTATCGGTATTGTCGGCGATTCCGATCGGCGCGCTCGCAAGCGTCATCTGCTACTGGGGACTTCATGTCGTTAAAGCAAAGCTGCAATACGACGATTCGCTCGATGTCTTCGGCATTCACGGCATCGGCGGCATCTGGGGCGCGATTGCGACCGGTATTTTCTCCAGCACGAAAGTGAATCCAGCTGGTGCGGACGGCCTAATCCACGGCAATGCCGCGCAGGTTGGCATTCAAGCGGTCGACGTGCTCGTTGCAGT
This sequence comes from Paenibacillus sp. CCS19, assembly GCF_033239625.1. Taxonomy (NCBI): domain Bacteria; kingdom Bacillati; phylum Bacillota; class Bacilli; order Caryophanales; family Paenibacillaceae; genus Paenibacillus; species Paenibacillus sp. CCS19. The sequence goes on from NZ_BTCK01000054.1 coordinate 37,851, forward strand.
CGGTCTTGCTTCGGTCGGCACGTTCGTTATCCTGAAAGTCATCTCCTTGTTCACTCCTCTCCGCGTTACCGAAGAACAAGAGCTGACCGGCCTCGATTTAAGCCTCCACGGCGAGAATGCGTATAACACGTTCGAAGCGGTTCGCAGCGAGCTGCCTAGACCGCTTGGACAAGGCGACTTCAGCCCAGGCGGCTCCCCGGTTGCGGCCATCCCAGAGATGAAAGGAGTCTAACAACGCATGAAACTGCTAACGATCATCGTTCGACCCGAGAAGCTGAGCAATGTAACAGCTGCCCTCCACTCAGTCGGCATTAGCGGCATGACGATCAGCGATGTGCGCGGCCAGGGCATTCAGAAAGGAGTGCGCACTCAGTATCGCGGCGTTGAGTACCAGACCGATTTTGTGCTCAAAAATAAGATCGAAACCGTCGTCAGCGACGACATCTATGAACCAGCGCTCGAAGCGATCGTCGACGCAGCACGTACCGGCTCGATCGGCGACGGAAAGATCTTCGTCACCGAAATCGCTGACGTGGTCCGAATACGAACCGGCGAGCACGGCAAGGCAGCTTTGGGTCAGAAATAGCAACGAAACGAAAGAAGCCCCAGCAGCACGGTATGCTGCTGGGCCTTTTTGAATAGAAATAGGGCTAACTCGCCGCAATGCGATCCAAAATCATGTGAAGCATACGGAACGATTCGCTGCTCCGGCCGATCTCCGAGCGAATGTGAGCCGCATCCTGCACATAGGGCGCCGACACCAACTCATTCGCCCAACGCGTAAGCATCTGATCGATGCAGGCAGGCGTCGTCTCGAGATGGAACTGCAGCGCTAGAATGCGATCGCCCCAAGCGAAAGCCTGCTGTCCGCATGCTTCCGACTCCGCCAGACGGCGCGCTTCCTTCGGCAGAACGTAGGTATCGCCATGCCACTGGAACGAATGAAACGCCTCCGGCAGATCATCAACCCAAGGATGCCGCTCCGCCGTCCGCTCGATCCGATGCCATCCAATCTCCTTCGTTTCGTGACGATGCACACTGCCGCCTAGAAGCTCCGCTAATAGCTGCGCCCCGAGGCAAATGCCTAATATTTTCTTATCCTGCTCAATCGCCCGTGCAATAAACCGCTTCTCTTCTACGAGCCAATCGAGCTTCTCGTCATCGTATGCACTCATCGGACCGCCGAGAATGACGAGCAGCTCGGCCGCTTCCAGCCACGCTTCTACTAACCCATTAGCCGGGTCCACGATAAGCAGCTCATGCGCGCCAAGGGATGTCCACTGCTCCAGCGCCATCGTATCATCGAATTCAAAATGTTTCAGTGCCAGCACCTTCATGCGATTCCCTCCAAACGTCATCCGCGTACCGGATTCAAGTCTTCTCTATGCTGTAATCGTACCTTCTAGGCGCGGAATACGCAGTCCTGTTTTCCCACATAGCAGGATTTGCCCGAACAATTGACGTACAAAAAGGAAAACAAGAAGCCTCTGACGAATGTCGTCAGAGGCTGAAGAGGTTGATTTAGAAATCGATTAATCCAACGCTGATTTGCAGCGCTTCATCGACTTTACGCATCATTTCGTCGTCCAAATGCGTAATTTTGTCCGTGAGCCGCTGTTTGTCGATTGTACGGATCTGTTCGAGCAGCACAACGGAATCCCGATCGAAGCCGTGCGATTCCGCTTCGATCTCGACATGCGTAGGCAGCTTCGCCTTCTGGATCTGAGCGGTAATGGCTGCCACGATGACCGTCGGGCTGAATCGGTTGCCGATATCATTTTGGATAACGAGTACGGGACGAACGCCGCCTTGCTCAGACCCCACAACGGGTGACAAGTCCGCAAAAAATACATCGCCGCGTTTTACGATCAAGCTTTACACCCCGCTTACGAGACGGCCGAGCGTATGATCGGCATCTTCCTCCGCGTGAAATGCTTCCGAGGCCATATTCAAGTTGATCTTAGCCATCTCCATATATCCGCGCTGCATCGATTCGCGGATTTGCCGCTTCTTTCGCTCCATCAGATACAGCTTCATAGCCTGACGGATAAATTCGCTGCGGTTGGAATTTTCTTTGGCGACGATGCCGTCGACTTCCTCCAGCAGCTGATCCGGCAAGCTGATCATGATCCTCTTGGTGTTCTGCAAATTGGCCACCGAACTCGCACCTCCAAAACTTTTCCAGACCCTTATAACCATTATGTCAAATTAACGATGGCGCTATACTCCACATACTTATGAAGCGAATAGAAGCGTTATGCAACGGTCTAGTTGCTGCATGTATTCCTATTCGAGAATGGACGCCGGATAAGCCACTTTAAATCTGATTGCAATAAATTTCGAGGTAAAATGCAATATTCCTGCTGCAAATCACAATTTACGCAAAGGAAATTAATACTAGTCCAATAATGGATTGACAACTGCTGTCACTTCTTCGCCTCTTCTGTAGACGCGAGGCACGCGCGCTGCGAGCATGCAGGTCACTTCATAAGGAATCGTGCCTAGCTGCTCTGCGATTTGATCCGCCGTTATCCATTCTTCGCCTTGGCGTCCAAGCAGCACAACCTCTTCATCTGGCGCGATCGCGCAGCCGTCAGCCTCAGCAGGTCCAAGCGCGATCATGCATTGATCCATACAGATCGATCCGAGCACCGGAACACGTACGCCGCGCACGAGCGCCTCTGCTTTGCCGGTCAGCATTCGGCTGTAGCCGTCTGCATATCCGATTGGCAGCGTGCCGATTCGTTCTTCGCCGGACGTTATATAACGCGCACCGTAGCTGATCCCCCAGCCTTGCGGGGCTGTCTTCGTCATAGCAATCGCTGTCTTCAGCGACATGACGGGTTCAAGCTGGATACGCTGCTTATTCACTTCTTCAGAAGGATAAATGCCGTACATGCCAATGCCAAGTCGGAGCATGCCGAGTCCCCATTCGGGCGTATCGATCCCCGTCGCACTGTTCGCTGCATGAAACAATCGGATCGGCAGCGCATTCTTCTTCACGTAGTCAACTACGCCCCGGAATCGCTCATGCTGCTGCGCCGTATACGTTTTGTCCAGCTCATCCGCTTTGGAGTAATGGGTGAATAAGGCTTCGACTTCGATCTGCTGCACCTTCAGCGCTCGCTCGATGAACGCTTCCGCTTCGCCGCCCGCCAGCTTCCCAAGTCGGCCCATGCCGGAATCGATCTTAATATGCACCTTAAGCTTCTTCCCGTTATCCGGCAGTGCAGCCGCAGCCTCGAGAATATCATCTCGAAACAAGGCAATCGCAATATTATGCTCCCGAGCAACGGCAAGCCCTGCAGGAGGTACATAGCCTAACACTAGAATCGGAGTGCGAATCCCGCTGAGCCGCAGTTGCAGCGCCTCATCCAGAAATGCAACCCCCATGTAATCAACGCCGAACGCTTCCGCTTCCCGCGCAATCTGTACTGCACCATGTCCATAAGCATTCGCTTTCACAGATGCCATCAGCAGCATGTCACTTGGAATCGCTTGTCGAAATGCCGTCAAATTGCTGCGCAGCGCATTCAGCGAAATTTCCGCTCGCGTTGCGCGATAAAAAGCTTCCACTCATCGTCACCTTCTTCTCATGCCGTAACAAATCCAATAAAAACTATGTTAAAGGTTGAGGCTAGCAGTGTCAATGAAACTGAACCGTTTTCCGTACGGAAGAAATTTGAAATGAACAGGGATGCTGCTAATGCTAATCGATGATGCGCATCCCCGCCTAGGGTAAGTTATGCGTAAAAAAGACAGCGCGACCCTCATCGGATCACGCTGTCCTTATTGTACTGCCGAATTACTTCGTCGCGCCTTCATCCATCGATTGGGCGATAAGCACCATTTCGTCCTCTGGCAGGTCCGCGCTCGTCAGGCGGTATTCAATGCCTTGATAGGTCCACGTCAGCGTCTGCTGCTCTTCGCCATCGCTGATGGAGCCCATCGTAAAGCCGAGGTCGCGCAGATAGCCTGGTATATAGGAAGTTGCGACATCCTTCGGCTGCGTCTGAATGATACTGAAGTTGTACGTTCCTTGATAACGCTGCATGATGCCCGGGTTGCCGCCGAACGTAATTTCCTGCGAATCCTTGAACGCTACGCCGTCCGGCAGATACATTGGGTCGAGCTCGAGGAAGTCAAGCGGCTGCGCTGTCGTTTCATCCGCTTCCTGCTCATCCGTTTGCTCATCCTTAACCCCTTGATCGCCCGTCGTGTCCGTGTTGCCGCCTTGCTCTTCCGTTCCATTAGTCGCTGTATTATCCTTGGAAGGCTGCTGCGTATTCGTATTATCTGTCGTTCCGGCTTGATCACCCGTCGACGGCGTGCTGCTGCCGGTATTCAGGTTAGCCTGCGTATCGAAGGCGTTCTTCTCAAACTTCGGATCGAAGTTGAACTCATCGAACGTCACTTTCACCATCACCGCCGCGTTTGTATCGGACACTTCGACTTGGCGAGGCGCGAAGTCCTCTTTGTTCAGCCAAATTTTTTGCCGAGCGAGCGATCCGTTCTGGTAGTTGGCCATAACGTCGAATACGTACGAATCGTTCTCGGTTGCGAACTGTCTCGATTGGTCGAGCAGGATGCTGGACAGCAGCGTTTGGTACAGGTAAACCTGTCCTTGGTTGTCCGGCCAGTCGCTTTGGAAACGGAACACTTTGTTCAATCTAGGGGTCAGCACGAACACGCCGTCATCGTTACGAAGCACAATTTGCGTAATATCCTTCTTGGCATTCGTCAGAGCAATCCGATAATAATGATCCTTCTGGTACCATACCTCTACCTTGTACTCGAGCGGCTGCTGGCTTGTGTTGAGCGTCATCGTTCCTTTTGCTTGGTAACTTTGCAGCTTGTTCTGCACCTTGTCCAGTTCTTTTACGACCGAGTCTGCATTTTTAGCTCCGCAGGCGGATGCCACCACCGTGATGAGCATCATAATGGCCGTGATCAATACGATCCGACGCATGCGATCAACCCCTTCAGCACTTTGTGTGAACAACTGATAACATGTCTATGTGCAGACTTGGCCAAATATGCAGACTAGCTTGACGAGCATGACAAGCTGGTGGAGAAAAGCTTGCAGTTAAACGGCTTAGATGGCGTTCACTATATTAAGGGGGCGCTGGGCGGAGGCGCGTGGGCGGTAGTTGGACACTCATATGGTGCATTTCTGCACCTTATTGCCTCGCTGGCGGCGTACCGCTCACATGTGGTGCATTTTTGCACCTTATTGCGCTCGTTGGTAGCATTCCGCTCACATGTGGTGCATTTCTGCACCTTATTGCGCTCGCTGGCGGCGTACCGCTCCCATGTGGTGCAT
>NZ_BTCK01000055.1:0-42516 GCF_033239625.1 Paenibacillus sp. CCS19
GTACCAGAGCCAGCTTGCGAAGTAGGGGTTTTTCTTACTGTCCATTAATTAGGGTCTTGACCAGGACGAGGGGGATTTTTTTATTTCTTACTTATAATAGGAAGCTGTGGTTCACAAGAAAGCGGGGTTCGCGAGTCCTGGCTTTCCATGTAACTTACATGCGCCTCTGCCTATCTCAAGTTCCTTTTGCTTGGGGAGGCTCTTGCAAGGAGGATTTAGCCGGATAGTAGGCTTAAGGAGGGTAGAAGTGAATGTCACAGCGCATAATAGAGGTATGCGAGGTGAAATTGTACAATGAATGCCGGTTATTTGTCGCTCGGGCTAACGATTATTTTCTTCATTCTATTCACGACTGGCTGGAAAGATCTGATTGCCGAACGAATTCCAATGCCCTATTTGACGATATTGGCAGCTGGCTGTATGCTAACAAATCCTTTCTCCTTGTCGCTTGATCGGTGGTTGAATCATCAGGAGAGCATTTCGATTCAACTGTCGGTTTGTTGGCTGACAATATGGGCGATCGCCGGTATGATGCTGCATCGTCAGGAAGGATCCCTGCAGCGAGTTTACGTTCTATTCGCATCTATATTGTCCGCTATGATGGGGGGATGGCTTCGCATTTTATATATGAATGACCCTGTGCTTATTGTTTATCATGCGACCTTGGACGCAGCCTTTATGACGGGCATATCGGCTGTACTCATGTCGCCTGCCAATAGCGCGATGCGATTTGTTGTTGTAACGTTTGCATCTGTATTGCAACCGGTGCTTGTAGGATGGCTGCAGCAAGAACATTCGCTAAGTGGCATCACGATTGGATCCTTGGCATGGTGGGATAGCTACTTGCTTGCTTTGTTTACAACATGCGTCCTCGGACTGCTGTTCCGAATGATGCGATCCGCCGTTGACAAATGGCGGTTCCGATTCGCCGGCACCGGCGGCGGAGAAGAATAGACGTCCATGTTAATAGCGCATGTTCAAAAAAGCGGAATTTTTGAGAAACCTCTACTATGAAATGTTAGCCAAGCGGTATGTTTTTTGTTATAGTGGAAGTCGTGAGTATGATCGAAGGAGTTGGAATGTTATGGCAAGACCCGTTATCGCAATAGTCGGACGGCCGAATGTGGGGAAGTCCACCATCTTTAATCGGGTCATCGGCGACCGGCTGGCCATCGTAGAAGATAAACCGGGTGTAACCCGTGATCGGATCTATGGAACCGGCGAATGGAGCGGCAGAGCGTTCAGCATCGTCGATACCGGCGGTATCGAGATCGATGGCGAAGACGAGATCATGAAATCGGTTCGGATGCAGGCTGAGCTTGCAATCGAAGAAGCTGATGTAATTATATTCATGGTAGATGCAAAAGCCGGAATGACCCATGCGGATGACGAAGTAGCGCAAATGCTATTCCGTTCGCATAAACCCGTTGTCGTAGCGGTGAACAAAGTTGATAACTTCAACCGCATGGACGACGTATATGAATTTTATGGATTAGGCTTCGGAACGCCTGTAGCGATATCCGGCTCTCATGGCACAGGTATCGGCGATTTGCTGGATGCTGCGATTGAGAAGCTGCCGGAGCAGGTGGACGAGGAATATGATGAGGATGTAATCCGTGTCGCGCTGATCGGCCGACCGAACGTCGGCAAGTCGTCGCTCGTTAATGCGTTGCTAGGTGAAGAACGCGTTATCGTAAGCGATATTGCAGGCACTACGCGTGATGCGATCGATACGCCATTCGAACGTGATGGTCAGAAATATGTACTGATCGATACGGCCGGCATGCGCAAGCGCGGCAAAGTCTATGAGACGACCGAGAAATACAGCGTCATGCGCTCGATGAAAGCCATTGAACGCGCCGATGTCGTTCTTATTCTTATCAATGGCGAGGAAGGCATCATCGATCAAGATAAGCATATTGCCGGTTATGCGCATGAGGCAGGCAAGGCAAGTGTGTTTGTCGTGAACAAGTGGGATGTCGTGGAGAAAGACGAGAAAACGATGCAGCTGTTCACGGAGGATCTTCGCGATAACTTCCTGTTCATGCACTATGCACCAATCGTTTATCTGTCCGCCAAAACAAAACAACGCTTACATAAGCTGTTGCCGGTTGTGAACCACGTATCGGAGCAGCATGCGTTGCGGATTCAGACCCACGTTCTTAACGATGTTATTTCCGATGCGGTTGCCATCAATCCTCCGCCTACGGATAAAGGCAAACGTCTGCGCATTAACTATGCAACGCAGGTTGCAACGAAGCCGCCGACGATTGTCATCTTCGTTAATGATCCAGAGATTATGCACTTCTCGTACGAACGGTACTTGGAGAACAAAATCCGTGCTGCTTTCAACTTCGACGGCACGCCGGTACGTTTGTTCACTAGACGCAAGTCCGATTCGGATTAATGAGCATTGACGAAACCGATGCGTACCATAATCGACTAGTCGTTTGGCTAGACAAGTAGGGGAGAACAAGCTTGTTGAACGCAGTCATAGCGGTAATTATCAGTTATTTGTTAGGTTCGGTGTCATTCAGCATTGTCATAGCGCGACTGGTGAAGGGCATTGATATTCGCCAGCACGGCAGCGGCAATGCGGGTGCAACGAACACATTGCGTGTACTGGGGAAAGGTCCAGGTATCGCAGTATTCATCCTTGATATTGCCAAGGGTGTTGCTGCTGTCTGGATCGGACACGCTTTGAATGGCGGTTATGATTCTTGGGCGCCGGTGCTGTGCGGTCTTGCAGCCATCGTAGGTCATAACTGGCCTGTTTGGTTCCGTTTCAAAGGCGGCAAAGGTATTGCAACGACGGTTGGCGTCATTGCAACACTCGCTTTCATTCCGGCGCTTATTGCTGGTGTTGTCGCGATCGCTGTTATAGCGACAACGCGTTATGTCTCAGTTGGTTCCCTCCTGTTTGCCGCGCTTGTGCCGGTCGGTATTGGCGTCATGACAGGCAGCGGACCGATGCTTTGGGCAAGCTTGCTTATTTGCGTATTTGCATTTGTACGCCACCGTTCCAATCTGGTGAAGCTTGTACAAGGCAAAGAGAACAAGCTGGGCGCGAAGAGAGGATAGGATAGATCATGACATTCGCAAAGATTGAGAACAGCAAGGGCAAAGCTGCTGTTCTGGTTGCCGGCAGTTGGGGCACTGCGCTTGCAATGGTGCTTGCAGACAACGGATTCGACGTTACGCTCTGGACGCGTAACGAATCGCAGGCTTCCGAAGTGAATGACAATCATCGGAATGACAAATATTTGCCGGATTGTCCGCTGCCGAAGTCGATGACCGCTGCAACCTCAATGGAACAGGCTCTCTCAGGTGCTGAGCTTGTCCTGTTCACAGCACCTTCTTCTGCGATGCGCGAAGTAGCTAGACAAGCTGCACCATTCTTGTCCGAGACCGCACTTGTCATCCATGCGACGAAAGGCTTTGAGGCCGATACTTTGAAGCGGATGACGACTGTCTTGTCCGAAGAACTAGGACGCGCAGAGGAATCGCTGTGCGTATTGTCTGGCCCAAGCCATGCCGAAGAAGTCGCGAAGCGTCAGCCAACGACCGTCGTTGTTGCATCGGCTGATCAGGGACGTGCTGAGCAGGCGCAGGATTCGTTCATTAACTCGTACTTCCGCGTCTATACAAACCCGGATGTAATCGGGGTAGAGGTTGGCGGAGCGATTAAGAACATTATTGCAATCGGGGCAGGCATGACGGACGGACTGGGCTTCGGCGATAATGCGAAGGCAGCGCTGCTCACACGCGGTTTAGCGGAGATCAGCCGACTTGGAACGGCTATGGGGGCTAACCCATTCACTTTCGCGGGTCTGGCTGGCGTTGGTGATTTGGTCGTAACTTGCAACAGTAAACACAGCCGTAACTGGCGTGCAGGACATAAGTTGGCGCAGGGAATTCCGCTCGAAGCTGTGCTTGAACAGATGGGTATGGTTGTCGAAGGCGTGAAGACGACGAAGGCAGCAAGACATCTGTCAGAGCAGTTCGGCGTTGAGATGCCAATCGCGGACCAGCTGTACAGCGTACTGTTTGAAGGCTGCGAGCCAACAACGGCTGTTAATAGGCTGATGGGACGTGGACGAACACACGAAAGCGAGCAAGTCACTCGGGACTGGGGCCTACACCAAAGCTAAAGCCCTCTCATATGATGCTAGCAGCGTACGATTCGCTATTCATGGAATCGAAGTTGCAGCGCTTGGAGAGGAGGCGGCGGATAGATGGGCAACGATAAAAACCTGTCGAAGGACGTTCTGAATGCCGTCAACAAGAAAACGGGCAAGGCGATATCGGAAACGGAAGTGAAGAAGATCGCAAGCGGCGTTACGGCGAACACGCTGCAGAGCGAGGCGGAACTCACGAAGCTGATCAAACAAGTATCCTCAATGGCGAAAGTGCCGGTCAGCGACAAGACGATTAACGATATCGTGAAAGCTGTGAAAGCAAGCGGCATGAATATGAACAATATCGAGACGATCATGAAGATGATGATTAAGAAGTGATCTATGGCCGACCGAAGCATCGGTTCGGACATAATGTTCACGCATAAGGAAGGCGAAACGGCGCCGTTAGCGTTTGACGGTCAGCCGTTTCTTTTTTTGTTCAAATTCTAGGCATAATCTATGCGGTTTCGTTGGTGGGACAAACAGGCGGGTTCTGCTATAATAGTACGGAAAGATTCGACATATCAAATGATAATCGATTGGTAGAATCGTTAGGACGAGAGGTGATACAAAAAATGGATCCAATGACGAAAATGTGGATATCGTTTGTTGGCATTGGCTTAATGGCTTTCTCGGCTTTTCTAATATCGTTCGCCAGATATAAGACGAAAGGCGCCGTACGGGCAGTATTGTCGCTCGTTGCGTTCGTCATGCTTGTATTCGGATTTATTTACGGCGCATTCACTGTACTTACATAAGAAGAGGTTGAATATATGCTGGAACTAAAAGGAAAAACAAAAACAGCCGAAATAGAGCCGATCACAGGACAGTCTATTCTTGATCTTGCGCTGAGGGCAAATGTGGATTGGCAGTTTTCTTGTTCGCGTGGCACATGTGCGCGCTGCAGATGTCTTGTAACGGAGGGCATGGAACTGCTTGGCGAGATAACGGATGAAGAGTGGGACCGATTGGAGCCCGAGGAGTTCGACGAAGGCTATCGACTGGGCTGCCAAGCGATTGTTGTTTCAACAGATGGACGAATTGCTGCCATTAATAAGCCGTATTTTTAGAGGGATGAAGTCTTCTGGCGGCTTACTCATTCGATTGGGCAGCTGCATTACGCTCGGAGGAACGCGATGAATACGAATAATAACGTCTACGAAGTAACGTTTCAGCCTAGCGGGAAGAAGGCAATGATTAAACGAGGAACGACGGTACTGGATGCGGCAAGGCGCGCAGGACTGCCGATCGTTACGCGTTGCGGCGGCAAGGCATCCTGTATGATGTGTAAGGTACGTCATGTTGGTGAGAATCGATTCGGATTATCGCCGACCGGAGACAACGAACTGCGCAAGCTGGGCAGTCTGCATGAGGAAGGCTATCGCCTCGGCTGTCAAGCAAAAGTAACGGGCCCCGCCGAATTGATGCTGCCGGAGGATCCGCTTCGAGCAGCCGTGCGCAAGCTGCTTGAGCAGCAGAATGATGATGATAATACGTTATGGTAGAAATGGAGCTGTAAAGCTATGCAACGAGGAACACGTCTAGCAGCAGCTAGCCGTCGTATCGTTCGGCGCGGAGGAGCGGCGCTCGTGCTGCTCCTCTTCATGTCGACTGCGACGGGCTGCTTATACCCTAAAGATCAACTAGTACAGAATCAAATGCCGGCTAAGGACGCCGTATTGAACGCGCAGACGGTCATCAATCAATATTTCACGGACACGGGCATGCTGCCGATCATTACGAGCGGTGTGGATACGCCGAAGTACGAGAAGTATCGCGTCGATTGGCCGAAGCTGAAGAGCCGTCATTACATATCCGATCCGCCGTCGCAGGCATTCGAAGGCGGAGGACACTATTATTACATTATCATCAATGAAGAGACGACCCGCCAAGTAAAGCTGATGGATATTGCAATGTACCAGCAGGTAAGCGATATTCAACGCTGGATGGATGATTATGCGAACAACGATTCGAAACAAGAACTGCCGAAGAAGGAAGAAGCATATCCTGGCTACTATCGAATTGATTTCGGCAAGCTCGGCAAGAAAGAGCCCGAGCTTCTCTCGATCTACAGCGGCAGAGCAATCTCGCCAATGATCGATGTCAGCGGCAACGTGTATCTGGACTACGGTCTTGATATTGTGCAGGCTGTGCAGAAGAGCGGCACTACGCCGAAGGAAGGCGACGATGTACGGGAGCTGCTTGCGCAGTCGACTGACCTTGTGCCGGTCAAATCGCCGCCATTTACGTGGGTGAACGGAGAGCCGCAAGCGCAGCCGGATACGAATTAAGAATAGTATTTTGAGAGAGAGCTTTATTACCAGCAGCGCTTGACGCGCCCTGCGTAATAAAGTTCTTTTTTATTCTAGCAGGGCATATAAGTGATTCGTGGAAGGCCGGGCGCGTGCGGATGGAGAGAAATGTTCATGAATGATGTGGGCATATTTGTCCTCGTAACGCAATAAGATAGTACTAGTCCAAAACGTTGTACGAGTAGAGTCGCTAGCCTGCCCCTCTTGTCCGGTGGAGATGGCGGCGTACCGGAATATCAATTGGGAGGGATATTGAGTGGAAAAAGTGGACATTTTTAAAGACATTGCCGAACGGACCGGCGGTGATATTTACCTCGGCGTAGTCGGCGCTGTCCGCACCGGCAAATCAACCTTTATTAAACGCTTCATGGAGACGGTCGTGCTTCCCAATATAACGAATGATGCTGACCGTGTCCGTGCGATCGATGAATTGCCGCAAAGCGCAGCCGGCAAAACGATTATGACGACGGAGCCAAAATTCGTCCCTAATCAGGCGGTTAAGCTGAAGGTGGCGGAAGGACTTGAGGTTAACGTTCGTCTGGTCGATTGCGTAGGCTATGCGGTTCAAGGCGCTAAAGGCTATGAGGACGAGAACGGTCCGCGGATGATTACGACTCCATGGTTCGAAGAGCCGATTCCGTTCCAAGAAGCCGCTGAGATCGGTACGCGCAAAGTTATTCAAGAGCATTCGACGCTTGGCGTCGTCGTTACAACGGACGGATCGATCGCTGAAATTCCGCGCAGCTCGTACATCGAAGCTGAGGAGCGGGTTGTCGGCGAACTGAAGGAAGTCGGTAAGCCGTTCGTCCTCATCATCAACTCGACTCGTCCACGCAGCGAAGAAACGCAGCAGCTGCGCAGCGAGCTTCAAGCCAAATATGATATTCCAGTCATGGCGTTGAGTGCGGCGTCGATGGGCGAAGATGAAGTCGTATCGGTGCTCCGCGAAGTACTCTACGAGTTCCCGGTACATGAAGTCAACGTCAATCTGCCGAGCTGGGTTATGGTGCTCAGCGATAACCACTGGCTGCGTACGAATTACGAGAATTCGGTTCGCGACACAGTTAAGGACATTCGCAGGCTGCGTGACGTTGATCGCGTCGTAGCGCAGTTCATGGATTACGATTTTATCGCGCGAGCAGGGCTCAGCGGTATGAATATGGGTCAAGGTGTAGCAGAGATCGACCTGTACGCGCCAGATGAGCTGTACGACCAAATCTTGATGGAAGTCGTCGGCGTCGAAATCAGAGGCAAGGATCATCTGCTTCAGCTGATGCAGGAGTTCGCTCACGCGAAGCGGGAGTATGATCGGTTCGCTGAGGCGCTGGAGATGGTCAAGACGACAGGCTACGGCATCGCCGCACCATCGCTTGCCGAGATGGCGCTCGATGAGCCTGAGCTCATCCGTCAAGGCTCGCGGTTCGGCGTAAGACTCAAAGCGACCGCTCCATCGATCCATATGATTCGCGTCGACGTCGAGTCCGAGTTCGCGCCTATTATCGGTACCGAGAAGCAAAGCGAGGAGCTTGTCCGGTACTTGATGCAGGATTTCGAGAACGACCCGATCAAGATTTGGGAGTCCGATATTTTCGGCAGATCGCTGCACTCCATCGTCCGCGAAGGCATCCAAGGCAAAATCGCAATGATGCCGGACAATGCGCGCTATAAGCTGCAGGAAACGCTTGGCCGCATCATTAACGAAGGCTCCGGTGGTCTGATCGCTATTATTCTCTAACTGATAGGCTGGAATGCACAACCGCTTTCCCAATGGCTTTACGGCCGTGGGGAGGCGGTTTCTGCGTGTTGGCGAAACACTCGATTTTCTACCTATAAATAGACCGATTTCGTGACAATTCGTAGCTTATTAATAGGTAAGGCTTAGAAAATGTAACACATACTTGTAATTGAGAATCGGCTGTATTACTATAAGTTTGTTCGCCTCAGGTATATTTTTGCAACAATCGGAGAAACAGAAGATAATGAACCGTCTCACGCTGCCATCAGGGGAGGTGAAACCATTGAATAAAACGGATCTGATTGCTAAAGTGGCTGAGTTGACAGATTTGTCGAAGAAGGATGCGACGAAAGCAGTTGACGCTGTATTCGACGCGATTTCCGACGCGCTCCAAACCGGTGATAAAGTCCAGTTGGTAGGGTTCGGCAACTTCGAAGTTCGCGAGCGTCAAGCTCGTAAAGGACGGAACCCGCAAACGGGCGAAGAAATCGATATCCCTGCGAGTAAAATGCCTGCCTTCAAACCAGGCAAGTCGTTGAAAGACCTTTGCTCCAACTAATACCATTTGCGAACGTCCGGCAGGGAAGTCCTCCGGGCGTTTTTCAATGTCTGGGCTTCAGTCCGCGCCGTTCTATTGACATCGTATATACACTTCTGATAGAGTCAATTTTGCATAAATTGTGATTCGCAATACATAACGAAGTTTACACTGCTTCTCGCTTCGCTGCGAAAGGAGCAGTTTTTTGTAGCCATTAGCAAATTATCCGCGAGCGACATAGGGAGGGTGCGGCATGGAAAACAATAACAACCAAGGCGAATACATTGTTGTGAAGGCAAAGGAACAAGGCGTCGTCGTCATTGGACTGACACGTGGCACCGATACGAAATTCCACCATACGGAGAAGCTTGATCGGGGCGAGGTGTTTATTTTTCAATTTACCGACCATACATCTGCCATCAAAATCCGTGGTAAAGCGACTGTTTTGACGAAGTATGGGACGATTGAAACGGATAACTAAATAATCCGAAGCATCTGCAGGCATTGCCTGCTTTTTTTGTTGTTCACGGTATTGGAATGACATTCGGCTTCGAATCGTACAATAAGAGGAAGAACAAGCTGGCTGCTGTTTAGTAAAGCAGTTAAGCGAAAGCGGGGATCCTCTATGCCTTTTGGCCGATCGATGCTGGCTGCATGTCTGGTTACAGCTTTAATAACAGGAATGCTGATGTTTATTCACCCACATGAAGCAGCACCCGTGCTGCGCGATATGACGAACACGCAAGCCGTGGAGAAACGGCTGAGCAATACGAATCTTGTGGACTGGCTGCTGACGCTCTCGCTGCATGCGAAAGTGAAACGAGTGGACTGGTCTTCGCCGACGCTTTCGCTTGATTTAATCATACCGTCTGATGAAACGCTTGATGATGAAGCAGTGCGCACGTTGATGAAGGATGCCGAGCAAATCTGGCAGATGTCTTTCATTCAGCTGTCCAATGTGGATCGCGTTCTGCTTCGAGTCGGCGAGCTGCCGCAATCTGCAGAGACTGGCGTGTTCGAGCGCTCAGAAAGTCAGAGTCGTGGCGGCTATCGGCTGCTGCTTGCCGCGGATGTCAGACGGACCGACCGTTGGGTCGGCCTTGGTGAGGAAGGCTGGCATGGCATATCGAATGCAGAGACCGATTCGTATTGGCGCAATCGGCTGCGTTTATCCTTTACGCCGCTCTGGCAGTCGAAGCGGAACGCAGCTTTCATTGATCAGCAGCAGTGAATGATTAGCCTCCTGTAGCAATATCGTGAACAACAAGAGCATGCGTAGGCGCAATAGCCTGTTTGTGCTATAATAGTTTAGATAATTGGACAGCAAGCACTGCTGCTCTGTTCGGAGGCTTTCTTAATGATACATGACCGAATCGTACAACTTACTCGCAAATACACCGAGCACGACATGCTTTCGCTATATGCGGAATTGCCTGCTTTTCCAGAAGCGCGCATACGGCTTCTTGCTGCTTGTTTGAATGCCTATGGCACAGAACAGGAGCATCATGAGCTGTATGCGGTCGTCGTAGCGCTCGTTCAGATGGGCCTTGATACACATGATCGAATAGACACGAATACGTCACCGCTATCTGAGCGGGCGATGCGTGCTAGACAGTTGAACGTACTGGGCGGCGACTATTACAGCAGCCGATTCTATAACCTGCTTGCTCAAGCAGGCAAGGTCGGCATGGTGCGCAAGCTAAGCGAAGCGGTGTGCGAAGTCAATCGATTGAAAATGAATTTCTACAACCAGCAGCAACAAAATCGGATGTCGCCAGATCAATATGTGGCCTATAGAGCTTTAATTAAATCGGAGTTGTTCCGAGCCTTCGATGAGATGCTGGAAGCGCCGTTATCCAGTCAATGGAACGACTTGCTTATTACAGTCGCTCGTTGTGAAACCATTCACGAGGAATGGCAGCAAGCACGGCAGCAGCGATTAGATGGTTGGGGATACTGGTACATCGTGGATGTCGGGACAGATGCGGATCGGCAGCTTTTGTTAAACCTTGCCGGTACCGATAATTCCCAGCAGGCATGCATCGAGCTGGCAAGCAGATATCGCATTGCGGAGCTGCTTGAGGAGATGCTTGCACAGCAAGTAGAGCAATTAAAGGCAGCGATAGAACGTCTGACGAATAGTCAGTGCGCCGGAGAGCTAAGCAGCATCGCAGAGTCATTCCTGCAATCGCTGGCGGCACCGGTGATGCATAGTGAGATGAGGTGACAGCGTGGATATTCATTCTAAGGAATCACATGTACAATCCGTCTTTCAGAAGATCGCGCCTAAATACGATCTAATGAATGACTTGATCAGCTTCCGCCGTCATAAGGCATGGCGCAAATTTACGATGAAGCAAATGAATGTTCAGCCAGGAGCAACAGCAATCGATCTTTGCTGCGGTACCTGCGATTGGACGATCGCCATTGCGAAGGCAAGCCAGAATGGCCGAACGGTTGGGCTTGATTTTAGCTCGAATATGCTGGAGGTCGGCAAACAGAAGGTGAATAAGGAAGGGCTGAGCAATCAGATCGAGCTCGTACAGGGCAACGCGATGGAGCTGCCTTTTCCGGACAACTCTTTCGATTATGCGACCATTGGATTCGGCCTACGTAACGTACCGGACTATACGCGAGTGCTGCAAGAGATGCAGCGCGTCGTCAAGCCGGGGGGGCGCGTAGTCTGCTTAGAGGTGTCGAAGCCGACTTGGCAGCCATTCAAGGGCATGTACAATTTGTACTTCGAACGCATTTTACCGTTAATCGGCCGCTTCGTAGCGAAGAGCTACGAGCAATATAAATGGCTGCCTGAATCGCTCCGGGCGTTTCCGGGTCGCGATCAACTAGCGCAGA
The DNA here is from genome assembly GCF_033239625.1 of Paenibacillus sp. CCS19. Lineage (NCBI taxonomy): Bacteria > Bacillati > Bacillota > Bacilli > Caryophanales > Paenibacillaceae > Paenibacillus > Paenibacillus sp. CCS19. Next base: position 11,617 of record NZ_BTCK01000055.1, read on the forward strand.
TGTTCAGAGATACCGGTCTGCAGAACGTACAAGCCTTTCCTTTGACGGGTGGCGTCGCTGCGCTGCATATCGGCGTAAAGGGGAAAGACAAGGCATGATACGCAAAATACGCATCTTCTTAGAAATGATCAAGTTCGAACATACGATTTTTGCATTGCCATTCGCATTCATGGGCGCCATTCTTGGCGGTATCGTCGAGAATGACAAGCTGCCTGAATGGTCCGAGATCGGATGGATTATTCTTGCCATGGTCGGCGCGCGCAGCGCGGCAATGGGTCTTAACCGGCTGATCGATGCCGGCATCGACGCGCTTAATCCGAGGACGGAGAAACGTGCGATCCCTGCTGGTTTGTTGAAAGTCGGAGAAGTTATTGCATTCATTATCGTATCATTCGCTCTTCTGATTTGGGCTTCCACGCAGTTGAACCCGCTGTGCGTCAAATTGATGCCGGTCGCAGTCTTCATGCTCGTGTTGTACTCTTATACGAAGCGCTTCACATGGCTTTGTCACGTTGTACTTGGCCTGACCATTGGTTTATCGCCGCTTGGCGCATGGGTAGCTGTCACGGGCAAGTTCGATGCCTCAGCTTGGGTTCTGTATGCAGCGGTTGCATTGTGGCTTGCAGGCTTCGATACGGTATACGCTACGCAAGACTTTGAGTTTGACCGCAAGCATAAGGTTCACTCGATACCAGCACGCTTCGGCATTAGCCGTGCGCTGTGGATCGCACGTTCGTTCCATATTGCAACGGCAGTTTGCTTTGCATCCCTTGTCATTCTGACGAATCTAAGCTGGCTCTATTTGGTTGGGACGATTATTGCAATCATCATTTTGTTCTATCAGCATTGGCTGGTTCGTCCGAACGACCTGAGCCGCGTACAGATTGCATTCTTCCCAATGAACGGAACGCTTAGCGTTGTATTGTTCGCCTTTACAATCTTGGATGTGCTGGTACTGCGTCAATGGTAACCGGACTGCAGAACGGCACAGCTATGCGGCCTCCTCGCTGGGTCGTTGGCATTACAGGAGCAAGCGGATCCATCTACGGCATTCGGTTGATCGAAGTGCTGCTCCGTGAAGGCGCAGACGTTCATGTTGTGGTGACGGATGCCGGCTGGCGCGTCCTGAAAGAGGAGCTTGGCTGGGACGTTACGAAACGGCAGGCTGCACTCCAGGATCGATTCAGCAGCGTTCAAGGTGGAGGTCGACTGACCTTCCACCCGAATGCCGATATCGGCGCTTCTATTGCAAGCGGTTCGTACCGGGTTGACGGTATGATCATCATGCCTTGCTCGATGGGAACGCTCGCATCCATCGCACATGGGATATCGGATGACCTGATGACAAGAGCAGCGGATGTCATGATGAAGGAAGGGCGTCAGCTCATCATCGTACCAAGAGAAACGCCGCTGCATGCGATTCATTTGGAAAATATGCTGACACTCGCCAGAATGGGCGTTAAGCTTGTGCCGGCGATGCCGGCTTTTTACTTTGGTCCGCAGTCTATAGATGACCTTGTCGATTTCTTGGTTGGCAAAGTATTGGACATCATGGCGATTGAACACCGCCTATTCAAGAGATGGGGAGGTGAAGGACATGCGGAGTGAACAACCGCTGTCCGTCGGAAGAATTGATTACGCGAATGCGTGGCCATTGTTCCATTATGCAACCGAGGATGTGCTTGCGCCGCACGGCGCGCACATCGTCTCCCGGATTCCTGCGCAGCTGAATCGAGCTTTGATGAACGGCGAGCTGGCGATGTCTGCTGTATCGTCGTTTGCTTATGCTTATCACGCAGAACAATATTTACTGCTCCCCGATTTATCGGTGAGTTCCGAAGGTACCGTGCATTCCATCCTGTTGTTCCTGAAGAAGCCGCTGGATGAGGTGCGCAACGGTCGGATCGCCATGACGAATACGTCTGCGACTTCGGTTAATTTGCTCAAAATTCTCATGTCCTGCTATCTGGAAGGGAATCCTTCGTACGAGACGATGGAGCCTGATCTTGACCGTATGCTCGAGCATGCGGATGCAGCGCTTCTAATCGGCGACACCGCGATTCAAGCATCATGGCGGGACCATGGGCTTGAGGTCATTGACTTAGGTGAGATGTGGCATCGTTTTACTGGCTACGGAATGACGTATGCCGTAGTAGCCGTCCGTAAAGATGCAGCGTCAGCACAACAGGATGTGATTGCGGCTGTCCATCGTGCTATGATAGATAGTAAAAATAAAAGCTTGGCCGATCTTAGTCCGCTCGTAAGTCAAGCGTGTGAACAGCTTGGCGGCACGCCGGACTATTGGCATCATTATTTTAGAACGCTCAAATATGATTTCGGTCAGCGAAGACAAGAAGGGCTTCGGCTGTACTTCCGTTACGCCGCTCAGCTCGGTCTGCTCGAAAGCGAGCCGGATATCGCATTTTTCAATAGTTGATATGCTTACGAAGTTGGTTTTGCATGCGCAAAACCTTAAGGTGGAACCCGACCAATGAAACTAATGGACATATTCGCCCGGATGAAGGGCGATCTTAACGTAATCGAATCGGAGTTAGCGAAGGCGGTCACATCGGATCATGCGATGCTGACGGAGACATCGAACCATCTGCTGAAGGCAGGGGGCAAACGGATTCGTCCAGTCATCGTGCTGCTCTCCGGCAAGTTCGGTCAATACAATCTCGACGTTATGAAATGGGTTGCCGTGCCGCTGGAATTAATCCACATGGCATCGCTCGTACATGACGACGTCATCGACGACGCTGAGACTCGCCGCGGTCAGCTGACCGTCAAATCCAAATGGGACAATCGAATCGCGATGTATACGGGTGACTATATTCACGGCAGGGCGCTCACGGTGGCGACGCAGCTCGATAACCCGCGCATCCATCAGATCCTCTCCAAAGCAATGGTCGAGATGTGTATTGGCGAAATGGAGCAAATTCGCGATTTCTTCAATACGGAGCAATCGATTCGTCGCTATCTGCTGCGTATTCGACGCAAGACGGCACTGCTCATCGCAATCAGCTGCCAGCTTGGCGCTATTGCCGCGGGAGCAAGCGAGAAAGCGGCCAATCAACTGTATCGGTACGGCTATAACGTTGGGATGACGTTCCAGATTCGCGACGACCTGCTTGATTTATGCGGAACAGCGAAGCAGATCGGCAAACCGCCAGGCTCTGATATTCGCCAGGGCAATATGACGCTGCCGGTTCTTCTGGCTTTGCAGGAGGCTGCCATTCGTGAACCGTTGCTCCGTGAGATCGATCGTATTCGAGAATCAGACGGTACTGCGGACACAACGGAAGCGATTCGACTCATCCGCGGCAGCCGCGGGATTGAGCAATCCGAGAAGCTTGCCGAACGATATATTCAGAAAGCGTTGGCTGCACTAGAAGGACTTCCTGATATTCCGGCGAAGAAAAGCTTGAGGGATATCGCTCATTTTGTAAATAAACGCAATTATTAAGGAACGGTTCGGTCATGTGAAAGGGGTAGGAGACGATGGAGAGAACATTTCTGATGATCAAGCCAGATGGCGTACAGCGGGGATTGATTGGTGAAATCGTCGGTCGCTTCGAGCGCAAAGGGCTCAAACTCATTGCAAGCAAGCTGATGCGCATCAGCCCGGAGCTTGCGGAACGTCATTATGCGGAGCACAAAGGCAAGTCGTTCTACGAGCCGTTAATTGAATTCACGACTTCCGGACCGGTATTTGCGATGGTATGGGAAGGGGACAATGTCATTGCCCTGACCCGTGCGCTGATCGGGAAGACGGATGCGGTAGAGGCGCTGCCGGGCACGATTCGCTCGGATTTTGCAGTACATACAAGATTCAACCTTATTCACGGCTCGGACTCTGCCGACAATGCAGAACGCGAAATCGCACTGTTCTTCGAGCCAGAACAATTGATCGATTATGAGCTGACGATTCAACGTTGGATCTAACGACAGAAGCAGTCATGACGGGAGGATGCCGACGTGGTGGATGCGGATTATGATAAGTTCGTCGAGCAAATCAAGAAACGAACCGCAATCGATCTCGGGCAATACAAAGAAACGCAGATGAAGCGGCGCCTGACGACGCTTCGACAGAAGCACGGCTTCAGCACTTTTGCAGCGTATATGGACGCCTTGGTGAAAGAAGCCGCCCTTATGGATGAATTTCTAGACCGGATGACGATCAACGTCTCCGAATTCTGGCGCAACCCGAATCGCTGGGCGATGCTGGAGGAACGATTCCTGCCGGAGCTGCTAGCCGGCGGCAATCGGATTTCGATCTGGAGCGCGGCATGTTCCACTGGCGATGAGCCATATACGACGGCGATGATATTAGATCGGATGGGCGCATTGAACCGTGCGACGATAACGGCCACAGATCTGGATCAGAACGTACTGAAGAAAGCACAGAGCGGTTTATATCAGGATCGATCGGTTCGCGATGTGCCGAAGCCGTATTTGAATCAATATTTCTCGTATGACGGCGATATTTATTCGGTCGATGAGCGGATCAAGCGGTCCATTCGATTCAAACAGCACAATCTGCTTCATGACCCATACGGTGGTCCTTATGATCTGATTATCTGCCGCAACGTCATGATCTACTTCACGGAAGAAGCGAAACATCAGATTTACCAGCGATTCTCGAGCGCGCTGAAGCCTGGCGGCATTCTATTCGTCGGCAGCACCGAGCAGATCTTTACCCCGCAACAGTATCAATTCGAGACGGCCGAAACGTTCTTTTATCGGAAAAAAGGTTGAATGTTCTCGTTCTGTTTAACGGACTCTTCTTCTCTAATCTGCAGTAAATAATGAATGTATGACAGCTCCATCTTGTTGCTATACTAGGGTAATGGAATTGAACGCCATGGAGGGACAAGATGGATAAGCGTAAAGCATTCGCGGCATACCGTCGAGGCTGGATTACGCTCTCGGAATGCGCGCAAATTGTCGGTATGAGCTGTGATCAGCTTCGTACGATAATCGATGGTCCGATGCAGACAGTTGAACCGATAGAACGGAATTCAGTCATGCGATAATGGAACAGGATGAAAGTCGAACCGGCTGCTCATAAGCAGCTGGTTTTTTGCTTTAAGAAGAGCTGTCGCAATGACCGTAAATCCCGCTGAAAGCTTGAGAAATCGGCTTATTCACAGGCTTGACGTTTCTTGTCAAACCAGAGGGGCTGTACTATAATGAGCAAAGATGTTACGGGTATATTCATTGCCGGGCTGCCGTAAGCCGGTGAAGGGAGCGCAATTAGATTGGACGTTACGAATATGGTGAGAGAACTAACGGTTGATTTGGGCGAACGCTCCTATCCGATTTACATAGGAGAAGGTCTCCTCCAGGAGACTTCCGTTTATCTTGAGAAGCATGGCGTCAGCAAGAAGTCGCCGCTTCTTATTATTTCAGACTCGAATACAGCGCCGCTTTATTTGGAACAGCTGGAGTCGAATTTGACCCATGCAGGCTACACAGTCGCATCAGCGGTAGTACCTGCGGGCGAAGCCTCGAAGTCGCTGTCGATGTTCGAAGATCTGATTACGAAGGCGCTTGATGCGGGCCTCGACCGCAAATCGACGATCATCGCACTGGGCGGCGGCGTTGTTGGCGATCTTGCTGGTTATGTCGCGGCAGCTTATATGCGCGGCATTCGGTTCGTACAGATTCCAACGACGATTCTTGCGCATGACAGCAGCGTTGGCGGCAAGGTTGCCGTCAACCATCCGCATGCGAAGAACATTATCGGCGCATTCCATCAGCCTGCTTTCGTATTGTTCGACTTGAAGACGCTGCAATCGCTGCCGCTTCGTCAAGTGCAATGCGGTCTGGCAGAGGTCATCAAACACGGCTTGATCTGGGATGAGTCGTTCGTCGACTGGTGCGATGAGAATATGGATAAGCTGCTCGCGCTTGATCCAGAAGCGCTTGGTTATGCGTTGTACAAAGGCTGCAGCGTCAAAGCGGCTGTCGTGTCCGTAGATGAACGCGAGGGCGGTCTACGTGCCATTCTGAACCTCGGTCATACGATTGGTCATGCGCTTGAGGCAGTTGCCGGCTATGGCGAACTGACCCATGGCGAGGCGATTGCGATCGGCATGATCGGATCAGCTCTTGTCGGCGTAAAGCTCGGCGCCCCACAGAGCGTATACGAGGTAACGAAGCGGGTATTCGGCAAGTCAGGGTTGCCAGTGCGTCTGCCGGACCATTTTGACACAGATGCCATTATGAGCGCTATGATGCATGACAAGAAGTTCACGGAGGGCAGCATTGTATATGTTGTGCCAACAGCAATCGGCCGGGTAGAGGTGCGTTCGGATGTGCCAGCCTCGCTCGTGCGTGAGACAGTAGAACAATTGAAACAGGAGGCCGATTGGCAATGAGTGTACGTGGAGTTCGCGGCGCCGTAACGGTAGAGCGCAATGAAGAGGGTCAAATTCTGGATGCAACGGTTGAATTGTTCAATGCGATTATTGCGGAGAACGGATTTGCGCCAGAAGATATTTGCAGCGTTTTAATTACAGTGACAGGTGATTTGGATGCGACATTCCCTGCTAAGGCCATTCGGGTCATGACAGGCTGGGAGCTTGTTCCGGTCACGTGCGCGATGGAAATTCCGGTTAAAGGCAGCTTGGAGAAATGCATTCGTTTCATGCTGCATGTGAATACGACGAAGTCGCAGGCGGAGATTAACCATGTCTATCTGCGTGGTGCACGCTTGCTTCGTCCGGATCTGAGCAAAGCCTAATTTAAGCATTGACGATCGTCAAGTGACGATGTATAGTTATACCAAGTTAAGCAAGCACGGTGAAACGGATCCTGCCAACATAGTGGAGGCGTATGGCGTTTCATTCCGAAGGAATATAAGCTCAGGTATTGGATTAGAAACCGATAATGACTTATATTTCATGAGAAGTATAGACGAGGCAAGTTAGAGCAAGTAACAGACCGTGAGCAGTAGAAGCCTACGGTAGAGATGAGCAGAGCTGAGATTGGAAGAGATGAGCTAAGCTGAGCGAAGAGTAGTCTTTCTAGGGGATTGTGGCATGTATTTCCTTGAGTATGCATGGAAGTCGTGCGGGCATTCTACTGAAGTTAGACGTTTCTTTCCTCATATACTCTCTTTGAATGCACTCATCCTACACGTTAAGCTCCTGCCATCGGCAGGAGCTTTTTTAATTTCGATGAACACGAAGGAGAGATCCGTTATGAACAACGAGCTGCAGCAAGTCATTCAACTAGCTGGTACGTATAACCTGATTCCAATTGTCCGCCATACGATGGCCGACACCGAAACACCGATTCGCGTGTTTCAGCATTTCTACAAGGAACGCAATGCGTTTCTGCTGGAAAGCGTGGAGGGCGGCGTACAATGGGCTCGTTATTCGTTCATCGGAACGGATCCATTCCTTCTTCTATATGGCAAGAACGGAACGATGATTCTGGAGCAGCAAGGCGTGAAGACAGAGCTTCACGACCAGCCGCTCGAACTGCTGAAGGCGAAGCTAAGATCGTATCGCAGTCCTCAGGTTAAGGATCTACCGCCATTCACGGGGGGAGCAATCGGCTTCTTCGGATACGACCTGCTGCAGTATTATGAGAAGCTGCCGAAACATCGCATTGACGATCTCAACATGAACGATTTGCAATTTATGTTCTGCGATCAAGTGATCGTGTTTGATCATGTAAAGCAGCAAATTCAAGTCATCGGCAACGTACACATTGCAGAAGGCGCGACGGACGGGCAAATTCAAGCCGCATACGAAGCGACATGCGCTCGAATCGATGCGACGATCGAGAAGCTGCAGCAGCCGCTCCCGATGCAGATGACGAGCGGCGGACCGATTCCGCATGATCCCGATCTTGGCGAAGTGCAATCGAACATGACGAAGGAGAAGTTCATCTCGAACGTGGATGCCGCCAAGGAATATATTCGTGCAGGCGATATCTTCCAAGTGGTGCTATCCCAGCGCTTCAGCATTGAAACGGAAGTAGATCCGCTGCATGTGTACCGCGTGCTTCGCACGATGAACCCTTCTCCTTATATGTATTATTTGAAGCTGGACGAAGAGATTATCGTAGGTACTTCGCCGGAAGCGCTGGTCAAGGTCGAAGGGGACAAAGTTGAAACACGGCCAATCGCAGGTACGCGTCCAAGAGGTCGTACGCCGGAAGAGGATGCAGCGCTTGAAGTTGAGCTGTTGGCAGATGAGAAGGAACGTGCGGAGCATCTGATGCTGGTTGACCTGGGCCGCAACGATATCGGCCGCGTATCCGAGTTCGGAACGGTTCGCTGCGATTCGTATATGGAGATCGAGCGTTACTCGCACGTCATGCACATTGTATCGAACGTTAGCGGCAAGCTTCGTAAGGACAAAGATTTCTTCGATGCCTTCATTTCCTGCTTGCCGGCAGGTACGGTATCAGGCGCTCCTAAGCTTCGCGCGATGGAAATCATCGCGGAGCTCGAGAACGAGTCGCGCGGCGCTTACGCAGGTGCGATTGGATACCTTGGTTTCGGCGGCAGCTTGAATACATGCATTACGATTCGGACGATTATTTTCAAGAATGGCAAAGCATATGTGCAAGCAGGGGCAGGCGTTGTATGGGATTCTGTTCCGGAGAAGGAATATGAAGAGACGGTTAACAAAGCGAAAGCGAGCTTGAAGGCGATCCGAACGGCAGAACTTCTGTTCGCAGGCGAGAAGCGGGCAGCTGTGCAGGCAGGGACGACGATCAATACCGATTACGAAATGACAACGATGCAGGGGGCGAATCAATAATGACGACGTTGACGAATACGACCATCACGCTGGCAGGAGCGATGAATAAGTTGATCGGCGGGCAGCATCTCAGCCGCGATGAAGCGCAGGAAGTGATGGGCTTCATCATGCGGGGCGAGGCAACGCCAGCACAGATCGGCGGCATTGCGACAGCACTGCGAATGAAGGGCGAAACGCGCGACGAAATTACAGGATTCGCCCTTGCTATGCGCGCTTACTCCAATCATGTCGTAACGGAGCAGGCGAACCTGCTGGATACATGCGGTACTGGCGGCTCCGGTATTCATAAATTTAATATTTCGACGTCATCGTCCATTATTGCATCTGCTGCAGGCGTTCGTGTGGCTAAACACGGCAACCGTGCGATGTCCGGCAAAACCGGCAGCGCGGATGTGCTCGAAGCGCTTGGCGTGAATATTACACTGTCGCCTGAACAGGCGGCTCAGTGTCTGAATCAGATCGGTATCGTATTCATGTTCGCACAGCTGTATCATCCTTCGCTTCGTCATGCGGCTGCACCCCGCCGCGAGCTTGGCATTCGGACGATTTTCAATATGCTTGGACCTCTGACGAATCCGGCAGGCGCTGATCGCCAGCTGCTTGGTCTATATGATCGCTCCAAGACGGAGACGATTGCTGAAGTGCTTAGCGATCTTGGCTTGAAACGTGCAATGGTTGTGAGCAGCCATGACGGTCTCGACGAGATCAGCATCTCGGCGCCAACGCAAATTTCGGAGCTTCAAGACGGTGTTGTTCGGACGTACGATCTGACTCCAGAAGAGCTTGGATTGCGCCGTCATTCGATCGATGCGATAATTGGCGGAGAAGCTTCTGACAATGCTGCTATTATTCGATCGATTATGACAGGTCAGGAGCAGGGAGCTTATCGCGATGTTGTGCTTGCGAATGCGGGAGCATGCATCTACATGGGCGGCGCTGTCGCTACGCTTGTCGAAGGCGTACAGCAGGCTGCGGCTATAATCGATTCCGGCAAAGCACTTGCGAAGCTGGAACAGCTTATTCAAACGACGGGAGAGTTGGGACATGTTTCTTGATCGCATCGTAGTAACGAAGAAGCAGGAAGTTGAGGAGCTGTCCGGGCGGTTCTCACTTGAAGCATATGAGCGGCGTATTGCAGATATGGCGGCAACGTTGGGCTTCGAGCGTGCCGTATCGGCAGCAGGACGCAAACGTCCGATGGGCTTGATTGCAGAGGTAAAGAAGGCTTCTCCTTCTAAAGGCTTGATTCGCGAAGATTTCCACCCAGTCGAGCTGGCTCGCGCTTATGAAGAGGCGGGCACGGATTGCATCTCGGTACTGACGGACCGTGATTACTTCCAAGGTTCGAACGAATATTTGCAAGCGGTTCGACAAGCGGTGAATGTGCCGCTGCTTCGCAAAGATTTTACGATCGACTATCGTCAAATCTATGAAGCACGCGATATCGGCGCCGATGCGGTGCTGTTGATTGCAGCTATTCTAACGAAAGATCAGCTGTCGGAATTCCATGATATCGCCAAGTCGATCGGGCTTGATGCGCTCGTAGAGGTGCATGACCGCCAAGAGCTGGAGACGGTATTGGAACTGGATAAAGCAACGTTGATCGGCATTAACAACCGTGATCTTCGTTCATTCGTGACCGATCTGAAGACGACTGAAGAGCTGATCAGCATTATTCCGAAGGGCAAAGGCATTACGGTCATTAGCGAGAGCGGCATAGCAGGTGTTGAAGATATGGCCTACTTGAAGTCGATCGGTGCAGATGGCGTGTTGATCGGCGAGCATTTCATGCGCAAGCCGCATGTCGGCAATGCGATCGAAGAGCTTATGGGACCGGTAGGCGTTCGATGAGTGAAGCAACACGTCTCACTGGGAGTCAGGAGCCATACACGCGGATCAAAATATGCGGTCTTCGCGACATTGCCACCATTCGTGCGATGCACGATCTTAATATCGAGGCTGTTGGCTTCATATTCGCCCCAAGCAGAAGGCAGGTTTCAGCAGAGCAAGCTGCTGAACTGATAGCGGAAGTGCGCGCTTGGAAAGCCCGGACATCGTCGGGCCGGGCGCCGCTGGCAGTCGGCGTATTCGTTAATAGCGATCTCGCTGCGCTGAAGCATGCCGTGAATACGGCTTCGCTAGACGTCGTTCAGCTGCATGGCAGTGAATCGCCTGAGGATTGCGAGGCAGCGAAGCAGGAGCTAGGTACTGAGGTGTGGAAAGTATTCCACCTTGGACGCGGCGGCGAGACTGACGAGATCGATGCACAGCGACAGCTGCTTCCTTATAAGGGGCATGTCGATGCGGTGTTGATCGATACGGCAGGCGGCGGTACCGGAACGGCATTTGATTGGACCGTAATTGCTCGCTACAAAGAAGCGGCTGCCGAGCTCGGCGTACCGCTCTATGTCGCAGGCGGATTAAGTCTAGATAATGTGCGGTCGCTGGTCAAGGAATACAGTCCGGACGGTGTCGACGTCTCCAGCGGCGTTGAAACTGAAGGGATTAAGGATATAGACAAAATTCATTCGTTCGTAAGAAAGGTGTGGGAAGCATGACCCAATACCCTGACGAGAGAGGCCGGTTTGGCCAATTCGGCGGGCGCTACGTGCCAGAGACGTTGATGAACGCACTGAACGAGCTCGAAGAGGCGTACAATACGTATTCGAAAGATCCAGAATTTCAAGCGGAGCTTCGTTATTTGCTCGACAAATATTCGGGTCGTCCAACATCGCTCTACTACGCAGAGCGGCTGACGAAGAAGCTTGGCGGCGCCAAGATCTATCTCAAGCGCGAGGACCTGAACCATACGGGCGCGCACAAAATCAACAATACGCTTGGTCAAGGCCTTCTTGCGAAGCGTATGGGCAAGACGAAGATTATTGCAGAGACAGGCGCTGGCCAGCACGGCGTTGCTTCTGCGACAGTGGCGGCTCTGCTTGGCATGGAATGCAAAGTGTTCATGGGCGAAGAGGACACGAAGCGTCAACAGCTGAACGTGTTCCGTATGCAGCTGCTCGGCGCAGAAGTCGTGCCTGTCATGTCTGGTACGCGTACGCTTAAAGATGCTTGTAACGAAACGCTGCGTTACTGGGTCAGCAACGTAGACGATACGTACTATATCCTTGGATCGGTTACAGGACCTCACCCTTATCCGAAGATTGTCCGCGATTTCCAGCGCATTATCGGTGACGAAGCCCGTGAACAAATGTTGAAGGAAGAGGGACGTCTTCCGGACTACGTTGTCGCAGCGGTTGGCGGCGGCAGCAACGCGATCGGCATCTTCTATCCGTTCGTCGAAGACGAGACGGTTAAGCTAATTGGCGTAGAGGCAGCAGGCAGAGGCGTTGAAACCGACGAACATGCGGCAACGATGACGAAAGGCCGTCACGGCGTATTCCAAGGCTCGCTCAGCTACGTGCTGCAGGATGAGTATGGACAAGTACAGCCGGCGCATTCGATCTCCGCAGGACTTGATTATCCGGGTATCGGCCCTGAGCATGCGTACCTCAAAGATTCGGGTCGTGCAACGTATGTGCCGATCACAGATGCAGAAGCACTGGAAGCCCTTCAGCTTCTGTCGCGTACGGAAGGTATTCTTCCAGCATTAGAATCGGCACACGCAATTGCTCAGACCATCAAGCTGGCTCCGACGCTTAGCGAAGACGAGATTATCGTCGTCAGCTTGTCTGGCCGCGGCGATAAAGACGTCGAAGCGATCATGGGCTACTTGGGAGGTGACAGCGATGAATCTCATTGATGCGACTTTTGCTCGATTGAAAGAGCAGGACGGCACTGCGCTCATCCCGTTCCTTACGATCGGCGACCCGGACTATGCGACTTCTGTCCGGATTATCCGCAAGCTGGAAGAAGCAGGCGCCGATATGATCGAGCTCGGCGTACCATATTCAGATCCGCTGGCTGACGGACCTGTCATTCAACGAGCTTCGGAACGTGCGCTATCTGGCGGTCAAGTGACGATCGAAGGTGTGCTCAATGTTGCTGAAGAGGCTCGCAAAGCAGGCGTGAAGCTTCCGTTCATTCTGTTCACGTACTTCAACCCTGTGCTGCAGCTCGGATTTGAACGTTTCTTCGAGCTGTGCATGGATAAAGGCATCAGCGGACTTATTATTCCGGATCTGCCGCTCGAAGAAGACGGCGACCTGCGCGAGATGGCCGAAGAGGCGAATATTCACCTCATTCCACTCGTTGCGCCTACTTCGAAGGAACGCGTTGCTCGCATTGCAGCACGTGCCCGCGGCTTCGTCTACTGCGTTTCCTCGCTTGGCGTTACAGGCGTTCGCGCGGACTTCCACGCTGGCATCGACGAATTCCTATCGGACGTTCGCGCTGCAGCGGAAGTGCCGATCGCTGTCGGCTTCGGCATCTCGAGCCGTGAGCAGGTTGAGCGGTTCAGCAAGCAGAGCGACGGCGTCATCGTAGGCAGCGCGATTGTTCGTAAGATCGAGGAGGTATTGCCGAAGCTTCGCAGCGAAGCGGAGCAAGAGGCGGCACTCGATGAGATCGGCCAATTCGTAGCGAATTTGAAAATCCGCTAATCGCACTTATCGATTCAATCACAGAAGCCTGATCATACCAGCGATGCTGGTTGATTGGGCTTTTTTTAACTCGTGCATAGTTTCAGTGCTTCACCGTAATGCTGCCAAGAAGCGTTGGTACGTTACTGCGTTATTCGCACTTTGCAACATGGAGGATATGTGAGACAATATAGGATATATTGAGAATTTAAGAATTGTTGATGAGGTGAATGGAGTCATGCAGCCAAAAAGCAATATCGTCCATCTTCCCGTTTACCAACCGGGCAAGCCAGTAGAAGATGTTAAACGAGAGCTTGGTCTCTCCGAAGTCATTAAACTTGCTTCCAACGAGAATCCGTTCGGATGCTCCGAGCGAGCGAAGGAAGCTGTTATTTATGAAATCTCGAACAATGCCAGCATTTATCCAGACGGTGCAAGCGTTGAACTGACGAAGAAGCTCGCGGATCAGCTGGGCGTAAGCACAGACAGCATCATTTTCGGCTGCGGCTCGGATGAAGTCATCCTGATGCTCGCACGCGCATTCCTCGTTCCAGGCGACGAAACGATTATGGCAGACCAGACGTTCAGCGTGTACAAGCACAATGCTGAAGTTGAGAATGCACGCGTTATCGAAGTGCCGCTCACGAACGGCAAACATGACCTGCCTGCTATGCTGACTCATGTTACAGATCGAACGAAACTCATCTGGGTATGCAACCCGAACAACCCGACAGGCACGATCGTAACCAAGGATGAGTTGGATGCATTCATGAAACAAGTACCGAGCAGCGTTCTTGTCGTATTGGACGAGGCTTACGTAGAATACGTAACCGACGCTTCGTTCCCGAACGGCATCGAGCTGCTGTCCCAATACAAGAACCTGATTGTTCTTCGTACGTTCTCGAAGATTTTCGGCCTCGCGTCGCTGCGTATCGGCTACGGCGTTGGACATCCGGACGTTGTACGCTCGATCAACCAAGTACGTGAGCCGTTCAATACATCGCGCGTCGCGCAAGCGGCTGCAAGCGCAGCGCTCGATGACGTTGCATTCCTTAACGAGTGCCGCGACCGCAACTCGGAAGGTCTGAACTACCTTCGCGAGCAATTCGACCGTCTGGGTCTGTCGTACTTCGATGCACATGGCAACTTCATCATGTTCGATACGAAGCTGCCATCCCGTGACGTTTTTGATGCGCTGCTCCGCAAAGGCATTATCTCCCGTGCAGGCTGGGGCCACTATCCGACGTACATTCGGATTACGGTCGGCAGCCGCGAGCAGAACGAGAAGTTCATTACGGCACTGGAGCAAGTATTGCAAGAAGCGGCGGTGCTTGGATAGCATATGGTAAAAATCGCGATATTCGGCGTCGGATTGATGGGCGGATCGCTGGCGCTCTGCTTCAAGGGCAAGCCTGATCTGTACGTAGTCGGTCATTCGACTCGCCAATCATCCGTTCAGAAGTATATCGACAGAGGCGTCGTGGATTCAGCCACGACGTCTCTGCGCGAAGCGGCTGAAGACGCCGATTTTATTTTTCTGTGCGTGCCAGTTGGCAGCCTCGAATCCTATCTGAAGCAGCTGGCCGAGATTAAGCTGAAGCCAGGCTGTATCATTACAGACGTAGGCAGCACGAAGGCGTCCGTGAATTCTTGTGCTCGATCGCTTGACCTTGGCGAAGCCGTATTCATCGGCGGGCATCCAATGGCAGGATCCGAGCGCTCCGGCGTGGAAGCTGCATCGCTCTATCTTTATGAGAATGCCTTCTATGTACTAACGCCGAACAGCACAACGCCGCCTGAAGCAGTCGAGAAGTTGAAAGAGCTGCTCGTGTATACAAAAGCCAACATCGTTATCGTAGACGCGGACGAGCATGACGATATCGTAGGTGCGATCAGCCATCTTCCTCATATGATCGCAGTCGCATTGACGAATCAGGTTCGCCGTTACAATGAGACGAACGATCTCTATTCGCAGCTCGCTGCGGGCGGCTTCCGCGATATTACGCGGATTGCCTCCAGCGACCCGGCGGTATGGCGTGATATTCTCGTCAACAACAGAGACGTGCTTCTTCGGTTGATTGAAGATTGGAATGTCGGAATCGAGGAGTTCGTGCGTATGCTCAAGGCTGGAGATCTGGAAGGAATCGGCGAAGCGTTCCGTACGTCCGGCGAATTCCGCAACAGCTTGCCTGAGCGGCGCAAAGGCGTCATTCATGCGATCTATGAATGTTATGTTGACGTACCCGATACGCCAGGTGTCATCGGACGAATCGCAACCGAGCTCGGCAATCGTCATATTAACTTGAGCAATATGCAAATCATCGAGAGCCGTGAAGACGTCCCTGGCATTCTGCGGCTCTCATTCCGCAAGCAGGATGATCTCGATCAAGCGGTTATTGCGCTTGGCGAGATGCAATATTCGGTTCATTTCTAATGGAGTACAACGATAAGGACTGTCCGCTCTTCGATGAAGATATGGGACAGTCCTTATTTTGTAAATGAATAAAATGTTTAAACTGCCCATGGAAACGGGTAAGAAATAATGGCAAAAAAAATACCACCTCATAGGAGGTGGTCCGCACAACGTGCGAAGTATTTGGATAGGAGTGGAGAGAAACCATACTGTACTTTTATTATATGTATACGTTTTCATTTTGTCAAGCGACAATCGTGAAAGCCTTTCCAAATCGTACGGATCTTTGTTAAATATTTAGCCACGCCGCTTCAGGGCTGTGTTACAATACAGAAGCATTTGGCAGGAGCCATAATTGCAAAATCTGTATGCGTCTATGTCGAAAGAGGCAGGAATTTAGACGCATAAGTTGAATTCATTATGGTAGAAATATCGTTCTTCATAATTATTTTATGTAACACAGAAACTTTTTGCTTCCGATTCGGTACAATAGTTAGGCCGAACCGAGAAGACTCCGCAGGTGGGGAGGTTCGCCTGTCGTGACCGACACCCAATTGATACGAGAAATTAAGGACGGAAACGTTCAGATGTATGCGGAATTGATGCGGCGATACCAGCGCAAGATCCTTGCCTTTATCTATCATATGCTCAAGAGCGCGAAGCTCGAGCTTATGGCGGAGGACTTATGCTCGGAGACGTTCTATAAAGCTTATCGAAGCTTGCACTCATTCCGCGAATTGGACGCGTCATTCTCGACGTGGTTATATACGATCGCTCGCAACACGGTTCTTAGCGAGCTCCGCAAGCAGAAAGCTGGCAGCGTGCCGCTGGAGGAATCGAATGTCATTCCGCTGGCGCCGCCGGATGCTGTGCCGGAACTGCGACTGCTGCAGAACGAACGGATGTCGATGGTTCGTGAAGCGATCAACAATTTGCCTGAAAAACAGAGGTCCGCACTCATACTGCGTGAATACGAGCAGCTCGATTATCAGGAAATCGCCAGCATTCTTGGGCAAACGGTCAGTTCCGTGAAATCGTTGTTGTTCCGAGCTAGAGCAAGCGTGAAGACACAGCTCGAGCCGTATTTTGACGAGTCTATGGTCGCGGAGGATACCTATGAAGGGATGAGGACGCGATGAGATGCGACGAATGTCAAGAGAAACTCGGTCTGTACTGGGAACTCCCTGAACAGGACGATGAAAGAGCGGCTATTGACCGTCATCTCTTGGATTGTCCGGCTTGCGCGGAACAATTACGTTTGTGGGAAGAAAGCGATTTAATCATTCGGTCGCTGTCCGGAGATTTTGAACCAGAGCTGGATGATGATTCTTACCGTATGAATAAGTCCGTAATGGACCGGATTTATGCCGATATGGAGCATCT
This sequence comes from Paenibacillus sp. CCS19, assembly GCF_033239625.1. Taxonomy (NCBI): domain Bacteria; kingdom Bacillati; phylum Bacillota; class Bacilli; order Caryophanales; family Paenibacillaceae; genus Paenibacillus; species Paenibacillus sp. CCS19. The sequence goes on from NZ_BTCK01000055.1 coordinate 28,734, forward strand.
TCGTCCTGTACATGAACGCTCCTATCGTTTCACAGCGTCGTTCCGCTTCCGCAGCATAGCCCTCATCGCTTGCTGCTTGGCGATCTTCGTCAGCGGACTGTTATTCGCTATATTCGGAGACTGGGGTTCATCGGCACAGAATATGGAGCCGATGACAGGATTGCTTGAAACAGCGAGCGCTGGCGATGACGGATCTGTACTCGGCGGTGAATTTTATGCCGAAGTACCTGTAGCGAGCATTAGCGATCCTTTCGTATTGAAGGTGGTGCCGACGGTGCCGCAATATTGGATCGTATTCTCTCTATTTGGCGTGATCGCTACGCTGCTGCTTTCGAATTGGTTCGCCCGCACACGGAAATAATGCAGATGTTAGCTGCGGAAGTACCTTGATTTGGAGTTGATTAGAGCGTGATTATAGGTCTTGTTAGACATGGTCAGACCGATTGGAATGCAGTTGGACGCATTCAAGGACAGACGGATATTCCGTTGAACGAAGAAGGCATCCGGCAGGCGAAGGCGCTTGGTCGACGAATTGCCAGTGAGGACCGGCAATGGGATGCGGTTGTCTCGAGCGATCTGGAACGTGCGAATGAGACGGCGCGCATCATTGCTGAAGCTATCCATGCGCCGCTGCTTCCAGGTGACGAACGGCTGCGCGAACGATATTTTGGCGAGATGGAAGGCTTGACTCGTTCAGAGCGTTTGGATCGATGGGGCAGTGAATGGCCGGTCGAGCATGTGGATGGAATTGAGCCGATGGAAGCGCTGCGTGAGCGGGCGCATGCATTCGTCGAGCAGTGGAGACAGGAGAGATCCGATATTTCGCTTCTTGTCGTGTCGCATGGCGGTTTAATCGCAGCACTGCTGCCTATTTTGTGCGAATCCATTGGGGACGATCATATAGGCAATCTGTCGTACTCCATTCTCGAATGGAATAACGAAGGCTGGACGCCGTTGTTATATAACTGTACAGCCCATGTCGAAGTATAATTGAAGAATAGCACTCCGTATAATAGAAGGAGACCGATACTGCCCTGCGCAGAACGGTCTTTTTTTGTGCGTATTTATTCGGCTGTATGTTTTAAAAACCGTTGTTCTTCCCATAATGGTAATACATTCAACATAAGCAGATTGACTTTAAAACTCCGTTCAAGAATGTAGCAGCAGAGTGACTTTGAACTCCGTTCAAAGATCCTGATGTAAGGAGAGAACACGATGAATTTGGCCGATATGCTTGGTTATGCCGATATTGGACAGCTCAATCGGATTGCGGTTGAATATCAATGCGAATGCAACGGCAATTCCAAAAACGAATTGATTCAAACGATTCTCTCCGCCGTAAACCGAAGGGATATTTTCGAGGAGCAGGTCGGTCGCTTAGGCTTGGAAGATTTGCGGTTTCTGAACTCGCTGTTGTTCGATACGAGATCGTCATTCAGTATGGAGGATCTGACCGCACGCATTCAGCAAAGCAAATTCGGAGAGGAGCAGACGGGAACCAGCGGGTCGGCAGAAGGCGCGCAGCCAGCGGAATCCAAAGGAAGCAGTAAGTCCAGAGGAGCGCAAGGCGGCACGAAGAAGCGGACGAAGGCAGCGGCTCCTGTGAAGGAGCTTACCCCGAGGGACATCATTCTGAAGTTCAAGCATCAGGGCTGGCTGTTCAATGGCTTGGCCGGGCCTAATCGGTACATGTTTCATGTTCCTGCGGACTTGAAAACAAGACTTAGGGATACGCTCGAGCGCAAAATGTCCGGTATGGTGGAAGCGGCCGAAGAACCGCAGGCATATCGAGATGAGCAGGGATTGCTGAGCGAAGATCTGTACCATATGCTTCAATATCTTCAGCGGTACGAAGTGCCCACGATGTCTGACGGCTCCATGTACAAACGCAACCTGCAGCAGCTCATAGAGCACATGGGAGTAAGAGAAGCGTTCCCTCAAAAAGGCGAATGGCGGTTTGGTTATGGACGCAAGTTTCATGTTTATCCGAATCGGCTAGCTTTATTGTACGACTTCGCAGTCGACAGCAAACTTATAGTTGAAACGTCAGAGCGAGTTACGCTCACTCAAGCAGGGCAGGACAGACTCCAAGAAGAGCAAGTGGATGAGACCGCCAAGTTGTATCGTTTCTGGCTGAAGCTGTACAGGACGCCGATTCCGAATCTGATCGCGCTTGTGAATTGGATCGATCGACTTGCTAGGCAGTGGGTAACAGCGGAGTCGCTTCAGCGCACGCTGCTGCCATACATAAAGCCGTATTATTATGATACATCCGAATCGGTCTTCGCTCAGCGAATCGTTGCGATGATGCTGCATCTGGGACTTGTTCGCATCGGCGAGCACGACAAGCAGGGGACAGTCATCCGAATGACTAAGCTTGGAACGGCTGTAATTGGAAGTATAGGGAAGGATGAAGCTGTACGTACCATTCGTTAATCTAGAATTCGCAGCTTACAAGACTATCATCATAGAGATTGACGAATCCAGTCGGCGGCAACGTTGATTCCGTATAATAAGTGTTCTCTTATTTCATGCCTCCATATAGGCGGAGGCACATTAATTGAAATGGGGGCCTTAGTACGGAGCGGAGCAGTGATCGGTGAATATGATTTAGTAGGAGCCGGTTCAATTGTAACCGAGAATAAAAAGATTCCACCTATACTCTTTCTCTTACGATCACCCGCCAAAGTCGTCATAGAATTGACGGAGGACGATTAGCAGCGCATGAGAAAGACGATGGAAAGCTTCGTGGTGAAAGGAAAAGAATATAGGATCTCTTAACCCCGGTTGGAGGTGTATCCTATGGACAAAATGAAAGCAACGTATGAGACAATGCTGGGATTAGCAGCAGAGATGGTGTTGGACGATGCGGTTCTGAAATTTCGTACCGAACGGATTTATCGCGATATCGACCTAGCGCTTGCTAGCGGAGATGAGGATACGTTCCATCGACTGGCAGAACAATTGAACGCAATCCGTCTTTCTTATTAGGCCGGCTGCGGTTGTTGAAAATTTAGAATAGCCTGATGTCCGTCCTGGCGCGGTGCAGGCTATTTTTGTGCGGAATGGGTTGGCAAACGAAGGAAGGCGCGTTACGATGGGAGGATGACAGCATATTAGCAAGGTAAGGAGAGGAAGATCCGATGAAATTCAGCGAGATTGAGAGCAGTCAATGGGAAGAACTAAAGCCATACCTGGATACGTGTCTATTGCCAGTGACCGGATTATCTGGCTTGGAAACGCCTGCAGAGGCTACAAAAGCATTAGAAGATTTGCGAGATATTATGGACGGCATTGAAATTCCGTTCAAAGGAAGAGTGGTTACATACCCAGCGTGTCATTATACAGGTGATGATGCGGAACACGCCGTTGTCGAGCAGCTGTGCGCATCGCTCAAAAGGACAGGCTTCCGCTATATAATAGTAGTTAGTGCCCGTATCACGAATTTGGCAAGCGTATCCGCGGATCTTATATTCGCACCGACAGAGACGGGAGAAGTTCCCTCTGCTGAGCAAATTGGGCAGGCGATTCGTTCCATGTGGACGCCCGCCATCCATGTCTAGCCATAAAGATGCATAATAAATTCCTATTATGGGGAAAACAATGACGAAGTCATGAGTGAGGGGATTAGGTTCCCGTGTAATTGTGACAATTTCATAACAAAAAATGAAACGCTTTTGCATCGGTCAAATTAACGTCTTCCATATTCTTGACGCTCCCATACACCTAGGATATTATAGAAAATGTCTTAGTTCGTCCACGGTTTTGTCACTTTGGACAAGACGGGAGATATGGTTGGCAAAGGGGGTAGAACAGAAGATGAGCAACCACGAAGGTCAAAAACCGGTGCGCAAAGAAATGTCCCGGCGTCAATTTTTGTCGTATACACTCGGTGGAACGACCGCTTTTATGGCAGGCGGCGTCGCGCTTCCGATGATTCGATTCGCTGTCGATCCGCTCTTGCAGAAGAAAGAAGAGAGCGCGTTCATTAAAGTGGCAGAAGAAGCGAAAATTACGAACGAACCTGTGGAATACAAATTCAAAATCCATCAAGTCGACGGCTGGTACGAGAGTGAAGCGGAGCTCGTCGCATGGATTTCGAAAGACGCGAACGGAAACATTTTTGCACTATCGCCTGTGTGCAAACACTTAGGATGTACCATTGGCTGGAATACGGAGAACAATAATGAATATGTTTGTCCGTGCCACGGTGCGCATTACACCGTTGATGGTAAAAACCTGAGCGTTGCACCGAATCCACTTGACGAGTACGAAGTTAAGCTGGATGGCGGATTTGTTTATCTCGGGCCAATTAGGTCGAATACGCGTGTATAAAGGAGGCGTATAGTCAGATGTTTAAAGCTGTATACAACTGGATTGACGAACGTCTTGATGTTGCGCCGTTGTGGAGGGACGTAGCGGATCATGAAGTGCCTGAGCACGTTAACCCTGCACATCATTTCTCCGCATTCGTGTACTGCTTCGGCGGCCTGACGTTTTTCATCACAGTTATCCAAATCCTCTCCGGTATGTTCCTGACGATGTATTTCGTACCGGATATTAACAATGCTTATGCAAGTGTCGATTACTTGCAGCACAAAGTTGCATTCGGCGGCATCGTTCGCGGCATGCACCACTGGGGCGCTAGTCTTGTAATCGTTATGATGTTCTTACATACCCTGCGCGTCTTCTTCACCGGTTCTTACAAAGCACCGCGCGAAATGAACTGGGTTGTCGGGATGCTTATTTTCTTCGTAATGCTTGGTCTCGGTTTCACGGGCTACCTGCTTCCTTGGGACAATAAAGCTTACTACGCTACAAAGGTAGGTATGCAAATTGCCGAATCCGTTCCTTACATCGGTGTTTACCTGAAAGAACTGATGCAGGGCGGTACGATCGTAGGTGCGCAGACACTGACTCGCTTCTTCGCGATTCACGTCTTCTTCCTGCCAGGCGCATTGCTTGCGCTGCTCGCAGGCCACTTCTTTATGATTCGTAAACAAGGCATTTCGGGACCGCTATAAGCGAAGGGAGGTTATTACGATGGCGCATGGTCATAAATCTGATGAGAAGATCGTCTACGTCGGAGACTCCCGCATACGCAAGCGGACGAACAAAAACAGCGTACCGCCTGACTACACGGCATTCCCAGGTAAGTCGGAAGTATTCATTCCGAACTTCCTGCTTAAGGAATGGCTGGTCGGCTGCGTCGTTCTTGTAGGCTTCCTCGTATTGACGATCGCTGAGGCTCCGCCGCTTGGTTATCCGGCGGATCCGACGAATACTGCTTTCATTCCGATGCCGGACTGGTACTTCCTGTTCCTGTATCAATTCTTGAAATACCCTTACGCGTCCGGCGACTACGTCGTACTCGGCGCGGTACTCGTTCCAGGCGTTGCATTCGGCGCATTGCTGCTTGCACCGTTCCTCGACACGGGTAAGGAACGCCGCTTCTACCGTCGTCCAGTCGCTTCGGCGCTGATGATTGTATCGCTTATCTCGCTCGTTTACTTGACGAAGGTATCATGGGATCACTACCAGCATGAGCTGACGATCACGGGTACGGTTCCAGAGCATATCGAGCGTGAAGAGAAAGCGCGCGAAGCTGCCGAGAAGGGCGAATCGTTCAGCGCAGTTAAGAAGGAAGAGCCGGTTGCACTCGTTGACGCTGATGATCCAGCAATGGAAATCGCAAAAGCGAACTGCATCGCCTGCCACGCTGCTGACCTGAATGGTAACTCCAAAATGAAGGTGCCTTCGCTGCACGGTATCGGTGATGTTCTCTCGAAAGAAGAACTCGTTAATACAGTAACGAACGGTAACGGCAACATGCCAGCCTTCAAAGATAAGCTTACGGCTGAAGAGATTGATCAAATCACGACTTGGCTCGCTAAGCAGAAGAAAGCTCAATAAAGTTGTACAACAGAACCTGACCGTCATCTTAGCGGTCAGGTTTTTTGGCAATTGAGACTACAATGAAGTGTGGACGAGCGCTGCTGCACCCGTCCAACCGAGAGGAGTATGTGAGTTGCCGCTTCGCTTATTTTGGAGCCGCGAGTTCTTAACTTCGCGCAATATGTTATGGACGCTGCTCATCGTCAATGTGCTCGGCACCATATACGGATATATTTGGTATGGCGAGCAGATCGAATGGACAGCTGCGAATAAGCCATTATGGATGCTGCCTTTTGTTCCGGATAGTCCGACAGCAAGTTTGTTTTTCTCTTTATCTATTGTTTATTTGCTTGTTAAAGCACAGCCGAGAACGACGATCGGTAGAGTTATTCGAGCTATCATCGAAGCACTTGGTGTCGCTACATCGGTCAAATACGGAATTTGGGCGGTTGCAATGATCGTTGCGGGCGCTTCAGAAGGCGTGTCGATGGAATGGCAGGACTGGATGCTCATTGTCTCTCATCTCGGTATGGCTGTGGAAGGCTTATTATATCTTCGGTTCATGTCAGTTAAATCTGCTGCGGTTGGTGTAGCGGTTGGCTGGCTGCTGATCAATGATATGGTTGATTATCGATTCGATGTGTTTCCATGGCTTCCGAAGCCGTTATATGATCATCTGCCAATCGTCTGCATTTGCACATTCGGCCTCACTTTATTCAGCTGGATCGTAACGAACGCGGCAATCGTACTTCGGGATGCTGATCGAAGTGCATTGAGATAGAGAATAAGATAAGGGAAGCTAGTCTATCTTGGACAGTCTCTTCATAAGCTAGAACGAATGCGGTAGCAGGAGAAGCACTCGCAACTGCAATAGCTGTGGAGGGATGTCACGTGAGAAAGAGATGGCTGGTCGCTTGTATGCTATGTCTTGTGCTGACCGTTCTATTAATTGGAGCAGCGGCGGCAGCAGCCCCAACAGAGCGTACGGCAACATCGATCTCGACTAGTTCGACATGGCAGCGAGTGCAACGCTCAGCAGATGCCATATATGAGGCTTCAACGTTAGGCAATCGACAGACCGCTTATTATGTTGGGCAGCAGCTTTCGAGTCAATTGCAGAAGCTGTTAGATGCGCGCAGCAGCGATCAACTGAGCCAGTGGCAGGACATTCATCGAGAAGTTAAGATGATGCTCGTAAATATTGAGCAGGGAAAAACCGCTGTATTGTGGCGACCGCAAGCGATACGAATTAAACTGGCTGTTGATGCTGCTGGCGCTCAGTCGATCGGTGTACCCGATAGCGCCATGTGGCTTCAGTACGAACCGATTATTGAAGATGATATCGCAAAAATTCGGCAAGCGATTAATATGCGCAATACACAGGCTTATGCTTCTGCAACGGCTATGTTGCATTCGCTGCAAGAGCACACGGACCGGATCGCGATTGCGGCAGCCATAGCGAATAAGTCATCGGAAATGAAAGCATTGCTTAATAGCGTTACCTATATGTCGCGTTTGCTCGATGCTGGGGAGCGAGGGACGATTAACGCCCAGTTGTCACAGCAAGTGCTTGCGCCTGTTGAAGCGGCGTCGGCAGCGCTGTTCAGCAGCAGTGAGGAGCGGGAAGAGCCGGTTATCGCACCGATTGGCGGCGCTGTTCCGCATCGCTGGATATTCGGTATTTCATCTCTGATTTCAAGTCTTCTTGCTTATGTTTCATGGCGCAAGTATAAAGAAACGCCTTATGCCATCATGAATAAAGGTGACACAAGCCAAGCGCCCTTATACTTGAAGCGCAAAATCAAATGAAGAAACAGCCCTGTTGAGGATAGGACGTGTCGTCTAGACGCTCCTTCATCAGCAGGGCTGTATTTGTGTGGCTAGACTATGGTGTAGGCCAGTCCAATGTTACGTTACTCTTCTTCTTTAAAGCCTTCGCCAAGAACATCGTGCACATCATTGATGACGATGAATGCACGCGGATCTATTGCCTTCACGATCTCGCGCAGCGTTCGCACCTCTTGTCGGTTCACAACGCAATAGACGATATATTTGTGGGAGCGGGAATATGCGCCGATTGCAGGGATTAGGGTTACGCCGCGATCCATTTTCTCTGTTACACGTGACGCTATGGCGTCTCCAGCATTCGTAATGATGGAGACCGCTTTGGCAGCATATGCGCCTTCTTGAATGAAATCGATCATGCGGGATGCGATGAAGACGGTAACAAGCGTGTAGAGCACCTTCTCCTTCGGAATGTACAGAAGCGCCAGCCCAATAATGACGAGATCGAGCGCGAGAATAACTTGTCCCATGCTCCAGCCCTTCCACTTGCCGATAATGCGGGCGATAATGTCGACGCCGCCTGTCGTCCCCCCGAAACGGAAGGTGATCCCAAGACCTAACCCCAGTGTAACGCCTGCATAGAGCGCAGCGAGAATAAAGTCTTGTTGGGTTTGAAAGGGGACGATCCAGCCGTGAGCGATCGCTCGTTCGATTAACGCCAGAAAGACGGATAAGCTCACTGTACCGAATATCGTGTAGGCCATCTGACCTTTCCCGAGCATTTTGAGCCCTAATAGAAATAACGGAATGTTGAGCACAAGCGTGGAGATGGATAACGGAGCGCCTACCGCATAATTAAGAAGTACGCCGATACCGGTGACGCCGCCCTCCATGAGCTGATTCGGGATAACGAAATAATGGAGCCCGAAAGCATAAATGGCGGTACCAGCCATGATAGGAATAAGTGATTTGGCCTGCTGCCATAGTTTGCTTAACATTGGAATGCCTCCTTGTAGGTCGACCAACTATGTAGATGACAGAATGTGTGCGGGAACGAGTCGAGCTTCTAATTAGTATGCTGCTTTTACCGAAGTTTGAAAACCATTGTTTTCAATGGCGCTTTAGGCTAACATATAGAATAATCCGCCAGTGGCGAATTTGAAGAGAGGAATGCATATGGCCGATAAATCATTATCCGACATCCAACGTGAAGTGGATGCCTACATATCGCAATTCAAGGAAGGTTATTTCAGCCCGCTTGCCTTAATGGCAAGGATGACGGAGGAAGTCGGAGAGCTGGCACGCGAAATTAATCATCATTATGGCGAGAAGCCGAAGAAGCCTGACGAAGCTGACAATTCAGTGGAGATGGAGCTTGGCGACTGCTTATTTATTCTGTGCTGCTTTGCGAATTCCCTCGGCATTGATCTAACGCAAGCGCATGATGCTGTCATGAATAAATTCAATACGCGCGACGCTAACAGGTGGACGCGTAAGGACCAAGACAGCTAAACACGCGCCGTAACGCCGAAACAATCCTTCACATATGCTGTACCACAACCGGTGTACAAGGGGGGTGGGCATATGGAAGGGGACGATTGCCTTAAACAGGCTTACGGATGTATATTGCAGAACGATTTCGAAGGTGCCATCCTATGGTTTGAACGGGCGATTGCCGCCGATCCGAACAATGCTTCTTATTATTATAGGTGTTCGATTTCTTACGGCAGAAGCGGCAAATGGGAGCGTGCGCTTCACTACGCAGTGAAGGCCGTCGAGCTGGAGCCCGAGCAGAAAGCACATTTGTATCAGCTTCATACCGTGCAAGCTAGATTGTTAGTACTCTCCGGCAAGCAGGAGCTCAGCAAGCAGCCGCCGGATGCATCGATCGCGGCAGCAGCTTTGCAAGAAGCGGTAGAGCTCGATCCGCTCAGCTTCGAAGCCTATTATTGGCTGGCGCAAGCTTTCGTCAAGCTCAATCGGCTTGATGACGCGTTGCGATATGCGTTAGAAGCGATCCGATTGAACCCGGCAGATGATGATGCGCGAGCATTGTTCACTGAGATAAGCCGGAAGAGACGGGCGATGCGCTATCGCAAGCAGAGAAGACAAAGAAGAAGGAACAGGTGAATAGAATGACAACGAAACCCATTCATGTAGCAGTAGCAGGAGCAAGCGGACGCATGGGCCGCGAAGTCGTAAAAATGGTGTTGGATGAAGCGGATTTCGTACTGGCCGCGGCGTCTGCCCGATCTGCAGGTCCGGTCGACGCCGGCACATTTGTTGGAAAACCGGCATGCGGTGTAAGCTTCAGCGCTACGTTGGAAGAAGCGCTCGACAGCGGTCCGATCGACGTATTGGTCGATTTCACGGTACCGCATGCGGTATATGAGAACGCGAAGGCAGCGATTTCGCGCGGCATTCGCCCGGTCATAGGCGCAACGGGCCTTTCGCCTGAGCAAATTGACGAGTTGGACAAGTTGTGCAAGGAACGTGGGATCGGCGGACTGATCGCACCAAACTTCTCGATTGGCGCGATTCTGATGATGCAATTCGCAGCGCAGGCATCCAAATATTTTCCAAACCTCGAAATTATCGAATACCATGGCGATCAGAAGCTGGACGCGCCGTCCGGTACTTCGATCAAGACAGCCGAGTTGATCTCCAAGGTTCGTGAGGAAATTCGACAAGGCAATCCGAATGAGGAAGAGACGATTGAAGGCGCTCGCGGAGGATATTATAGCGGTTTCCGTATACATAGTGTAAGACTGCCGGGCGTATTCGCTCAGCAGGAAGTGATTTTCGGCGCATTCGGTCAATCGCTCAAGATTCGCCATGATTCGTACGATCGTGCCGGCTATATGCCAGGCGTTGCAGTAGCAGTACGGAAAGTTATGGGCTATGAAGGCATGATTTACGGTTTCGAACATCTAATGGATTAACCAACAGTCGGAGAGGGGAACGTCAGCTATGTTACATATTGCTTTTATTGCTCACGATCGCAAAAAAGAGGAAATGGTTAACTTCGTAACAGCTTACGAGCACGTGTTCAAAGGTTTCCAGCTTTATTCGACGGGAACGACGGGTCAACGGATTATGGAGAATACGTCGCTCCAAATTCACCGCTTCTGTTCGGGTCCGCTCGGCGGCGACCAGCAGATCGGTGCTTTGGTAGCCGAGAACACGATGGATTTCATTATTTTCCTGCGTGATCCGCTAATGGCGCAGCCGCACGAGCCGGATATTATCGCCCTTCTTCGTCTCTGCGACGTTCAGGGCATCCCTGTCGCTACGAATATTGCGACCGCTGAGCTGCTCGTTAAGGCGCTTGAGCGCGGTGATTTTGCATGGCGTGAGCTGGTGCACAAATATAAGCCGGAGTCGTCGCAGCCATGAGTACGAAAGAAGACAAGGTGGACAAGCTCGATATATTGATATTCGGCGCGCATCCCGACGATGCTGAAATCGGTATGTCGGGGACGATCGTCAAGCATATTCAAGCCGGCTACCGAGTTGGGATGTGCGATCTAACGGAGGCTGAGATGTCTTCGAACGGAACGGTTGAGCTTCGCAGGCAGGAAGCTGCTGCAGCTTCAGAATTGCTTGGCTTAACGGCGCGATCGAACCTTGGATTGCCTGACCGCGGTCTTGGCGCTGAAGGCCATGTTGAAGCGATTACGGCTGAAATTCGGAGATGGCGTCCGCGCATTGTGTTCGCTCCTTATTGGAATGATCGCCATCCAGATCATAATCGGTGCAGCAGCCTTGTTGAAGAGGCTGTATTCAATGCGAAGCTGCGCCGTTACTTGCCTCATCTTGAAGCGGTCACTGTGGAGCAGCTGATCTTCTATTATATTAACGATGTAGAAGACGTACGGCTTGCCGTAGACGTCTCAGACGTGTACGACAGCAAGCTGGCTTCGCTTCGCGCATACCGTTCTCAGTTCGAGGCGGTAGCGCAAGGGGAGGACCGTGTCGCAACGCCGCTTACAAGCGGGTATGTCGAGCGAGTAGAAGCTCGAGATCGATTGCTTGGCGTGGCGCGCGGCTGGTCCTATGCCGAAGGCTTCACGACTAAGAAACCACATACGGTTGCGTTGTTCTAACAGACGACTAACGTCGAATGACGCCGCCTGCTATGACATAGGATATTTAACATAACTGTGGATACAACAATTTTGTAATCCGAGGAGTTGCGAACCGTGACGAGGAAATTAAAAATCGGCATCACGTGTTACCCGTCGCTAGGCGGCTCAGGTGTCGTGGCGACCGAGCTCGGAAAACTGCTGGCTGAAAAAGGTCATGAGATCCATTTCATCACACACAGCGTGCCGTTTCGGCTTGGAAAATTTCATAAAAATATTTTCTACCATGAGGTCGAAGTAAACGATTATTATGTGTTCCGTTACCCGCCATACGATCTTGCGCTCGCAAGCAAGATGGCGCAGGTGGTGCAAATGCAGGAGCTCGACCTACTGCATGTTCATTACGCGGTTCCCCATGCGATCTGTGCTTATCTGGCGAAGCAGATGGTCGGCGATCATCTGAAGACGGTCACGACGCTTCATGGCACTGATATTACGGTCCTTGCACAAGACGAGTCGCTTAAAGACTTGATCCGTCTTGCAATTAACAGCAGCGACAGTGTAACGGCCGTGTCGGCGGACCTGATCAAAGAAACACGCGAGCTTCTCGATATTACGAGAGAGATCGATCTGACCTATAATTTTGTGGACAAACGAATCTATTATCCACGTGAATGTCAATCGCTCAAGGCCGATTACGCGCCGAATGGCGAGAAGCTGCTTATGCATATATCGAACTTCCGTCCGGTGAAGCGGATCAGCGATGTAGTCGATGTATTCGCTCGTGTAGCGCAGGCGATGCCAGCGAAACTGCTGCTCGTCGGCGAAGGACCTGAGCTGACCAAGGCTCAGTGCCAGATCAACAAGCTTGGCCTGGAGAATAAGGTGCATTTCCTTGGCAAGCAGGACGATGTTGCGCAAATTATTTCGATCGCGGATCTCATGCTGCTTCCTTCGGAGAAGGAGAGCTTCGGTCTCGTTGCACTCGAGGCTATGGCTTGCGGCGTACCAACGATCGGATCAACGGCTGGCGGCATTCCTGAGCTCGTGACACAAGGGAAGACGGGATTCCTGTCACCGATTGGCGATACGAAGTCGATGGCGGACAATGCAATCAAGCTGTTATCCGACCCTGACATGTTCCGTCAATTCCGAGAAGCCTGCATCCAACGGGCACGTCTTGAGTTCTGTAATGACTCGATCACGGCGCAGTATGAGCAGATCTACTATCGGACGCTTGGCATTGAAGCGGACATCCCGATGCCGGTCTGTTCGGAATAGGAGCAAGCGATGAGGGGACTGTTCCGCAATGCGGAGATGGAGCGGGCGCTGCCGGTGCTGGAGACGCTCCGTCAGAACGGGTATGAGGCTGTATTCGTTGGCGGATGCGTGAGGGACGTCATCGTAGGCAGGCCGCTTACCGATATCGACATTGCAACCTCGGCGCTGCCGGAGACCGTGATGTCGATCTTCGAACGGACAGTGCCGACCGGGCTAGCGCACGGTACCGTTACCGTATTGCTTAATGATCGAAGCTACGAGGTAACGACATATCGGAGCGAGGCGGCGTATGATGATCATCGCCGTCCTTCGGGCGTTTCGTTCATCCCGAATCTCGATGGCGACTTGCTGCGGCGGGATTTCACGATGAATGCGATGGCAATTAAGAGCGACGGTTCGCTCATTGATCTATACGGCGGCATGGATGATATAGAGGAAGGCGTCATCCGCTGCGTAGGCGAGGCAGACGAACGATTCCGCGAGGATGCGCTGCGCATGGTGCGTGCGATCCGATTCGCCTCAACCTTCGGGTATCGAATCGCGCTAAGCGCATGGCGTGCCATTCGCCGCAATCGCGATCTGCTGCAGCATGTGGCGATGGAGCGAATAAGCATCGAGCTGGACAAAATGGTCGGCGGCGCCGGCCCGCACCGCGCCGCCGCCTGGCTCGCGGCAAGCGGGCTCTTGCCGCGCACCCGCGATCCGCTGCCGCCTGGCTTCGCCCAGGCGGCCAGCGC
>NZ_BTCK01000056.1:0-41155 GCF_033239625.1 Paenibacillus sp. CCS19
GGAATAAGTGTGGTAGAGCCGCGCTTAAACGTGTGTAAACCTCGTGCACGGTGGATTAAGTGTGCTATCACCCACACTTATTGTCCTGCAGACGTTCGAGCAATGGGACGTCAACTGGAATAAGTGTGGTAGAGCCGCACTTAAACGTGCGTAAACCTCGCGCACGGTGGAATAAGTGTGCTATTACCACACTTATTCCCCTGCAGACGTTCGAGCAATGGGACGTCAACTGGAATAAGTGTGGTAGAGCCGCACTTATACGTGTGTAAACCTCGTGCACCGTGCAATAAGTATGCTATCACCACACTTATTGCCCTGCCGCTGTTCGAGCAATGAGCCGTCTGCTGGAATAAGTGTGGTAGAGCAAGCGCTTAAACGTGCGTAAACCCCGCGCACGGTGGAATAAGTGTGCTATTACCACACTTATTCCCCTGCAGACGTTCGAGCAATGAGCCGCCCACTGGAATAAGTGTGGTAGAGCCGCACTTAAATGTCTGTAAACCTCGCGCACGGTGGAATAAGTGTACTATCACCACACTTAATGCCCTGCAGACGTTCGAGCAATGGGACGTCAACTGGAATAAGTATGGTAGAGCCGCGCTTAAACGTGTGTAAACCTCGTGCACGGTGGATTAAGTGTACTATCACGACACTTAATGCCCTGCAGACGTTCGAGCAATAAGCCACCTGCTGGAATACGCCGTCATCAAACTGTTAAATTCTGCGGTCTGAGTTTTCCAAATGAGGGTTGACAATGCAATTGATAATCGTTATCATTGGAAACAACCAATTGATAACGATTATCAAACAATTCGGTGCGAACAGGAGGCTGGCATGATGGAGGGCGGAGAAACGCTCAGCAAGCAGACGCCATGGGATTGGATGACGTATCCGTTCTCGTCGGTAAAGACAGATGGCAGTCTTCTATACGCAGCTTCACCTGGCAATGGCATCTACTGCAGCGATGAATCCGGCGGATGGCAGCATATTAGCAAGCAGCTGCCGGAAGAGCTCGTCGTCAATCGGCTGCAGCTGATTCAAGGCAAGCTGTATGCTTGCACGAATGAAGGCTTATATACATTTGAGGATGGGCAGTGGGAGCAGCCGATGCATGCCATCCCATGCTACCAATATAAAACATCAGGACAATGCAGCTTTATGGCGACGGACTATGGCTTATGGCATCGGTGTGGAGATGGCGCTTGGCATAAGGTCGCTTACCCGGAGCGCAAAGTGTACGATTTTATAAACGTGCCTCAGTTTCTTATTCTTGGACATGAGGAAGGCGTCTCCGTCTACGATCGATTCACCGACGAGTGGGTGGACTTCGCGCTGGGCGTTGGCGTTACATCCTTGACCGTGTACCACGGCCATCTGCTCGGTGCAGGTGAAGGCGGGGAACTGATTGTCGGCAATAAGCAGGGCGGCTTCGATGTTGTCCAATTCGGCAATCGGCTTGTGTTCACACTCATTCGGCATGGACGCGATGTCTATGCTTGTACGGATAAAGGTTTGTATCGGATCGGCTACTTATGCGGTCAGATCACGATGTTCGCCGTTAAACTGGGATTCCCGGTGACGGATGTCGATACGCATGATGGCCAGCTGTATATGGCAACGCTGTTCGAAGGCATTCAACAGATGGACCTTCCGTAACCGCAAGGGCGCGCTGAAGCAAGAAGCAAGAAGCAAGAAGCAAGGCCCGACGTCGCAGGCGTGTGTACGTCGGGCAATGATGGCGAATGCTTCACTCATTCGCGTTTCACGTTTCGTACTACCCCCTTTTAATTAAATAAGGCAGCGGCGCTATGTGCCGCGCCACTGCCTTGCCCTGCCGGAGATGCCGGCAGGTCTTTTTTTTTATGGAGGAGATATCGTTAACGGTTGCCAGAGTGCTTATTCTTCTTTATAGCGCCGTTGAATCAAGCTTACGGTTACAGTGAAGCTTATTTGTTCGAATTTATCTCGTTCTTGATTATTTAAGCTCCAATCAATTCGCTGACAACCGTTATCCCAATGAAACCGTTGATTCAAGCACGATACCTTCAATAGCAACCGTTGGGCGATCGGATGCCAGCTGTTCGCTGTCGAGGCGTAAGGATGACGCATCACAGAATGATTCTCTATTACTGCAGCTAGTTGCGGTAGCGCACCCAGACCGACATCTCGCCCGGTGTACGGTTGCCCCACAGCGCATACGGTACGGCGCGAACTGCAGCCGCTTCTGGCTGCGGGATGGATGCCGCGCTGTACAGCTGATCCGCTTCGACAACCTCGGCATCCCGGTACCCTTCGCCTACGAGCACGACAGCGCCTGGAAGCAGGTTGTCGTTCTGTTCGGTCGTAAACTCGCCATCGGCTTTAATCGAGAGCGATGCGAGCTTGCTCCCGTTATCCATTTCTTCGAGGCAGTAGACAAGCGGGCCGCGCTGGAGAGCGAGACGTCCTGCATTGTAGCGAACCTCGGCATTCGCAGTCAGGCGTAGAACAGGCATCTCGAGCGTCAGCTCAATCTTATCTTCATTGTTCCATTCGCGCGTAATGACCAGGTAACCGTCGCGAATTTCAGCCGCGTTGTCAGCAAGCGGTTGACCGTTCAACAGCACAGTCGGACGATTGCCGTTCGACCAGCCTGGCAGGCGGAATGCGAGCGAGAACGAAGCGGCGGAACCGCTCAGCTCGCTCAGCTTGAACGAAACATTGCCGCTCCAAGGCATTGCCGTCGTCTGCGACAGGGTGAACGAAGCGTCGCCGAGCTGTACATTCGCTTCGCTGCCGATGTACAGATGCGTATAGGCCGTACGAGTTGCGGCATCCGTCGTGTAGATGTATTCGCCGAGCGAAGTGAGAAGACGCGCGATATTCGGCGGGCAGCAAGCGCAGCCGAACCAATGTTGGCGAACCGGCTTCACATGATGTTTGCCTGGATTGCACGAGCATGCATGCGGCCACACCTCAAGCGGGTTGACGTAGAAGTAGCTTTTGCCGTCGAGCGCGATACCGGAGATAACCGTGTTGTACAACGCGCGCTCCAGTACGTCCGCATACTCAGCCTTCGGCTCCAGACGCAGCATGCGGCTGGCGAAGAAGACGAGACCGATCGATGCGCATGTTTCCGCATAGACGGTATCGTTCGGCAGATCGTAGCTAGCTGTGAACGCTTCGCCATGATGCGTCGAGCCGATGCCGCCCGTCACGTACATTTGCTTGCGCGTCATGTCCTTCCACAGCGTGCGGCAAGCCTCCAGCAGCGTTGGATCATTGTTCAAGCCTGCGAGATCGGCCATTGCCGTGTACATATAGACGGCGCGTACCGAGTGGCCAACTGCGTGCTTCTGCTCGCGTACAGGTACATCCGCTTGGAAATATTTCAGATCCGGCTTGCGCGTATTGTCCGGCATATGCGGGTTCGGCGACCAGATCGAAGTACGGCCGCGCTTCTCGAATTCATCGAGGAAGAAGGCAGGAGACTTGCCGCGCTCATCGATGAAGTAAGCAGCAAGCTTCATATAACGCGCTTCGCCCGTTGTTTGGTACAGCTTCACAAGCGCAAGCTCGATCTCTTGGTGGCCGTCATAGCCTTGGATCTTGCCAGGCTCTGTGCCGAAGGTACGGTCGATGCAGTCTGCGAAACGGCAGGCGATGTCGAGCACCTTGCGTTTGCCGGTCGCATGGTAGTACGAGACAGCCGCTTCGATGAGGTGGCCTGCGCAGTACAGCTCATGCGCTTCCGTCAGGTTGGACCAACGTTTGTCCAGTCCGTTGATTTGATAGAAGGAGTTAATGTAGCCATCCGGCAGCTGCACTTTCTCGAGCAGGTCGATCGCTTCGTCCGCAATCGCCTCCCAATGAGGGTCCGGATGGGTGGAGAGGCGGTAGCCGACGGCTTCCAGCCATTTGTACAAGTCGCTGTCTTGGAATACAAAGCCGTTGAAGCTTCCCTGCTCGATGCCAGCCGCGATACGCAGATTCTGAATCGCATAGCTTGGTTCAGCGCCTTCGACACGGTCGTTAAGCGCTTCCCATTGATACGGAATGACCGCTTCGCGCGCCAGATTGGCATAAGAAGTCCAGAACGGGTCGTGGATGGAGACGCTCTTCAGCGGGACGGCGGATGCAGGATTAAGCTTTTCGTTCAGACGATCGATTGCCATATTGTCAGTCTCCTTAATTTTGCAAGATTCGTTCACATATAAGACGATATAAGTTTGCTTTACAACCCTATTTTATTTGATAAAATGAAAGGGAAACAGCAACTTATACAATGTTAATTTTGCATAATTACACAGTCTTCTAACTCGAGAAAGGGTTGCTCCCGATGACGAACCAGCAGCTGCTCACTTATTTATCGCCGCCGCTTCCTTATTTTATTGAATCCAACCGTACAACCTACGCGGCTGGAGAGGAGCATCCAACGAGGGCGAACCTCGGGGTGTTCGACATGTTATTCGTACATAAAGGCATGCTGCACATCGGGGAAGAGGATAAACAGTGGTCGCTCGGAGAAGGGCAGATGCTTATTCTTCGGCCGGATCGCTGGCATTACTCGATTAAGCCGTGCGAGCAGGAAACGGTGTTTGACTGGATACACTTCCAGGCGCCAGGCAACTGGGAGGAGACGGATGGACCGCAATCCGGCACGCTGCGAGGCGACTACTATACGTATGCGATTCGGCTGCCGAAGCATATGACGCTCTCCTATCCAGACGAAGCGAAGGAGATGTTCGCGGGCTTGCATGAGGCGGCGAGCGGATCAACCCACGCTGCATTCTGGGACCGCCAGCAGCGGTTTCTTCATCTGCTTCAGATGCTGGATGAAGGGTGGCGGACGGACGAAGCGAAGGCTGCCGTATCGGTTGCCGAACGGGCCGCTGCTTATATGAAGCTGAACTACCGTTCATCCGTCAGTAATCGCATGTTGAGCGAGGCGCTGCATCTGCATTCCAATTACATTGCTCGCTGCATGACCGAGGTGTTCGGCTGCACGCCGCAGCAGTTTCTGTTGTACTACCGACTCGATCAGGCGAAGCTGCTGCTCATTAAGACGGACTGGCCGATCGCACGTGTGGCGGAGGAGACGGGATTTAGGCAGACGCCGCATTTTTCAAGATTATTCTCCGAGCATACCGGTCTGTCGCCGCTTCGATTCCGCAAACGATTTACCGTCTAGAAATTGCGCTTCGCATGCATAATGCACCCGCTTTCTGCCAGATACTACCGTATCCTAGAGTGAAGGCAGGCGTGGCGTGTGGAGCGATTTGCACTGCGGTCGGATGTTACAGATATCGTCGATCAGTTTAATGTATGGAAGGTAAGGAATTGCATGGCCAATCGGTTCAATATTGCGCCGAGGCAGGCGGTGTCGATTATTATGAGCGATCGGCTGCGCCAGCGGACGATCGATTCGGCCCGGTGGGGCTTGTATCCGTTCTGGGCCAAGGAATCGGTGAACGCTGACGGCGAGCGGGTGGAATCGAAGCGGTATTTTTACCGGATGCTGAAGAGTCAGCGGTGCATCGTACCTTGCACGGGTTTCTTCGGCTGGAAGCCGGACGGGGTGGAGCGGGATCCGCGAGCGATGCATATCGTTGTGGACCGTCAACCGCTGTTCGGGATGGCAGGCATCTATGATATCTGGGTCAATCCGCAAGGCGTGGAGGAGCGGGCGTTTACGATTCTAACCGTGCCCGCGTCGGGGCCGATGGCGGCTTGGCAGCCGAGACTGCCGGTTGTGCTCGATGCCGAGGCCGTGGAAGACTGGCTGAATCCGGACATTACCGATTTTGCACAGGTGCGCACGTATGTTCAGCCGCTGGAGCCGTTCCAGCTGCGCTCGTATCCGGTGACGAATGCCGTGAACGACGAGGGCTATGAAGCGCCGGATTGCACGCTGGAATTGAATCTGGGAACGATATAGCTTTGTTGAGACTGTAGGAAAGCAGGTCTGCGTCAAATTGAGAAATGTTGTAATGGTTTTATGGTGCGTCGTTATTTTCGTATGCGTGTGTACGGTTAATTTTCAACAGCTGCTCGATCACGGGATTGTGACGTTTCAGTTGAATAAACACCCGAACTTGAGCGATTACACGTTGGTGAAGGACATTGATCTGCACAGCAGAATTTATGTCACGCAGAAGATCGGTCATTTCTCCTGCTTCTTCGTTCTGACGCTGATCGCGATTATCGGCGTGAAGAGCCGTCGGGCGTTCAAGCAGGGCGTGATTATTGCGCTTGGTTATGCGGTGTTCACCGAGCTGCTGCAGCCGTTCTTCGGCCGCGACGGACGCATCGTCGATATGTTCATCGATAGCGCCGGCATTGCGCTGGCAGCGACGATCGTATACTTAACGGGCGCTGTGAAGCGGAGCAATCGCCGTAGCAGCCGCATGTACTATTAGCAAATGAAGAAGGGACAGAGCCGCGGGCTCTGTCCCTTTGTTTTGTGTACTTTTTTCAAGCGGATGCGTGAACTAACATGTTAGTTATCGGATGCTTGCAGCTGACAACCGAAGGTTGAGATGGAGTAGCCGCCGATAGCTGTAGTCGAAGCTTCAATCGTATTGCCTCGCTGCTCCATGACATCGCTATTGTAGAAGCTGCCGGTTGGAGGGGTGGGCAGTGTCAATTCCGTTGGCGAATCGGACAGGTTATACCAACGCATCATCCAGTCGTCGCTTGCTTCGCCGACTTTCAGACTGGAGAACGCAAGCCGCTCGCCTTCCCAATCCAGGAAGCTTGCGCGGCTGTCGACAGCCCCTTCGTGAATGCCGGCGGCAGCGACGGTGTTCGGCACTTGGAAACGGTAAGCTTCACGATAAGCGCTGAACCGGCGGTCGCCGCCATGCGGGATAATCATCCACTCGGCATATTGCCGGCCAAGGCACTGTGCATCCGGCGTAGGGAAGACGCCCCAGTCGCCGAGCTCGCCGACGCTGCGCAGCAGTGTGAGCGCGATTGTGCCGGCCGCGTCCTGCAGCACCTCGTATTCGTTCAGTCCTTTGCCAGCGACAACAAGTCCGCGCTGCTCGTTATGCACGTCGACGAAAGCCTGCATATGCTGGCAGTTGCTCGGGTTCTGCCATTCCGGCGCAGGCACGGTTTGCCGCTCAGCCACCTCGAAGATCGAGTCGGCGTAATGAACGGCCGACTTGACTCCTGCAGGGACAAGCGCGCGAAGCCGATGGTCCTTGCTCTGGTTGTCGATATCGGTGCGAATGCGAACGCCGCGGCCGGAACGATCCAAGCTGATCGTCGTCTTGATCGTGAGCGGCACCATCCGATCGGAGCGTCCGGCTTGCCGTTTCATGAAGGGCACCATGGTTGCCACTTCTCCTGCGAGACGCGAATCTGCCCCGTCCGGGATGGCGACGACGTGGGTGATTTCGAACGCAGCGCGATAAGGCGTATCTTCTATAAGCCTGATGGCAGCAGGCAGTCCTTTCGTCGTAATCGCTTGGTCGCCATGAGGCTGCATGAAAATATACTCGTTGCCGATATCGCCGACGTTCTCGTATACGCCAAGCCCTGCGTAAGCCTCGCCGTTAAGCTTATCGAACAACTCGAAGCTGCCGTCGCCGACAATTGTAATGCGAATCTTATCGTTCTCCATCGTCCAGTCGCCCGTTACGAGCGAGACATTTCCCGTTACTGCTGCTAGTACTGCAGCTGTATCTTGCGTCGTCTGATCGTTCCGTTCAGGCACCCATGCATAAGCGCGGAAGCCGATCGCAGGAAGCTGATCGGTCTCGAACGTCAGCCGGAGGGCGCGGGCGTAATAAGGGGCACGGAATTTGTCCTTCGGCAGATCGTAGCCGAATCGGATGCCGAGATCGATCAGCGTATGGTCAATCCGCTCGCCCTTGTCGTTCACGAGATAGCCGGACGCATGCGTCCGGTCCGCTACTTCGCGCGCCACGGCAATCGGGTCTTCGCTTTGATTGAAATAACGCTTCGACCATTCGACTTCGACCGTGACGACATTCTTGCCTTCATAGCCGCTTGTGTTGAGAACGATGAACGGTTCAGCGGACTCGCCGTAAGCGGCGAAGGCTGAAGTATCGGCTTGTGCAGCGATGAACTTCGCGCTTTCCTCCGATAACGAGCGGGCGACCTCGGTGCTCTTGGCGAAACGCGTCTTCATCTCGTGGTACACTTCGTCCACGCTGCAGCCGCAGATGCTGTCGTGCGGATGATTCTGCATCAGCGTCTTCCATGCATAGTTAAGCAGAGCATGCGGGTAAGGCTTGCCAAGTAGAGAGGCAACAGCGGCCAGCGGCTCCGCCACTTTCTCCAGCAGCGTCTGATTGTGCGCATTAAGCTGTTTGATATAGACCCGGGCTGAAGCGGTGTTAGCCAGCGTGAACCAGCCGTCCGTGCGTTGTCCACGAAGCTCGCCGCGCGTTACGCTGAGCCGATCCGGCAGCGATGCCTGAACGGACGCAACATAATCTTCGAAGTTTGAGTGGACGAACTCGTAGTCCGGGTACAGCTCTCTTGCGACGCGGAGCGCTTCGGACAGGTCGGTCTGCACAGGCTGGTGATCGCATCCGTTCATGAGCAGCAGATGCGGCGTCGACGCATACTTTTGCGCCATCGCAATGCGATGATCCCAGTAGCGCTTCGCTTCTTCGCGGTCGACCGGGATTTCCATCCCGTTGTTGTACCAGTTGGCGAAGAGGATGCCAAGGACGCGGGAGCCGTCCGGCGATTCCCAGTAGAGCTCCGAATAAGGCGATTCCAGACTTGCCGAGTCATCGACCTGGTTGTTGAAGCCTGTCGCCTTGACGCCGCGTCCGAAGACAGCGGTATCGATGCCGGCCTGCTGCAGGATCTGCGCTGCTTGCCCCATATTGCCGAACGAGTCGGGGAAGTAGCCGAGCTTGGAGACGGGACCGAAACCCGCCGCATCGCGGTGGCCGATCTGGAGATTGCGGATATTCGCTTCGCTGCTGGTCAGAAATTCATCCTGCAGAATGTACCACGGGCCGGCGGACAGCTTGCCTTCTTGGACGAGCCGCTCCAGCAGCTCTCTTCGCTCCGGATACACTTGCAGATAGTCTTCCAGCACGATCGTCTGGCCGTCGAGATAGAAGCTGCGGAATTCGGAGTCTCGTTCGAACGTCTCGAGCAGCGTATCCATCGTCTCGATCAGCTTGACGTGATGGGCCTCGTAAGGCATATACCATTCGCGGTCCCAGTGCGTATGGGAGACGACGTGAATGACGGGTTTGGTTGGGTTCATTGGACAGTCCTCGTTTCATGGGTAATTGACGCTTGTATGGCTGTAATTATAAAAATCGGCCCGTCCGCCCACAATGAGGCAATAGCAAACTTTCCATGGCAGGCTTATCGTGTCCGAATGGAAGGTGAAAAGAGATTAGAATCGCCCATGCTAATATAAGATTGCCTCATTGCGGTATCTGCTTCGAAGACATAAAATTACGAATTACAAACCATTTCTTCATGGAAAGGCGGAGCCTGCATGCGCGTTTTGATCGTAGATGACGAGCTTGAAATTCGTGAGGGGCTGAGGACGAAGTTTCCATGGGCGGATTACGGAATCGATGATGTGGCGACGGCGGAGGACGGGGAGCAAGCCCTTACGGCTGCTCGTGAGCTGAAGCCCGAGCTGATCGTGACAGATATCAAGATGAAACGGATGAACGGTCTGGAATTTATACAAGCGCTGGCGCAGGAGCGGGGCGAGGGGTGGCGGTCGATCGTCATCAGCGGTTATGACGACTTCGCCATGGTCCGCCAAGCGATGAAGCTCGGCGCGATGGATTACGTGCTCAAGCCGATCAATATTACCGATCTGGGCGAAGTCGTCCGCAAGGCGATCAGCCAGCTGGAGCGAGAGCAGTTGGAACGGACGAACCAGTCGCTGATGGACAGCCATGTTCAGAACGCGATGGCCATCATGCGCGAGGAGCTGCTGCGCGAGATGGTCGAGCAGCCGTACAGCGCCGCGCGCGAGAGCCGGATCGTGCATCGGCTTCAGACGCTGCAGCTGGACTGGATGCTTCGGGATAAGCTGGCGGTGATGGTCATGGAGGCGGATGACCTGAAGGCGATCGAGAACCAGCGGGCAGGCAGCGAGAAGGATCTGATTCTGTTCGGCGTTGGAAACGTTGTCAAGCAAACGCTGGAGGAGGACACGCCGCTTGCTGCTGCGTTGTGTCAAGACGCGAAGGGACGCTGGGTTGTTATTGCCAGCTGTCCAGACCAGCCTGCAATGGAGCGGTGCATGGAGCTGGCTCAGCTGTGTATCGAACGAGTAAACCGATTCGTGAAGGTGAAGGTCAGCATCGGTCTCTGCTCGCTTACAGGCTCGTATTCGAAGCTGCATCACTTGTTCATGGAGAGCGGCGGCATTCTGGAACAGAAAGCGGTATTCGGCGGCAATCGGCTCCTGACGAGCCGAAGCTGGGAGGAGGAAGCGACGCAGGACAACCCTTCGATCCGCAATCCGGACGAAGTGCTCGACCTTATCCGCTACGGCTCCGACGAAGACATCGCGGGACTGATGGACGGATTCGTCGAGATGGTGCATTCGTGGTCGCTGTCGCATATTCGAGATATTCACCAGCAGCTGTTCGAATGGCTGCTGCATGTATATAGGAAAGCTGCTCAGCTCGGCTGGCAGGATCGCAGCTGGGAACGCAATCCGATCGCGCTCTGGGAGCAGCTGGAGCAGTACGACACGCTGGAATCGCTGCGCGGCAAGGCGGAGCAGCTGCTGCTCGCGGTCGCGCATGACTTCCGCAGCTACGCGTCGTCGCCGAGTCAGATCATTCAAGAGGCGGATCGCTATATTGCGAAGCATTACGCGGAAGGGCTGACGCTCCAGAGCGTTGCGGCCGAGGTGCATGTGACGCCCGTGTGGCTGAGCAAGCTGTTCAAGAAGGAGAAGGGCAAGACGTTCCTCGAGCACGTGACGGACGTTCGGATGGAGCACGCGAAGCGAATGCTGTCCGACGTGCAATATAAGATCTATCAGGTAGCCTCCGGCGTCGGTTATAAGGACCCGGTGCATTTTACGAAGCTGTTCAAGAAGCATATGGGGCTTACGCCGAAGGAGTTCCGCAACTTGCAGGGAATCGCGGATGATTAGAAGAGGACCGTTCCAGCTGCTATCGTCGTTTCGCAATCGGATGTTTCTCATCTTCTTCGCCATTATTATCGTACCGTTCCTGCTGTTCGCCTACTATGCGCACATCAAATCGATTGAGGGCATCATGAACGCCAATACGTCGATCCAAACCAGCTATCTGCTGCAAGCGAGAAAAAACTTCGAGATTTACTTGAATGACGTAAACGATCAGGTCAATGACTTGATCGGCAACAAGCGGGTCCAGGAGCTGCTGGAACGGGAGCCTGCCAACGGCACGGAGGAGGAGAACTTCACGGTCAACATGCTGACCGTGTTGTATCAGAACATGCCGCTCGTCGACGCGTTTCGGGTGAGGTTGTTCCCGATGCATCCCCAGGTCTATCCGACGTATATGAATACGATCCACGAATCGATGGATGTCATCACCGAAGACTGGTTCCGTCAGTCACAGACGACCGTCAGACCTTCCTGGCATTTGTCTCTGCCGGCTAAAGGCAAATCTTCGCGGCCGCTTCTTTCGTTCGTGAAACGATTCTCGGGGCTCTATGATCAGACGCCGCGGGGCATTATTGTGACCGATCTGTCGGAGGATCAGATTAAGCGGTATTTCTCCCCGTCCGATCAGGTCGTCGACCAGAAGCTGCTGCTGCTCGGGGATGATGGCACCGTTCTGTACGATTCCGCCGCGAATGAATGGACGGGAACTTTGTTTCCTTCGAAATCATTTGCGCTAGACGGCGAAGGTTCCGATTCGATCGAGATCAACGGCAGGACGTACTTGGCTACTTCTGTAGGCATGGACAGCGAGCCGTGGCGCATCGTCAGCTTGACGCCGATGGAGCAGCTAACAGGCACGATCGATGAGATTACAAGGCTGCTCATTATTATTCTGATCGTCTATTTGATTTGCTGCTTTGGGGTTGTCGCTTATATTACGGTCAGCTTTACCCAGCCGATCGTGAAGCTTGTCCGATCCATGCGCCGTTCGGAGGGGGGCGATTTCCGCTTCTCCCGTTCGCTTGCATCGCGATTCGACGAAGTGGGATGGCTGTACCGCGGCTACAGCAGTCTAATTGAACGAATTGAAGGGCTGGTAGAAGAGGCTTCCCGTTCCGAGCGGAAGAAGAAGGAGCTGGAGTTCCAGGTGCTCAGCCACCAGATCAATCCGCACTTCTTGTACAACACGCTGGAATCGATACGCTGGAAAGCGGAGAATCACGGCCGGACCGACATCAGCGAGATGGTATCGGCGCTTGGCAATCTGCTGCGGCTGAGCTTGAATTCGGGCAAGGAGATTACGACGCTGGGCAGGGAGATCGAGCAGGTCAAAGCGTACGTCCTTATCGAACAAGCACGGATGGGCAAGCCGGTGCGTATTCTATATATTTTCGATGAGGAGACGCTCGCTGTGCCGTTCCTGCGGCTGCTGCTCCAGCCGCTTGTGGAGAATGCGATCGAGCATGGCATTCGTCATCATCCGGAGCAGGGCAAGATCGTTCTGACCGGACGGACGGAGGGACGCGATGTCGTCATCGAGCTGTCCGACAATGGGGACGGCATTCCCCATGAAGTGCTCCAGCGGCTCGGGTTGGAGTCGGAGGAGGACCAGCGTTCGGCTGCTTCCGGCTCGTCCAGAAGCGGCGTTGGCCTGCGCAACGTGAACGACAGGCTGAAGTTGTATTTTGGCTCAAGCTATAAGCTAAGCATCGAGACCGGCGAGGGAATCGGGACCCGTATCACGCTCCGCCATCCGATCCTTCGCGAAGGGGCGCAGTCCGCCTCGGATCTGCTTCGTTAGGCTTGGTTGGATTTACACATTTCGTTACGAGAATCTCAAGTATGGAAGATGAGGGCCGTCCGGCAGCGGGCGGCTTTTTTGCTTATGTCCGCTGAACGGCATGCATGCCGGCGGGGGCCGAACCGGCTTCATTTGGAACCGATTGCAAGAGAGTTTTGCCGCTTGTACGCTTCGGGCTAATATCGCCCTGCAAACGTTAAGATCAGCTCATGGTGGCATGATTAGGCTTAACGCTAAGATAGAACTATCAAACAACGAAGAAAGGTAGATGGTTATGAGAACGAATGGCATCATGCGAGAGCTGATCCGTAACCGAACGCTGCTCCTGATGTTCCTGCCGGTTGCGGTGCTCCTCTTTCTGTTCAACTACCTGCCGCTTGCCGGACTGGTCATTGCCTTCAAAGATTTCAACTTCAAGGATGGCATCTTCGGCAGCGCATGGATGGACCCCTTATTCAGCAACTTCGATTATCTGTTTTCTTCCGATGTGGCGTTCCGTGCGATTCGCAACACGATTCTGCTGAACGCGCTCTTCATCGTCGTCGGCCTCGTGTTCGAGGTCGGGCTGGCGCTGCTGCTGAATGAAATGCGCAATAAATTTTTCAAACGCGTATCGCAGTCGCTGACGTTCCTGCCGTTCTTCATCTCGTGGATCGTCGTTGGCGTCTTCGCCTACAACCTGCTCAACTTCGAGAGCGGCGCGGTGAATCGATTCGTCATGTGGCTCGGGTTCGAGCCGATCGATTTCTACAGCAACGCAGGCTTATGGCCTTTCATTCTTACGATGGCGATCCGCTGGAAGGTGACGGGCTATGGCACGATCGTTTATCTGGCAGCTCTTACATCGGTTGATAACTCGTATTACGAGGCGGCTTCGATCGACGGAGCTTCCCGATGGCAGCAGATTCGATATATCAGTCTTCCAATGCTAAGGCCGACGATCATCATTCTGACGCTGCTTGCGGTAGGGCGCATCATGAACGCGGACTTCGGAATGTTCTACGCGATGGTCGGCGACGCTTCGCTCCTGTTCCCGACGACCGACGTTATCGATACGTTCGTCTATCGCAGCTTGCGCAAATCCGGCGATATCGGCATGGCATCCGCGGCAGGCTTCCTGCAATCGGCGATCGCATTCGTGCTCGTCTTAGCCAGCAACTATGCAGCACGGAAGATCGATAAGGATTCCGCTATTTTCTAACATCTAAGGAGGTCATGAGCCCTTATGGCCAGACGATTCTCGCTCAGCCAGACGATCATTGTTCTCGCTGTCTCGCTGTTCAGCTTATCTTGTCTATTCCCGTTCATCATGGTCATCTCCGGCTCGCTCAGCACGGAGAAGGACATCGTGAACTTCGGCTACTCGCTGTGGCCTAAGCATATTACGTTCGACTCGTACCGCATTCTGCTGCTTGGCTCCAATCGGATTCTCGATGCTTACGTCGTCAGCATCATTGTGACGGTTGTCGGCACGATCCTGTCGCTGTTCGTGACGAGCATGGGCGCTTATGTCATGGCAAGGCGGTCATTCAAATACCGGAACATCCTGTCGGTCTACGTCATCATCACGATGCTGTTTAATGGCGGCCTTGTTCCTTGGTACATCATCTGCGTGAACTATTTGCACCTGAAGGATACGATGTGGGCGCTCATTCTGCCGCCGCTGGCCAACGCCTTCAACATGTTCCTGATCCGCAACTTCATGCTCTCGATTCCGGAGGACCTGCATGAGTCTGCCAAAATAGACGGCGCCGGCGAGCTTCGCATCTACAGCCGCCTCATTATGCCGCTTGCACTTCCCGTTCTTGCAACCGTCGGTTTGTTCGTCGCGCTGGGCTACTGGAACGATTGGTTCCTCGGCCTCATGTTCGTCGACAAGCAGGAGCTTCAGCCTCTGCAATTGCTGCTTCGGACGCTTATCTCGAACGTCGAGTTTCTGAAGAGCTCGAGCAACGCCGCCGCTATGCAGCGGATCTCGGCGCAGATACCGTCCGAATCGATCAAGATGGCCCTTACGGTCATTACGATCGGGCCCATCATTTTCTTATATCCGTTCCTTCAGCGGTATTTTGTCAAAGGCTTGATGGTCGGAGCAGTAAAAGGGTAATCGCGTGGCTAAATCGGCTAGAATAGAGCGAGGGCAATCGATCGATGCCAAGCCGCGATACGGCCGTTTAGTATATACATTTTCACACAGGGGAGAGGTTGACATGAAGCAAGGGAGAAAGGCAAGGCTGATCCTGTTCACCACGATGATACTGCTTCTTAGCATGGTGCTTAACGCTTGCGGTGGCAGCGGCGGCAGTAACGAACCCGAGAAGAGCGCAGATACGGGCACGAAGCCAGCCGAAGAGACAAGCACGGACAAAGGAAACGACGAGGAAGAAGTGACGCTCAAGTTCTACTTCGGCGGCGACAAGAAAGCGGCAACGGATGAAGTATGGTCCGCAGTCAGCGATTATGTGAAGAGCAAGGGGCTCAACATCAAGTTCAATATCAACTTCATTCCGTTCGGCGATTTCAAAGAGAAAATGCTCGTTATGGCCGCTTCCGGCGACGAATGGGATATGAACTTCGACGGCGACTGGCTGTCGTATAAGCAAATGGCTGCTAAAGGATCCTACATGGCGCTCAACGATCTGCTTCCGAAGTATGCGCCGAACCTCTATAAGAAGTACGAAGAGCAGGGCACGCTTACAGCGGCTACGGTGAATGGCCAGATCGTTGGCCTGCCGTGGACAATGAAGATGAACGAGCGTAAATTCGCAGGCTGGCGTTCCGACCTGGCTGAGCAAGCAGGCATCGACGTATCCAAGGATTCCGTTAAGACAATCGAGGACATTGATAAGCTGCTCCGCGATCTGAAGAAAGCTTTCCCGAACGAGAAAATCTCCCGTACGACGCCATTATCCATCTATATGATTCGGGACGAGTGGGTTGACCTGAACTTCCACGGTCTCGGCTTCTATCTGGACGATCCGAAGATTACGGTGCAGCCGATCGAGCAGCAGCCGTTCTTCATGGAAGCATCGAAGCTTGCGAAGGTATGGTATGACGACAAGCTGATCAACCGCGATGCGATGATCGACAAGGAAGGCGCCGAGTCCCAATGGCGTAACGGCAAGCTGTTGTTCACGGTTACTTCCCACGAGTGGGCGAATGCGAACCCAGGCTTCGCGGACAGCTCGTACAAGCAGGAGATGTCGCTGCTCTACCCAGACAAGCGGTACGTTAACCGTACAGCACTCGCTAACGTAGTAGCGATCAACCAGAACTCGCAGCATCCGGACCGCGTGCTTCGTTTCCTCGACATGCTCGAGACGGACCGCACGTTGTATGACCTCGTACAATATGGCATCGAAGGCAAGACGTACGTGCTGAAAGGCGATGCAGCGGAATATCCGGAAGGCATGCAGACGACGACGAGCAACTACATGGAGTGGGGCGGCCAATGGGCGTTCTGGAAGCCGCAATACATGCGTCCAACGATGACGTACGGCCAAGACTTCTGGCTGAAGGAAGCGGAATTCGCAAGCCAACCGAACAACGTGAACTCGCCGATCGACGGTCTGTTCATCGCCGAGGATGCGATGCGCAACGAAATCGCGAAGCGCGACCAAGCATCTGACGAAATCAGCCGTCCGATCGAATACGGTATGGTGAAAGACGTCGAGAAGTCGGTTAACAGCTACATCGAGACGCAGAAGAAGAACGGTCTTGATAAAATCATTGCCGAAACGCAGAAACAAATCGACGCTTATCTGGCCACCAAGAAGTAATTCCGACACCACAGAGAGGCCGACCTTGCAAGCAAGCTACAGCTACGGCTACGGCGACAGCGGGCGAGGCCTCTCTTTTTCTATGCCCATAATGGACATGAACGGAGGAAATCCAAGTGAAGACGAGACGATTGCGGGATCAAATACGCATGGCGGCAGCTGCGGTATTAGCGCTGCTGCTCGCGGTTACCGGGTTGAACATTCCGCCTGCTTCTGCGCAGGCTAATAATGAAAGCGTTAGCATCACGCTTGGCGACGTACCCGTATCAAGCGGCATCGAAGCAAGGTCTGGCGACGACGCGACGGGACTCGTGACCGGTACCCTCGATAATCGCGGTTACTGGCAGACGAACAAGACGGATGGCTCGCGGATCATTTATTTCTATATGAACGTAGACGACGCGTACTTATACGATAGCGCGAATTACGACGTTGAAGTGAGCGTCGATTACTACGATCAAGGAAACGGCAGCATCGTGCTGCAATACGATTCGCAGACGGCATCGTACAAAGACGCGCCGCTGTTCAACTACACCAACACGGGAACGTGGAAGACGCATACGTTCAAGGTGACCGATGCGAAGTTCGCGAACCGGACGGGCGGCGGAGACTTCCGCATCGGCATCGAGGGCGGCGGCGCGAGCTATCAGACTAATGCGGATTTGAAGCTTGCTTCCGTTACGGTGAAGAAGACGCTGAAGGGCGCTGCGGCGGACAATGCCAGCATCGTGCTCGGCGATCCGAACATCGAAGCTGGCATTACGGCTAGAGCGGGCGATAACGAGAGCGGGCTGCTGAAAGGCGAGACGGCCGGCAAGAGCTATTGGCGCACGAACAGCGCCGCGCCTGGCGATCGGACGCTGTACCTGTACATGAACGTGGACGACGGTTATTTGTACGATAATAGCACGCAGGATGTTTATTTAACCGTCGAATATCTTGACCAGGGCAGCGGCACAATCGTGCTGCAGTATGACGCGGTCGGCGATGGAGCGTCGGCTTTTAAGGATGCGCCGCTCTTCGCCTATGGCAATTCCGGTCAATGGAAGAGCTATACGTTCAAGCTGAGCGATGCGAAGTTCGCGAACCGAACGAACGGCGCAGACTTCCGAATCGGCGTCAGCGGCGGCGGTGCGCCGGCGAACAACCCGGACGTCAGCATCCATGCTGTGACGGTCACGAAGGCTAAGCGGGTCGGCGCACCGGCACATGCGAAGGTGTATACGACCGTATATCCGACATCGGATGTCGTCATCGCTGATTACAATGCACGCGACTTCGGCGCACTGGGCGACGGCGTTGCGGACGATACGGAGGCGATTCAATTCGCGCTCGACGCGGCGGGCAACAATGGCGGCGGCGTCGTGTTCCTGCCTGCTGGCACATACCGCGTGAATGGCAGCTTCATCGTGCCGACGGGCGTGACGCTGCGCGGCGATTGGGCAAGCCCGGAATCGCAGGGCGGCGCGGTACGAGGCACGATTCTTGCTTCCTATGGCGGTCGCGGTAGCGAGAACGGCACGAGCTTCATTCGAATGGAGCCGGTCAGCGGCGTGACGAATCTGTCGATCTGGTATCCGGAGCAATCGGCGTCCAGTCCGACAGCGTACCCGTGGGCGATCGAGCAGCTGTC
Source organism: Paenibacillus sp. CCS19 (assembly GCF_033239625.1). Taxonomy (NCBI): domain Bacteria; kingdom Bacillati; phylum Bacillota; class Bacilli; order Caryophanales; family Paenibacillaceae; genus Paenibacillus; species Paenibacillus sp. CCS19. Next base: position 18,324 of record NZ_BTCK01000056.1, read on the forward strand.
GGGCGACAGCATGACGGTTAAGAACGTAACGCTCGTGAACGCGTACAACGGCATTAAGATCGGACCGGTGTGGAACGAGCTGCACTACGTGAACAATCTGTATGGCACAGCGCTGAAGACGGGGATCTTCCTCGATTTCACGACGGACATCGGCCGACTGGAGCGCATTCGCTTGGCGCCGGATTATTGGGCGGGCTCCGGACTCGCGGGCGCGCCGGATCAAGCATCGCTGCGCAGCTATATGACGGCTAATGCGGAAGGCATCGTGATGGGCCGCTCGGACTGGGAGTATATGTCCGATATCGCTATCGCAGGTTTCAAGAACGGCATGCGCATTACGACGCGCACGGGCTCGCTCGAGACGGCGAATGCGCAGATGTACCGCGTTAACATCGAAGATTGCAACGTAGCGCTCAAGATTGAAGGCGTGAACGACTTCGGACTGCTCGTCTCGGACAGCAGCTTCAAGGCTAGCGTAGGTGACGCGCCGAAGGCGATTTATGCGACGCAAGGCTTCCATTCGATCGTTCAGTTCAGCAAGGTTAAGGTCGGCGGCAGCCCGCTGCATGCCGTGCTGAATGAAGGAAGCGGCGTGCTGTCGTTCGAGAACAGCACGTTCGAGAATTGGAATGAGGCGCTGGGCGGTTATGCGATCGCTGCCGAAGGCGGTTCCATTATTCTAGGTCAGTCGGATTTCGCTAAGCCGGACCACCATGTGCTGTTGAAAGGCGGCGTCGCAGAAGTACGCTCGCTCAATTCGGGGAATAACGGGCAGTTGAAGGTGGACGACCAGAGCGATGGCGCTGAGTTGAACATTCATCAGGACGCTCGGTATACGTTGAAGGAGCTGCCGCAATCGGTTGCGACCGATTGGGCGGAAGCGCCGAAACCGACCGGCGCCGGCCTGTTCGATATTACGCAAGCACCTTACAGCGCAGATAAGACAGGCGGGGCGGACGTCTCCGACAAGATCCAAGCGGCGCTCGATGCGGCAGCAGCTGCAGGCGGCGGCACGGTTTATCTGCCAGCTGGCATCTACCGGGTGGAACAGCCGATTACGGTGCCAAGCGGTGTCGAGCTTCGCGGCTCGTGGGATGTGGCGCATCATACGATTGGCGGCGGCACCGTTATTTTCACTAACTATGGAGAAAACGACGCGGACGGCGAACCGCTTATCGCGCTGGCGGCATCGGCTGGCGTACGCGGATTGTCAGTCTATTACGACCAGCAGAGCTGGAATGCGGTGAAGCCGTATGCATGGACGATCCAGGGCCGAGGTCATGGGGTTTATGCGATTGATACAACGCTGATCAACTCGTATCTGGGGCTTGATTTCGCAAGCTATGATACGAGCGGCCACTATATCGATTACGTATCGGGATCGCCGCTTAAGGAAGGCATTGCGATCGGCGGCGGTGCAGTTGGCGGACTCGTGCGCAACGTCCAGTTCAACCCGCACTATTACGGGCGGAACAACTTCCCGAACCACCCTTCGACGGATGCGGATTTCCAGAAGGTATGGGATTATCAGAAAGAGAACCTTGACGCATTCCGCGTCGGCGACGTGAGCGGACAGACGATTTTCAACACATTCGTGTATGGCTCTGAGTACGGCATTCACTTCGAGCATGCGAACGGCGGCGGACCGGAAGCGGTTATCGTCGGTCATGGCACAGACGGAAGTAAGAAAGGTGTTTATCTCGAAGGAGCGGGAGAGAAAGGGCTGGCCTTCATCAATACGGAGCTTGTCTCGCTCAGCACGACGGATAAGGTGTACGTGACGACGGCACCGACATTCGATGGGGAAGCGACGTTCTTCAACAGCTCCATGTGGGGCGACACGACACGGTCGATCGATGCTTATAACGGCAAGCTTCATATTCAACAAGCGAACTTCACGAATGTCGGCGCGCGGGGCGTGAATGCGTTAGGCGGCAACGTCGAATTGTACGACTCGTACTTCCAGCAGACTGGTACGACGCATGTATTTGCAGGTACTAGCATTGAGCGACTAAACGTGAGCAACAACTTATTCAAGAGCGGACTGCAGCTCGCGAACGAAGCGGGAGGCAAAGTGGTCGGAACGAACCTTGTTCCCGTTACGCTGATGCTGAACAAGGGCAGCTTCGACGAGGCGCATCCGGCTGTCTCGAACCTGTCGCTTTCGATCACGAACGCAACCGATCCGCAGCCAGTGAGCGGACGCATCGAATGGCTGCAACCTGCCGATTATGCGGGCATCCTGACGCCGATTCGATTCGAGCAGCTTGGGGCTGGCAAGAGCGTAACATTCCCGCTGCCATACGTGGCTGCGGACTCGCTGAAATTCAAGGTTGTGCTTGATTCGGGCTATTCGTACGTCACTTCTGTCAAAACGAAGCAGTCGTTCGCCTCGAAGCGCGGCGGCACGACTGACGCGCCGTCGGTGGAACTTCGTACAGCAGATCAATACTTCAGCCTTGGCGGCAAATGGAACGGCGTAAACGACTTGAGCTTGCAGTCGAACGTCACATGGGACGACCAGAATCTATACGTTGCGATCGATGTCCGCGACGATCACCAAGCGCAGGCATGGACCGGCGTTGATATCTGGCAGGGCGACAGCATACAGATCGCACTTGACTTGTCCCGCCAAGATGGCGCAAGCAGTGCGAACGTCAGCGAGCTTGGCTTCGCGCTAAGCGATACGGGCACGGTGACGCAGTGGAGATGGCGGGCGCCTGCAGGCCTTGCGACCGGCAATCTCGATGGCGCACATACGTCGATCGTCCGAGACGAAGACGTTACCTCCTATGACATTACGATTCCTTGGGCGCAGCTGCACGGGTCCGGCACGACATTCGACCCGTCCAAGCCGATCGGATTCGCGCTGCTGGCTAACGAGAACGATGGTGCGGGACGTGCCGCGTTCATGGAATACAATCAAGGCATCGGCACAAGCAAAGATTCGACCGCATTTGGCGATCTATATCTGCTGAACGGAAGCTACAACACGCTGCTGGAAAGCTCGGCTTCACGTGCGGTTCAGGATGCTGTATCGAGCGGAACGAAGACGCAGTTGGACGCGGCGCGCGAGTTTGTGGTTCTGCTGCCGACAGGCACGCTTAAACAATCCCTCACTGCGCAATTGAATGCGGCTGGTTCTGGCGGATCGACTGGCCCGACGGGTCCAACAGGTCCAGTCACTCCTACGGAACCGACCAAGCCTACTGAACCAACCGAACCATCAGGTCCTTCCGTACCGGGCAATCCAGGTGACGGCTCGAGCGTGAAGAAGTTCGCCGACTTAGCGAATGTTCCTTGGGCGAAGGAAGCGATCGAAGCGCTTGCTGCCAAGGGCATCGTGAAGGGCGTTAACGAGAAAGAGTTCAAGCCGAATGCGGCGATCAAACGCGCTGACTTTGTTCTGCTGCTCGTTCGGGCGCTTGGGCTGAATGCGGAATTCAAGGGCGGTTTCAGCGATATCACACCATCGGCGTATTATTATGAAGCGCTTGGCATCGCTCGTGAGCTCGGCATTGCAACTGGCCGTGGAGACGGCACGTTCGATCCGAACGCCAGCATCACGCGCGAAGAAGCGGCCGTTCTGCTGGCTCGCGCATTAAAGGCGAAGCAAGCGGAGCTGGCGGCAGGTGCGCCTGAGAGCCTGTCCGCTTACAAGGACGCGGCTTCAGTCTCGTCATTCGCGACGCAGGCGATGGCATCGCTTGTTGAGGCTGGCCTGTTGAAGGGAAGCGGCGGCAAGCTGAATCCGCATGGCGCGCTTACCCGCGCCGAGACGGCGGTCCTGTTGTATCGGGTGATCTCGATTGGATAACAGCATGATAGAACAATTTCTGTAATGACTCATTAAAGGCGGCGAGACTGGCTATGTCCAGCTCGCCGTTTTTATTTTGGGTATGGGGTAAGGGATGCGAGGGGGAGAGGGGAGTGTGGAGAGCAATTGATCTATGGAGTTAGAGCGATCGGGGAGAACATGTCACCAAAAAGCCTTGGATCACCTGCTTCGGGAAGAAGCGGTAACCAAGGCTTTGTCATATGGTTGGTCAGCTTGTGAAAGTTACACCACTGTAATCTCCGCAACAAGCGCGGCCCGATCCGAACTTGGACCGATCTGCAGCGCAAACGTGCCAGGCTCGACGACCCAAGCCAGCTGCTTGTTCAGCAGCGCGAGATCGCGCGGCTTCACCGTGAAGGCGATCGTGCGTGTCTCACCTGGCTGCAGCGAGAATCGGGCAAAATGTTTCAGCTGCTTCTCAGGCAGCGCGATGGATGCAACCTTGTCGATGACGTACAGCTGTGCGACCTCATCGCCTGCCATCGTGCCGTCGTTCGTGACATTGAACGAGACGTGTATCTCTTCGTTCGCCGAAATGACCGATTTCGCGACGTGCAAGTTATCGTAACGGAACGTCGTGTAGCTGAGCCCGTGGCCGAACGCATACAGCGGTTTGTTATCGCCGCCGACATAATGCTTCTGGCCGCCGCGGCGCTTGTTGTAGCAGACCGGAATCTGGCCGATCGTCCGAGGGAACGAGATGGGCAGCCGGCCTGCCGGATTGTAGTCGCCGAAGAGCACCTCCGCAACCGCCTCGCCGGCACGTTCGCCGCCGTACCATACCTCGACGATGGACGGAATGTGGCTGGACTCCCAATCGAGCGTAATTGGTCGACCGTTCTGTAGTACAAGCACGACAGGCGTACCCGTCTCATGGATTGCCTTCAGCAGTCGGAGCTGGTGGCCAGGCAGGTCGAGATTGGAACGGTCGACGCCTTCGCCGCAAGTCCGCTCGGAGTCGCCGAGCGCAACGATTGCGACATCGGCTTGACGTGCCAGTTCGACTGCTTCTTGAATGCCTTCTTCGTCGCGGCTCCAGCCGAACGTAATGTCGACGCCGTTCATGTCTTTGACGTATTCGACTCGCAGGTCATATTCGCGACCGGCATGCAGAGCGACCGGAACGCTGGCATTCGCGTTTTTATCCTTACCCCAGCCGTCGACGAGCAGCTCGCCGTCGAGCCACAACCGCATGCTGTCATGCGTCGCCGTTCCGATAAAGCCGGAGAAGCTCAGCGCAGGCACGAGCTTACCCGTCCAGCGGACGGAGAACCCATGCGACTTCAATTGCTGGTCGGCTTTCGTAATCGCCCAGTTGAAATGAATGTGCGGATCGTTCCGCACAAGCGTCGGCGCACCTTCCAGCTCTTCATTGTTGTAGTACTCGCCTCGAAGCCCTTCGCCGCCGCTTGGTTCGCGGAACCATGCCATCGGAATCGGCTCGAGCTCGCCGTCCAGAATGCCCGTGCCCGCAGCGTGCAAAACCCGGGTGCTCGAGGATACAGCTTGCTGGATGCCTTGAAGGACAGTCGACGGCTGGAAGCCCTCGATATAAGGCGTGTAGTCGCCGAGTCTCGCTTTGTCGGCGCTTGGCCCGATGACGGCGATCGTGCCGATATCCTTGCGAAGCGGAAGCAGATTGCCTTCGTTCTGCAGCAAGCAGATCGATTCTCTTGCCGTCTGCAGCGCCGTGCGAAGATGGCCTTCGCTGCGTACTACTTGTTCCGTCCGATTAGGATCGGCATACGGCTTCTCGAATAAGCCGAGCATGAATTTAACCCTCAGCACGCGTGCTACAGCGAGATCGACTGTTTCCTCCAGCAGCTCGCCGCTTTGCACCATTTCGATAAGAGCTTGCTGGTACACCTCATGTGGATAATCGTAATACTGCATGTCGACGCCTGCCTCCAGCGCCTGACGAATCGCTTCCTTCGCAGAGCCGGCCGTGCCGTGGGCATGCTCGAGCCGCGCAATGGCTCCTAGATCAGACCGAACGAAGCCCGGCATCTGCCACTCATCCCGCAGCACGCCTGTCAGCAGCTCGAAGTCGGATGCGCAGGGAATGCCATCGGTCGCGTGGTAGGCGCACATTGCGTTGATTGCACCGCCTTCCTTGTAGGCTGCTTCGAATACAGGCAGGTGGTACGTACGAATATCGTTTGCGCCGATGGAGACGGGCGAATGGTTAAGCCCGGATTCCGGAATGCCGTGTACGGCAAAATGTTTCGGCTCGGCGATAATGCTGTCCTCGTCGCGCAGCGAATCGCCTTGAAGCCCCTGAATCATTGCGACGCCCATGCGGCTCGCCAGATGCGTGTCTTCGCCGAACGTCTCCTCTACGCGGCCCCAGCGTGGGTCGCGGGCCAAGTCGAGCACTGGACCGAACGATTCGTGGATGCCGGCGCTGCGCGTCTCGGCCGCGATCTCGCGTCCGATCTGCTTCGCAAGCTTGGGATTCCATGTCGACGCCATCGCGATGGCGTGCGGATAAACGGTCATTCCCGGACGCAGCAGACCGTGAAGCGCCTCTTCGCTGAACAGGATCGGGATGCCGAGCCGCGTTTCCTCAACCGCGTAGCGCTGCAGCGCGTTGTTCATCGCGGCCGTGCCGTACAAGTCGTGTATGCAGCCGATGCCGTCCAGTCCGACTATCTCTTTGATTTTGTCCCAATCGATCTCGGCATCCTCCGCCATGACCGTAATCATATGGGGATGAGTTGCGCTAACGAATGACGTCCCGAAGTATTGGTCCAGCTGCCGAACTTTCTCTTGAATCGTCATGCGCGACAGCAAATCTTGAACCCGCTCGTCGATTGAAGCGGCGGGGTTGCGGTATATGGCAGTAGACAGCGTAGGCTTCGTCATGGCCTAATTCCTCCTAGCGGTTGTTGGCTTTCTTCTCGCAGCCGGGCGCATGCAGCAGCGTGCGAACCGGCGCTCTCAACGCCAGTCTATCGCATTCGCGCAGGGGCGGCATCGCTTCGGGCGGAACAAGCTAATAATGCGGTGCAAAGTTTAATAATGCCTCATTAAGCGGCCAAGCCGATCTCGATACAATGGACTCGACACCGCAATAGGGAGGGCTTGGACGTGGCGATAATTACGGGCATCACATGCATTCGGACAAGAGCGAACGGCGTCTGGACGATCGTGAAGGTGACGACGGATCAAGACGGGTTATATGGCATCGGATCGGCATCGGATATGTATAATCCAGAGGCCGTCATAGCGGTAATCGAGCAGTTGCTGGCGCCTCAGCTGATCGGCAGAGACTCGGCGAATATCGAAGATATATGGCACACGATGAATTTGAGCGGTTATTGGCGCAACGGTGCGATGCTGCAGACGGCGATCGGCGGCATCGACATGGCGTTGTGGGATATAAAAGGCAAGGAAGCGGGCATGCCCGTCTATCAGCTGCTTGGCGGCGCGAGCCGTGCGGCGGTGCCGTGTTATGGGCACGCGGGCGGCGCGGACATCGCAGAGCTGAAGGAAGACGTGGCCCGTTACATGGAGGAAGGGTATACCGTCATCCGCGCACAGCTTGGCGGTTATGGCGGAGGCGGCTTCATTCCGCCCGAGCGGGCGAACTTGCCCAAAGGCGCATGGACCAGGGGGCCGGTGTTCGACGAGCAGGCGTATCTGCATGCGATTCCGCATATGTTCGAAGAGCTTCGCGTCGCCTTTGGTTCGGAGATCGCATTCACGCATGACGTGCACGAACATCTGTCGCCGATTACGGCGATTCAGCTTGCTAAGCGGCTTGAGCCGTATCATCTGTTCTTCTTGGAAGACGCGCTTGCGCCGGAGCAGATTGGCTGGTACCGCCAGCTTCGCCAGCAGAGCGCAACGCCGCAGGCGGTCGGCGAGCTGTTCGTGAACGGGCAGGAGTGGCTCAGCCTCGTGCAGGAGCGGCTGATCGACTTCATCCGCGTGCGCGTGTCCAAGGCTGGCGGCATAACGGCCTGCCGCAAAATCGCTGCCCTGTGCGAAGCGTTCGGCGTCCGCACAGCATGGCAGGAGGGCGGCGAGAACGACCCGGTCAACCAAGCGGCGGCCGTTCATTTGGATATGGCCGTATGGAATTTCGGCATTCAGGAAGTGAATCACTTCAAGTCTGAAGAGCTGGAGGCATTCCCTGGCCATGTGGAGCGGAGAGGCGGTTATCTGTATCCGTCCAGCAAGCCGGGTCTTGGCATTGAGCTGGATGAACTGAAGGCAGCGATGCTGCTTGAAGAAGGATGGAATCGCACAACGTATCATATGCCTTATAAGCTGGACCGCAAAGCGGACGGGACGCTTGTTCGACCGTAACGAAGCGGTTGCTTGAAAGAGTAGCTAGAGAGGGGCTGACACAGTGCCAACACAACGAACAATCGCCGTTACCGGCGGAAGCGGCAAGCTTGGTAGAGCGCTCATTCCTGAGCTGAAGCGCCGAGGCTGGGAGGTCGCGTCGCTCGATACGAAGCGGTCGGACCTTCCCGGCGCGAGACAGATTACGGTAGACCTGAACGACTTTGGACAGGTGGTCAGCGCGCTGCACGGCGCGGAAGCGATTGTCCACCTCGGTGCGATTCCAGCGCCGCTCGGTTATCCGAACGCGACGATTTTCGCCAATAACACGGTGTCGACCTATCATATTCTAGAGGCTGCATCCATTCTCGGCATCGATAAGGTGGTGGTTGGTTCAAGCGAGTCTTCGTACGGATTCGCTTGGGCGTCGAACCCGTTCGCGCCGGACTACGTGCCGGTGGATGAAGATCATCCGCAGAAGCCTCAAGAATGTTATGGTTTGTCCAAAATCGTGAACGAACAGACGGCAGCGATGTTCGCGCGGCGCAGCGGCATGAGCATCTTATCGCTGCGATACTCGATGATCGTCGGCGTCCACGAATATGCAGGGCTGGCGACGCGCCAGCCCGAGCGTTATACGCGCAACCTGTGGAGCTACATCGACATTCGCGATGCGGTAAGCGCAACGATTGCGGCGCTTGAGGCGGATGTGCCTGGCGCGCATTGCCTGAACGTGACCGCAGACGACACGCTTAGCGATTGGGAGACGGAGCGGCTGCTGGAGCATTTGTTCCCGGAGGTAAGGGATATTCGCGGGAATGTGTCGGGCTGGCAGGCGGTCGTCAGCAATGAACGGGCAAAGCTGCTGCTTGGCTGGACACCTGTTCATTCGTGGACGAATCAGCCGTCCAAGGAAGAATAAAGAAGACTGCCTAGAAACTCTAGGCAGTCAAGAAGGGACAGAGCCACGGGCTCTGTCCCTTTGTTTTGTTGTGCCGACCGCGACAACCACTGCTTAGTGAATCGGCGTGATCGATTGGCCGATAGCGCTCATCACTTTATCGCCGATGAGTCCGATTCGCCAGATCGCGACGCCTTTGAGCCCGTAGCGTTTGGCGAGTCCGATTTTGCTGCCGATCGATTGTTCGGTCTCGCTGTAAGTGGATATGCCCAGCACCAGCTTCGATTTCGGCACTTCCTTGAGCGCCAGCTGAATCGCTTCGTTCACGAGCGTAAGCGGCTCGGGAGCCTTGGTGTACGTTTTATAGTCATAAGCCATAATGATGATTTCGTCTGCGTAGCCGGACAATGTCTTATAATCATAGCCGTGGTACGAGCTGTTCAGCGGGTGGAGCGCCAACGTTAGTGTCAGATCTGCTGCTTCTGCCTGCTTGTCGAGCTTTTGCACGAAGTTATTGAATGTTTGCTGCACCGCTTTGCGGTCACCCGTTAGGGCAAGACCCTCGAAGTCCAGTGTAATCCCTGTAAAATGGTGCGTGGTCGCCAGATCGATCAATTGATCGATCACGCGCTGCTGTTGTTCGGGATTGCCGAGCAGCTTCGTAAGCTCACCATTGCCGTCCATGGCTGCCGCCATCAGATTCGCGCTGCTGCCTTGCGCGGTAGTGTCATTAACGATAGAGTCCGGCGTAACGCTGCCTGCTGCTTCCGGCCAATAGAAATCTTTGCCCTCCAGCGTAAGATCGCCAGTAGAAGGATCGATTCGCGTCCAGCCGTACGAGACGGCATCGAAATTTTTCACAAGCTCAAGCTCGAAGAAGGAACGAATCGCATAGAAGGCTTCCGTATACATCGGCTCAACAGGCGAAGTAATCGTAACCGTCTGCGAGGGTCCATTCCAGCCAACCTGCGCTCCGAATTGCGTGCTGAAGAAGCTGAGCGGAACGAAGATGGTGCCGTTTCGGTTGATCGGCGCTTTGGCGAGCTGCTTCTTCTGTCCGTTAACCGTCGCAGTCAGCTGGGATTGACGGAGGATTACTTCCGTTGTTGCGTCTTCCCGAACCTTCTTAGCCGTTAAGGTATGGGTCTGATTCGACCAGACGACTTGAATGTTCAACGCCTCCGCGATCGCGCGGAAAGGCACCATGATCGTTCCGCCCGAGTTGAACGGAGCGGCAGGGAACGGAAGCGGGAAACCGTCGAGCATCACGGTGACCGGCTTGGTCTGTGCGGCGGCATTAACGGTATGGCTCGTCCCCGGAATAGCTGTAAGCAGCATGGTCGCTGCGCAGCAGGCGAGGAACAAGTTTCGCAATTTCATTCGCATCGTGTATCTCCTTGTCATTATCGGAATGATCGTCAAGCCATTGGCCGAACGTAATAGCGCTTCTCCGATCATAACGCGAAACGTAAGGGGATAGTTGCACAATTCTAGTTAAATATATGGAAAACGTGTATAGAATAAACAAAACGAAGGGATGGATAGATGGAACGTTGCGTTAGGCGGGAGCGGTGAGTTTTGTCTCTGACTGACGGGTTAGAGGTGAGAGATTGCTCCTTAGCGTCTGCTGGTGCGTGGCTGGCCGAATTGGAGCGAGATATCGCCCATTAACAAAGACAGGATAAACCTTATAGATAGGGGCGGCAGCAGGATGATCAGAGCTATACAACAAGGAGATAATCGAGAGATTGAGACCATTATTCGGAATTGTTTGATCGAGTTCGGCGGTAACCGTGCGGGGCTGGCGTGGGAGGACGAGAGCTTGAGTCATCTGTCCGATTATTATAATCATGAAGGCAGAGCCTATTGGGTTGCGTTAAACGACAGCGGGAAACTGCTCGGCGGCTGCGGGATTGCGGAATTCGGTTCGCCTGAGGGCGGGGTCTGTGAACTGCAGAAGATGTATTTGCTGCCGGAGGCGCGAGGGACAGGCCTTGCCGCTGACCTGCTTCGGCATGCACTCGCGTTTGCAGGCCATCATTATCGAACCTGCTATCTGGAGACGCTCCAAACGATGCAAGCAGCGAACCGCTTCTATGTGAAACAGGGCTTTCGAGCGTTGGAGGCACCGCTTGCCGGGTCCGAGCATTACTCATGTGATGCATGGTATATTCGCGAGTTATAAAAAGACGCCTCGAGTAAAAAATCTCTGGGCGCCTTTGCGTACAGTCTGATTAGTGAGATAGAAGCAAAAAGCGCTGGACGGATAGGATACGAAAGTATCCTAAGTGGCGTGAACGGCGAGCGGTGGAGCAGATAGAGCACAAAAAAGTATCCTAAGTGGCGTGAACGGCGAGTATGGAGCAGATAGAGCACAATAAAGTATCCTAAGTGGCGCGAACGGCGAGCGTGGAGCAGATAGAGTACATAAAAGTATGCTAAGTGGTGCGAACGGCAAGTATGGGGCAGATAGAGCACAATAAAGTATCCTAAGTGGCGCGAACGGCGAGCGTGGAGCAGATAGAGCACAAAAAAGTATCCTAAGTAGCGGGAACGGCGAGCTTGGGACGGACAGGATACATCAAAGTATCCTGTCCGTCCCAGCCCATCCCACCGCGTTACTGTTCCGTCTCGCGGGTGTACTTGCTTGGCGGAACGCCGACGACTTTCTTGAACATGCGCGAGAACAGCAGCGCATCTTTGTAGCCGACGGAGCGTGCGATCTCGGCAACCGTTAGTCCCGTGCTGCGCAGCAGCTCGCAAGCTTTGTCCATCCGATAGCGGAGCAAATATTGCTGCGGCGGCAGGCCAAGCGACTCGCGGAACAGCGTAGCGACATATTTGCGATCGAGTCCCAAATAGTCGGACAGCTGCTTCATCGACACTTCCTCGTCGTAGTGACGGTGGATGAAGTCCGCGGCGCGTCGCACATATTCTTCGCGAGGCTTAACCGTGTCGGGATTGCTGGCAGGAGCAGGCGCCTGTTTAATAAGCGCGGCAAGCAGCTCGAACAAGACGCCCTGCAGCAGCAGATCGCCGCCCGGACGATCCGACATGTCGGACAGCCGATCGAACCAGCTTTCATTCACGGCAATCGGGTTATCGAACACCGGTCGATCCGGCAGCGCCGTCCGACCGATAATCGCGCCAGCCTGACTGCCGCTGAAGCCGAGCCAGCTGTACACCCAGGGTTCGTCCGCATCCGCGGTATAATGAACAATCTCATTAGGCGGTGCATAGAAACCTTGTCCCTCGCTAAGCTCATAGGTCACGCCGCGAAAGCGCAATACACCCAGGCCGCTATGGATAAAATGAAGCTTATGATGATCGCGGACCCCTGGTCCCCAGGTATGTCCTGGCGGACAGGGCTGCGTGCCCCAATACGAGACGTGCAGATCGTTGTTCCCGCTCGAAGGGGCTGTTTTTTTGCGAATGCCATCCTTGGTTGGTTGTATGTTCAAGCGATATAACACCTGCTAACTTTATTATTGGAATTCTGACATTATACCATATGTTCTCGTCATTCTGTCATTGGGGATTGTTGTCACGAAATGCTACAATATTGGCATAACGGACAAGGAGTTGAACCCTAATGGTCTATGTTGCAGATGAGAAACGCTATGACACCATGACATATAATCGCAGCGGCAGAAGCGGTCTGCGCCTTCCAGCGCTGTCGCTTGGATTGTGGCACAATTTTGGCGGTATCGATAAATACGAGAACGGACGCGCGATGGTTCGCAGAGCGTTCGATCTGGGCATTACCCACTTCGACCTTGCGAATAACTATGGTCCGCCTCCAGGCTCGGCAGAGACGAACTTCGGGGAGATCATGCGTCAGGACATGGCGCCATACCGCGACGAGATGATCATCTCGACGAAGGCTGGCTACCATATGTGGAAAGGCCCTTACGGCGAGTGGGGCTCGCGCAAATATATGCTGTCGAGTCTTGATCAGAGCTTGAAGCGGATGGGACTGGAGTACGTCGATATTTTCTACTCGCATCGTCCTGATCCGAACACGCCGCTGGAAGAAACGATGGGCGCGCTGGATAGCGCTGTCCGCTCCGGCAAAGCGCTCTACGTCGGCATCTCGAACTACTCGCCTGAACAGACGGCAGAGGCTTCGGCGATTCTCAAGCGTCTCGGCACGCCATGCCTGATTCATCAGCCATCGTATTCCATGCTGAACCGCTGGATCGAGAACGGCCTTCAGGATGTGCTCGACCAAGAAGGCATCGGTTCGATCGTCTTCTCGCCGCTGGCTGGCGGCGTGCTGACAGACCGTTACCTGCAAGGCGTACCGGCCGACTCTCGTGCAGGGGGCTCGAGCGTGTTCCTGCATGAGCGCGACCTGACCGATGGCAAAATGGCGAAAGTCCACAAGCTGAACGACATCGCGCGCGAGCGCGGCCAGTCGCTGGCGCAGCTTGCGCTCGCATGGGTGCTTCGCGGCGGACGCGTTACGTCCGCGCTTATCGGCGCAAGCCGTGTGGAGCAAATCGACGATAACGTAGCGGCGTTGAACAACCTGTCGTTCACGGAAGAAGAGCTTCGCCGTATCGAAGACATTCTTGCGCTGCCGAACTAATCGCCGCAAGGCGCAGCCTGTCAACCAGAAGAGAAGCCTTCAGAACCGCTTATGCGGCTGAAGGCTTCTTCGCGTTATATGCCTATTCAAGTTGATATTAACGGCAAGCAGGGAATGGGATGATATCCGCGACCTGGTTGATTGGATAATGGAACGTTGCGAACTGCGATTGGTACAAATATTGAAGCACATAGATCTCGCCGCCTTGAACACTGCACAGAATGCCGGAATTGCCCGTGCCGTTGCGCATCGAGATGCCGACGGGGCGCCCGATCAGGCTGGTTGCTTTCTGCTGCAGCGACATCGCCCCAGGCTGCATCGCTCCTGGCATAGGGCCTGGTGTTGGCATGAACATACGAATATCTCATCCTTTTCTATGAGGTCTGGGATATTGTATGCGCCCGCCCGAATGGATGCCTGCTGATCAACAGTAAAATAGGCATAGCCAACAGCCTAATCTCTTGCCGTTACTTCAAGAAACGAATCGTAAGCGGGTACTGATAATGCCGCCCCTCATACGCGCGCAGCGTGCCGATGATGGTCAGGACGATCCAGGCGATTCCGATGATGATCGAAGTCAGAATGCCAATGAAGATGATGATCAGAATGCTGGAGATAATGCCGTAGATCAGCATGCTGATCTGAAAATTGAGCGATTCCTTGCCCTGCGCATCGACGTAAGCGTATTGCTCGCGTTTGATCAGCCAGATGACAAGCGGTCCGATAATGGACCCCAGCGGGACGACTAGTCCGACGAAAGCGAGCAAATGACACAGCATGCCGTACAAACGTTCATCACTCGACAACTGATTGGGCAGCATTGCTTACCTCCTCGAATCCGGCCTGTGAGCGGCGCGGATTGGAATGTTAGCCTATCGATCAACGATATGCGGTAAGCGGTCCTGACATTCGGCTCTAATATTGCGTGTTCAAAAAATCCGGTTGTCAGCGGTTTTCTTGAACAACCTCTAATAAAGATTATGGATCACATCTTCAAAATGCGGCTCCTCCATATGCACATCCTCAATGTCCCCGTATTGCTCCAACAGACGGAGCGCCTCCATCGCGCTGATCGCTTCGCGATTGCATTCGGCTGTAAGCGTACGGCCATCGATTTCCGCTAAGCGGAGCGATGTGTCGCCAGCATCGAGATCGACAGAAGGCAATACGGGCGCCTGCCGATACGTAACCCGAATGAGCGTCGGCAGCCCGATACGGCGCCGGAGCTCATCGATCGTACCGTCGAAGCCGAGCGTTCCGCGATTGATAACGATAACGCGGCTGCATAGCTGCTCAATATCGTCCATGTCGTGGGTCGTGAGCAGCACGGTTTTGCCAAGCTCTACGTTAATGCTGTGCAGATACGCGCGAATGCTGCGCTTCGCCACGACATCAAGTCCGATCGTGGGCTCGTCGAGGAACAGCACGTCGGGATCATGCAGCAACGCCGCTGCGAGATCGGCGCGCATTCGCTGGCCGAGCGACAGCTTGCGAACAGGCGTGTCCATGAACTCGCCAAGCTGCAGCAGATCGGCGAGTTCGTTCATGCGTGCATCCTTGCGTCCTGCATCGATACCGTACATCGCAGCGAGAATGTCATACGAGTCGCGAACGGGCAAGTCCCACCACAGCTGCGTGCGCTGGCCGAACAGGACGCCCAGCCGCCTTGCCACACGGCGTCGGTCCCGATGCGGATTAAGGCCGTCGATCCGAACGTCGCCGGACGTCGGATGGAGGATGCCGGCGAGCATCTTGATAGTTGTTGACTTGCCGGCGCCGTTCGGGCCGATATAGCCGACGAACTCGCCGGGCGCGATGGAGAAGCTGACGCCGCGCACGGCTTCCTTCTCCGTATATTGACGGGACACCAGCGTGCGCAGCCCGCGGAAAGGTCCTTCCGGCGCCGCGAGCGGCGAACGGAAGCTTTTGGACAACTGATTGACGGTAATCATTGGTTTCATCCGATTTCCTTCTCCTCTTCTTCAGCTTCCTGTGCTCTGATATCGGCTAATGCCGAATCGCCAGAATAATAGAGCGAACGCGAACAACGTGCAGGCGATGCCAGCGCTCAGCGGCAGCATCCACCAGCCTGTATCGCCGCGCAGCACGAACAACCCCGGCATATAGTTGGCGAAGCCGACGGGAATAATGCCGACCAGAATGCCCTGCAGCCAGCGCGGATAGATCGACATCGGGTACTGAACAGCGGTGCGGGCAGCATCTTCGGTAATGTTCTGCAGCTCGGTTATCCGTGTCAGCCAGAAGCCGGCAGTTGCCGTCAGCAATCCGATAGAGAACAGCAGCACAGCGCCGGACAGAATGACGAATAATGTAAGCGGGATGGACAACCAGCCGATCTGACCTTCCCTCATTAGCGTCGACATACTGACCACGAGAATACCGATGCCTTGGAATACTTCGCCGAATCGGAACGACACGTTGCGCGACATGAGTGCGGTGAGCACAGGAATCGGGCGCAGCAATAGACCGTCCAGTTCGCCGCTGACGAGGTAGCTCTCGATGTTGTGAACATCGTTGGCGACCGTCCGATAGAGCGCTCTCGACAATGACAATACGCTGAACAGCCAGCCGGCTTCTGCTAGACTCCAGCCCTTGATATGGCCGAATTTGAGCAAAATGATCGCGAGCAGCAGAAATTCGACGATGCTTATAACGGCCAGCATGACGGAGGAGAACCAGAAGTTGAATCGGTATTGCATCCGGCTTCGTATGCTCGCTCGGAACAACAGTCCATACATGCGCAATCCGTTCATCATCCGCCTTGCACCTCCACCTTACGCCGCATTATGCTTGTCAGCCCCAGACAGAGGACAGTCAAGAGGACCGCCCATGCCACAGATCCCACTAGCAACGAGGGAGAGGACATGCCCAGATAGATGCGAGTCGGAATATAGTTCATCGATGGATAGAAGGACCAGCGGGCAATGAAGGCAAGCGGCTGCGGCAGCCATTCCAACGGGATGAGAAAACCGGACAGCAGCGTACTGAACGCATGATTCACCCAATACAGCCAACGTGACTCTGTCGTCCATAGCGCAGCGGCACCGATGATGTAATTGATGCAGATCGATATGTAACCGGCGAGCAGCAGCGCAGCGGCTGTTGCCAGCCAAGTGACGAGCTTATGAGGCATGTAAATCGGGATAACGACGGCGTACAGGGCATAGATCGGCAGAAATTTGTAAATAAACTGGTACGCGATCTGTCCCCATTCCTTGCACATGAGCTGGTAGAACAGGTGAGTTGGACGCATAAGCTCCAGCGCGATGCCGCCCGTCCGAACCGATTGCTCGATGCCGAGCCCATTGGTTAAGAAGGCTGCAACCCATAGGCTGCATTGGTTGAATGCAACATAACTTATGATGCCGGCGCGACCATACTCGCCAAGCGGTTGATCCGAAGCAATTGCTGCCCAGATCGAGATGTAGATAAAGCCGAATAAGGAGCTTGCAATCGTGTTGATTAGATGTGCGCCGCGATACTGCAGGTTGCGGGCGTATGTTTTGCGGGCTAATACGTAGAACAACATGACAAGAGACACCTCCATCCTTTAACGTTAAGGCGAAAGTGCGTAGAGAGCGGAAGAAGAATATAGCATAAGGTAGTAGGATTTGACAACAGATTTGTCCTGCTGCCATTATTTAACTTTTAATAGAGGGAATAATTGTTTAGGATGAATGAAAACAAACAAGTGGGGCTTTCGTATGATAGGTAAAGTGAATATCGCACTATTTTTTCTTATTGCTGTTATTGTAGCTTTTTTTGCCGGCGTTCAGTTGTCCGATAATGTGAAGTCTGCTTTGAACCTTGGCGATAGCGTGGTGAAGATCGGGGAACAGAAGAATCCGAATGCAGAGGGGCCTTCTGCACCAGCTGCAGATCCAATTGTGGAATCGACAGAGAATGAAGCAGGTGTTGAAGAAGCAGGATTGAATGCAGGAGAGAAGGAAGTATCCGAGGATAAGATGCCGGAGGAATCGGATTTTCCATCGGATAATGATACAGGCAATATACTGGACAATGATACGGCTAGAGCAAGTGAGCGTTTCTCGGAACCAACAGATTTCAACTTCGGAAGAAATTCGGTTGATGGCATAACCCTATCTTGGTTTGCGAACAATTTGTCCGGCAAGAAGATCAATTACTATACGCTCAATGTCAGTACGTATAATGCAGTTGGCGATCCTTCGTACGATCAGCATTCAGGGGAGAGCACGTTCCGAATTAAGTATGTCGGGCCCGTAGAGGCTGGAGAAGAAATCGTCGTATTCAATCTTTTCACCTACCAGAGCGCATTGAGCTCCATCGTGATCGACTCTATCGATCTGGAGTATGCGGATGGAACCAAAGAGACGGTAGCGTATGACCGTTCCACATCGGATGACAGCGGTCTGAACGAGGGGTAGCGGGGAAAGGTGCTGTTGAACAGGGAGACCTGGTCGACAAGCACCTTTTTGTGCTAGGGCTTAATAGGGCTGGGCTAACAGTTGTCGGAGATCATCCTCTATCGCCGCTGGTTCGATCGTCGGTTCGTATCGGCGCACCACTTGGCCGCTGCGATCGATGAGAAACTTCGTGAAGTTCCATTTGATGCCGCTGCCCTCAAGGATGTCGGGATATTGGTCCTGCAGAAAATGGTGCATCCACTCGCCGCTCTGCGTACTGCGGTCGAAGCCTTGGAATGGAGCTGTCTCCGTCAGGTATCGAAACAGGGGATGAGCGGATGAATCTCTTACCTTGATCTTCTCGGAGAGAGGGAACGACACGCCGAAGTTCTTCTGGCAGTAGGTATGGATTTCGTCAGGGGCGCCCGGTTCCTTCCCGTTGAACTGGTTGCATGGAAAACCGATTACCGTGAATCCCTGCTCCTGATAGCCGGCGTAGAGTTGTTGAAGACCTGCGAACTGGCGCGAGTATCCACACTTACTGGCTGTGTTCACAATGAGCAGCACTTGGTTCTTGAAGCGGGACCAATCAAGAGGTGATCCGTCGATTGCGTTTACGGGATAGTCGAAGATGGACATTGTACAAACCTCCTTATGAGCGATGATGTAGGTGTTGGACTTGTTGGATCTATCATAAGGGGAAGATTTTTATTGGTCTAATATATAAATATAATTAACTTGATAGGAATTTACAATAAGTGGTTGAGGGGTAAAAATTCAATAAAATGAGGGTTGTTCCAGAACATTTCCATTTTATTTCTCGTTTAAGTAGAGGTGATGGTGTAAGTTTACTAAGTGAAGTTGAGATAGGAATGGTGAATCGGAATGAGGTTGACTTGGAGGGTAAGCAGGAAACAAGGGATCGCGATCAAAGCGATCGGAATGATGCTGCTGGCGGCGGTTCTTATTGGTTCATTATTAGCAGGGACAGTCGGGCAAGTCAGCGCGGATGGGATGCCAGGGCCTCAATATGGCGAGAGGGGACCATCATCGAAAGACCCGATGCCGGCTTCGATTGAATTGAAGCCTTCCAGCTGGGTGCTGAAGCTGCAGACGAAGGACCCCTCCGTTATTGTGACTGATGGGATGACCTATGTGTCCGTGCAGCGGCTGTCCAGCATGTTCACCGATTTGCTGTGGGTTGCGGATTACAAGGCGGGCGTGTTCCGATCAGCTGGCCCCAATCATACGTTGATCTGGCCGAAGGGCTCGAAGCAGGCTGTCGTGAATGGAAACAAGCGGACGATGGCGGGCGCGGCGCTGCTGAAGGATGATATGTACTACCTTCCGCTGCGCGATGTCGTGAAGTGGGCGGGCGGTTCGATCGAGATGAAGAAATCAGGTGAAGTAGAGGTTCGATATACGGTGAGAAGCATGCGGACAGGCAATCAACAGCAGTGGTTCTGGGTGCGAAGGGATAATGGGATCGTCTACACGTCGACCGGTACCGAAATGCCGCATTGGATCGGCCAGACGCCGGTTCGAGCGGAGGAGGAGTATTCGATTAGTACGGTGAAGTTAGCGGATGATTCGACGATGCTGTCGGTTATCCATAGTTATGGACCGGAGATAGTGGAAGGACAGCGATGGCAAAGCGATCGATATCGAATGATCGTGTACCGAGGCAAGCTGGTGCGACAGTCGTTTGTTCATTATACAGGTAGGGATCCCATTCATTATCCGGAGACTGCGGAAGGTTATGCGCTGCTTCTGGATGGCAACGAGCTGCAGATCGTGAAGCCTGATGGATCCTTGAAGCAGAGGATTAATTTGAAAGATGTGATGGATAACAACGGTTATCCGTACGATATCGCTTGTATGGTGGAGTACGTGTCGCCATCGGAGGGCATCGCGTTGATTAAGCCTTATAGGTTGGTCAAGAACATGCTGCTGTTCGATTTTCGTACGAAGAAGGTTGTTGAGCTGTATAAGGAGCTGCTTACGGAGGATGAAATCGCGATCATCGATAAGTGGAAGATCCCGTCGGATATGGGGAATACGGGCGATATGATTGAATTTGTCCGCAGGGATGGCAATGAACTCGTCTTTAAGCATGCGCATTTGGTGAATGGGACGGTTTCCGAGCTGCGATATACGTTGAGCTCATAAAGGGAGAGGTTGTGGCGAAATGAAATTAGGTAGAAAACGGCTTGGAGCTTGGCGCATGGCAATGGCGGCTGTGCTGACTATCATAATGGTGCTGTCGCCAATCCATGTGGCAGGAGCCGAAGGGACGAGAACGGAAGCTGTGATGGATCAGTCGGCGTCAGTTGCAGAGCAAGTGTCTCCAATAATGGCATTGTACGCTCCGCCATGGGTATACGACTTTAAAGGGAAGGACCCGTCGGTTCTCGTTAAGAACGGTATAACGTATATGGCGCAGGAGCAGTTGGCATCTATGTTGACCGATATGGCGTGGGACGTTGATGTCCAAAAGGGGATTGTTAAAATATCGGGTCCAAATCATACGCTGAGCTGGGCGAAAGATTCAAAGTATGCAATTGTGAATGGAATCAAGCGGAAGCTATCGGGAGCGCTGCTGTACAAGAATGGCCAGTTCTACATGCCGCTGCGCGATGTGATCACATGGGCTGGAGGTACAGTGAAAGCAGCGAATGATAGAGAGCTGATCGTAGCGTATACCCCGCTTAGCGTGATCGGCGGCGATAAGAATCGGTGGTATTGGGTACGACGGGACAATGGCATCGTCTATTCAGCAGTCGGCAGCGAAATGCCCTATAACATCGGCAAGTCGTCGGTTCAGGGATATCAGTCTGTATCGTTGGAAGTCAAGCAACTGACGAATGACTCGACTTTGCTCACTGTGACCCATGTGCATGGCGAACCGATGCTGGCGGATGATATTTATAAGCTGATCGTGTATAAGGGCAAGATTGTCCGGCAATCCGCCGCGTATTATTATGGGTTCCACAGTGCCTCCAGCATGAACGAAACCGAAGGGCAAATTGTGATGTTGAACGGCAATGAGCTGCAGCTTGTACGTCCCGACGGCAGCTTGCAAGGGCGTTACGATTTGGAGAAGCTGACGGGTTATAAGAATGAGCCTTTTACGGTGCCGTATGTTTCATCTTCGGATGGAATTGCGCTCGTTGAGCCTTATCGGACCTCTATCATGCTGCTAGTCGATCTTCGCACAGCGAAGGTCATTGAGCTGTATAAGGAGCTGCTCCCGGAAACGGAGCAGAAGATGCTTGCTGAGATGAAGCCGTATATGAATGATTTTGATTACCAAGGCGACCGGCTGGCGTTCGTGAAGCGGGACGGGGATACGTTCGTATTCAATCATGGGACGCTGCCGGTCGGGGAGAAAACGGTACAGTTGACCTATACGTTGAAGCGTTAATGGATTGCTGCAAAGCTGTATGGCATGATGATAGGGAGAGGAGGTGCTATTGATCAGGGTGAGCCTGGTCGATGAGCACCTCCTCTTTATGTGAAATTACGGTGAGGATGGGGGACGGATATGACAAAAGCGGCTCATTGTGAGTTGCTTTTTGTTATGTTTGACGGTGTGGATGCGCAGAAGGGGCTTCAGCCAGCACCAAGGATGCGGCGGAACTCGCCAGTGAGCAGCGGCACGACGTCGAACAAGTCGCCGACGACGCCGTAATCAGCAACGCCGAAGATCGGCGCGTCGGGGTCTTTGTTGACGGCGACGATGACGCGGGAGCCGCTCATGCCGGCGAGATGCTGGATCGCGCCGCTGATGCCGCAGGCAATGTACAGCTGCGGCGTGACGACCTTGCCGGTCTGGCCGATCTGCAGCGCGTAGTCGCAGTAGCCGGCATCGCAGGCGCCGCGGGAGGCGCCGACCGCGCCGCCGAGCAGCGAAGCGAGCGTCTGCAGCGGGGCGAAGCCATCGCTGCTGCGCACGCCGCGACCGCCGGAGACGATGATGTCGGCTTCCGCCAAGTCGACGGCGCCGGTCGTCTTGCGGACGACGGAACGCACCGTCGTCCAGAGCGTCGGCGCGCTGTAGGCCAGCGCCGACACCGCGCCAGGCGCGGCTCCTGCCGGCAGCGAGTCCGCTGGCGGCAGGTTGTTCGGGCGCACCGAGATGACCATCGGTGCGCCTGGGGCGATGCGCAGCCGCTCGACGGCTTTGCCGGCGTAGAGCGGCCGCGCGAACACGACGTCACCGCCATCGCCAGATGTTGCGATGGCGGTGACGTCAGCCGCGTGGCCTGCGCCGATGGCGGCGGCCACGCGGGGCGCGACTTCGCGCCCGAGCGCGGTGTGGCCGAGCAGCACCGCGTCTGGCCGCGCTGCGGCAATGGCGGCGGCGATGGCCGCTTGCACTGCCTCGGGCGCGCCGTCCTTGAGCGCCGCGTCGTCGGCGACGTGCACGACGGCCGCGCCGCGCGAGGCGAGCTCCGCCGCAGCCTCGGCGAGCGCGGTGCTGTCCGCGCCGGCGACCAGCGCGTGCACAGCGCCGCCGTCTGCGGCAAGCTGCCGCGCGGCGCCAAGCGCCTCGAGCGCGACGCGGCGCAGCTTGCCGTCTTTGCATTCTGCGAAGACTAGGCAGGTTATGCTCATATAGGGAGACCTCCTTGGGCGAATAGATGATCGGATATCGCTATAACCAAGTCGATACGACAGTACCTATGACAATCAAATCTCTGCACCATATCGCACGTCCAGCGCCCGCATCACGCACATGTGGTGCAAAACTGCACCTTATTTCGCTGTCAGCGACCGTATCACGCACACGAGGTGCAATAC
>NZ_BTCK01000057.1:0-40796 GCF_033239625.1 Paenibacillus sp. CCS19
CTAGAATTTCATCGGATAAACCAGGGGTTTTATCCAATGTCCATTCTAAGGGGTGCACTCCAGTGAGCATGCGGATTTTTTTTACAACCAATATAGAACGAAGAATAAAAGTCCAAACACCGCTACCAGCTTGCTGTCGGTTCTCGACCACCTTAGCACGATGCCGCGCGTCGGCTTCCTGCCTTCCTCTCTGCCATATCCCCGCGCTTCCAGCGCTTCCGTCATTTCATCCGCTCCACGCATCATCGCGAGCATGAAAGGCGCCGTAATCGCATACAGCATTCGAGCCGGCAGTTTGTCTGGTCTCGTCGTTGACTTGCCCCTTGCATGAGTGATACGGACGAAGCGATCCCACTCCTGTTTGATCATCGGCAAGAAACGAAAAATAAGCGCAACCGTAAGTGCCAATGCTTGAACAGGCACCTTAAGTGGACGAAGCCAGCCTAATGTCTGTTCAATCGCCCGCTGCAGCCGAATCGGCGTGATTAGAGCTGCGACCGGCAATCCCGTCACCATAACAACGAACAGTCTGACCAGTCGAAACCCCGTCTCCATCGCAGGCTGCCAATCGTATCCGACCGAGGTCAGCTTCAGACCTGCGAAGAGTATGAACACGATCACCATACGTGCGTATAGAATAATTGCAGTGCGCCAAGGCGTGATGGCATATCGAAGCGGCAACCAGACGAATACCGATGCGCATATCGTCGCAATGAGCAGACCCCACCAGCTCTGCTGCAGCAGAATGCCTGTGGCGAACAGCAAGTAGCTAAGCACAACCGCCCGCGGGTCGAAACGGTCTGATTGTACCGCTGCGGACTTCTTACTGTTAGAAGATCGGCTCTTTACTTGTGCTTGCAAGGTTGATGGTACTGCATGCGAACTTGCAGCTTCGGCTGATGCAGCGTCATTCGTCCAAATAGTATAAAGCGGCTTCTCATCCCGATCTTCGTTAATGTCACCAATGCCGATGCCGATGCTACTGCGGTCATGAAGCTCAGCTGCAAGCGCGCTAGCGAGCGCTTTAGGCTCCAGCCATACCGTATCCGATACGGGCACCTTAACACCGCTTTGCTGCAATAATGCAGCAATCTCAAGCGGCTGAGGCAGTCTCTCATCATCTGAGGATACGGCTGAAGATACGGCGAGAGCTGCGGCGTATGCTGGTGCTGGCCTAATCCCTGCTGAAGATTCCCCCATATTCATCTCAAGCACTGCATCTGCAATTGGCAGCAGAGCCTCCAAGTCATGCGCAACGATAATGGCACTTCCGCCTGCCGCACGATGCTTCTGAAGAAACGTACTCAATTGCTGAGTACCTTCCGCATCCAGCCCTGCCGTTGGTTCATCCAATAGCAGCCATTGCGGTTGACATGCAGCCAGCATAGCCAACGACAACCGTCGCTGCTGCCCGCCACTTAGCGTCTTCGGATCACGCTCGAGGAAGCGGTCCGAATCCAACCCTACTGCTGCGAGCGCATCCGCCATTCGCGCATCCATCTCTTCATTGCTCAGTTTGTAGGGCCGCATAGAGTATCGGAACTCATCCGCGACTGTCGGCAGAAACCATTGTGCGGCGGACTGCTGCAAAGATACCCCAATCTGCATCAGGTATGAATGGTTTAGCTTGCGCTTCATCCACAGCGGTTGATCCGGATCAGCCAGCTTAATTACGCCTGACGCCGGTTCGCGAAGCCCTGCCACTGCTTCCAGCAGCGTGGATTTGCCTGCCCCGTTATGTCCGACAACAAGTGTAACTTGACCGGGTTGAAAATGTGCGGTTATCGCATTCACGATCGTCTTCCCGTCGACTATTACCGTGAGATCATTGACATGCAAGCTGCTGCTGTTTGGCATAGCTGCTCACCGCCTTCGCTAATGATGATCCCGTGAGCGGCATAGACGGATCAAGCGTAATTCCCGCCTGCTGCAGTTCCCATACCGTCTGCACCACATATGGAGCATGAAGTCCCGCTTCTTCACATGGGCTGCTTGATTCCGTTGCCCCTATGTCCCGTTGATAAAATGACTCTGCGCGTCCATCGAACGTCACGCATCCCTCCTTCATCGCAACAACTCGATCGCCTTCCTGCAGCTCCTCCAGTCGCTGCGTGACCCATACGACTGTCGTCCCGCTTCGATGAAGCTCTCTCAGTGAAGCCATAACGGCGGCCGACGCCTGCGGATCGAGCATCGCCGTTGGCTCATCGACAATAAGAGCATCGGCCCCGCTGGCAATGCAGCCTGCTATCGCAGCAAGCTGCTTCTGTCCGCCGGATAGCTGCGCGATCGGCTGGTTCATCCATTCGGTGAGCCCTGTCACAAGCATCGCAGCTTCAATTCGGCTTGGCATCTCGTCTGCAGGTACGGCTAGCTGCTCCAGCAGCAGCGTTGCATCCTCCGCCGGCGTCATGCCGACGAGCGCCGCTTCCGGATTTTGCGTAACGAGCGGCGCGAATGAAGCGCCCGCATTAGATGAGGAGGTTCGTGTTATCTCCCCTGTAATACGGGGCTGGCCGAGACCTGCAAGCAGTCGTGCCAGCGTGCTTTTGCCGCTGCCGTTCGTTCCAACGATGAACACCCACTCGCCGTCTCGAATGGTCAGATCTATCTGATGGAGCAATTGATGCTCCATTGTATGTACTGGCGCAATGCGCTCTTTATCCTCACCAGGCTTCTGTGCAACGGTTGACCTTACGAACAAGTCGACCGATTGGAGCCTCCAACGTTCTCGCTGCAACAAAATTCACCCAACCTCTTCCTATATCGGTAAACGTGTGCTATGATTCTTTTCGTTAACCAAGATTCACTACATACAGGTTAACATATATCAAACGACATAGGAAGGTGCAATTATGAAAGCATCATCAATCCGCAGTATTGTATTCACCGCACTATTCGGCGCGCTCTTCATCGCGCTCAGCGCAGTCAAGATCCCGCTAGGCTTTTCCGAAATCCCATTGACGCTGCAAAATCTCGCCGTCATGCTTGCAGGCGCATTTCTTGGTGCAAGGCTCGGCTTCTCGAGCATATTCATCGTGCTTCTGCTAACCGCGACAGGTCTTCCTCTCCTGCACGGTGAAGGCGGTCTCTCCTATATGACCGGCCCGACAGGCGGCTTCATCGCAGCTTTCCCATTCAATGCGTTCTTCGTTGGCTTGTTCGTCGCGAAGCTGATGAACAGTCGGTTGTCTTCGAACCGCAAATATACGATCGTCCTGCTCTTCCTTATCTTCGAAGTATTCGGCTCGCTGCTCAGCTACGTGTTCGGCGTACCTTGGCTGATGCATACGGTTGATTACTCGTTCCAGAAAGCGATGATCAAAGGCTGCTACCCTTACCTGGCAGGCGATGCATTCAAAGCTGTCGTTGCAACGGCAGTTACCATGTCACTGTATCCGTTCATCGCGTCGCGCCATACGAAGCAGTCGAACGACTATACGTCCGCAGCACACAAAACAGGGATGAGCCACTAGGCTCTCCCTGTTTTTTTGGATGCACGAAAGTGCCTATGGGTTAGTCTCGCAGAAGTGAATCTTACAGCGACAGACGGTAGATGTTAATAACATCTTCCTTCGTTAATTTGCGGAAGTTGCCGCGTGTGCCGTTGCCAACAGTTTTCTCCGCCATTTCCTCCAGACGGCTGTCGTCGATGTTGTAATCGGACAGACGCGAAGGCGCGCCGATCGAATTCCAGAATTCGCGCAGCGCTTTAATTCCCGCTTCGGCAATCTCACGATCCGAACGGCCGTCTTCACGAATGCCGAACACATTAACCGCGAATTGGCGGAAGCGAGCAACGTTATCGTCGAGCACATACGTCATCCAGTTCGGGAACAAAATCGCAAGGCCGCCGCCGTGCGGAATATCATACACAGCCGATACCGCATGCTCCATGTCATGGTTTGCCCAGTCGCCGAGGATGCCCATCGACAGCGTTCCATTGAGCGCCATCGTTCCGCAGTACAGAATCGTCTCGCGGTGCTGAACATTCGTCAGGTCATTGACCAGATGCGGCGCTGTCTCTACGACGGCACGCATAATCGATTCGCTGAAACCATCTTGCACAGGCGTACGGCTGTCATGGTGAAAATATTGCTCGAATACGTGCGCCATCATATCGACAATGCCGTACACCGTATGATCCTTCGGTGCGGAAGCTGTCCATTTGGCATCAAGAATCGAGAAAGCCGGATACACGTGCGGGCTTGCCCAGCCGTGCTTCTCTTCCGTTTCCTCGTTCGTAATAACGGAGTTCGAGTTCATCTCCGAACCGGTCGCCGCAAGTGTCAGAATCGTGCCCAGCGGCAGTGCAGACTGCACCGACGCTTTCTTCGTTACGACATCCCAGAAGTTCCCGTCATACTTCGCCGCCGCGGCGATTGCCTTCGCACAGTCGAGCGTGCTGCCGCCGCCAACCGCAAGCACCCAGTCGATGCCTTCCTGACGAATGATATCCGCGCCGCGGTGAACAGTCGATATACGCGGGTTCGGCTCAACGCCTGCAAGCTCGAATACCGTAACGCCTGCTTGGCCGAGCAGCTCAAGCACCTCGTCGTACAGTCCATTGCGTTTAATGCTGCCGCCGCCGTATACAAGCAGCACCTTTTTACCGTATTTCTCAGCTTCAGCTGTAATGTGACGAAGCGACTGGTCGCCAAAATAAAGTTTAGTCGGATTGCGATAGACAAAAGGACGCATTGCTTAATCTCTCCTCCCGGATATGTACAACTTCACTACTCCATTATGATAAAAACCGTTAATAAGGTCAATCTTAGTTGACCACTTTGTATTCTCGGCTTTACCATCTGTGATAAATCAGATTCAATTCCGTGCTGTATTCTTCCCTTTAATGGTAACAAAAAAACAGGAAGAGCCGCAAATGCGCTTCCTGTTTCATTCTTGTAAAGATTAGTTGCTGCAATCCGCAGGCTCATCCTGCTCCGTCGCACCTTCGACTTCAAGTTTCTGTGCAACCGTGTCGCGCACAACACCGATAACAAGCTGCAGCATATAATTGATGTCGGATTGGCTTTGCTGGAACTGCGAGACGATCGGCATGCCGTCCAGTTCATCCTGAAGATCCGCCATTTCCTGCTCGATCTTCTTCGCCATCGTTTCATTCTTGAATGTTTTCTCGAATGCGACAACTTCCTTCTGCTTCTTCTTCAGCAGCGCCATGACCGATTGAACGCGCTCATGTCCTTGAATCTGCTTCTCCGCTTGACGGTAACGTTGCACCTCTTCGGATGCATAGATCAAGTCTGCCAATTCCTTCGCTTTCTCCATAACATCCTTACGAACGATCAGGTCGCGCGAATGTACGGTAGGAACACACCGTCCGTTCTCGTGGTCATGATCGTGGTCGTGCCCGCTGCAAGTATGTACGTGCTGTTCAGCCATTGTTATCTCTCCTATCGATACGTATGCTTCTTATCTATTATGAAACAGCTTCTTCGGTGTGTAGAACGACTTCTCCCTTAATATGCCAAGTAAGAGGCTCCGTCACACGTACTTGAATAAACTGGCCAATCCATTCCTTCGGTCCTTCAAAGTGAACAAGCTTGTTCGTCCGCGTTCGGCCTGCCAGAACGTTCGCTTTGTTCTTGCTCTCGCCTTCGACTAATACCTCGACAATCTGCCCGCGCAGCTTCTCGTTGCCAACGCGTCCCAGCTCCGCCATCAGCTCATTCAATCGCGCGAGCCGCTCCCGCTTCTCTTCGAACGGCACATTGTCCTCCATGCCTGCGGCGGGCGTACCTTCGCGCGGCGAATAAATGAAGGTGTAGGCCATCTCGAAGCCTACTTCGCGGACAAGCGACAACGTCTCTTCGAACTGTTCTTCAGTTTCGCCAGGGAAACCGACAATAATGTCGGTCGTCAGCACGACATCGGGAATCGCTTTCTTGATTTTGTTCGCCAATTCGAGGAATCGCTCACGCGTATATTTGCGGCTCATCTGCTTCAACACTTCCGTGCTTCCAGACTGCACGGGCAGATGAATATGCTCGACCAGATTGCCCTTGCCTGCCAGCACTTCGATCAGATGATCGTCAAAATCACGCGGATGGCTCGTGGTGAACCGGATTCGCGGAATGTCGACCTTGGCTATATCCGCCATCAGATCGCCGAACCGATAGGAGCTGTCTTCGAAGTCTTTGCCATACGCATTGACATTCTGACCGAGCAGCGTTATTTCTTTATAACCTTGACGAGCCAGTTCACGCACCTCGGCGATGACATCCTCTGGACGACGGCTGCGCTCCTTGCCACGGGTGTAAGGTACGATGCAATAGGTGCAGAACTTGTCGCAGCCATACATAATATTGACCCAAGCCCGCATGCCTTCGCGCTTCTTCGGCAAGTTCTCAATGATGTCGCCTTCCTTGGACCATACTTCGACGACCATCTCTTTGTTGTAGTACGCATTCTGCAGCAAATTCGGAAGCCGGTGGATGTTGTGCGTACCGAATACGATATCCACGTGATGCTGCTTCTCCATTATACGGCCGACGACGGATTCTTCCTGTGACATACAGCCGCATACGCCGAGCAGCAGATTCGGACGTTCGCGCTTTAAGGTTTTCAGATGGCCGAGCTCGCCGAACACCTTATCCTCTGCATTTTCCCGAATTGCACAAGTATTGAGTAAAATAACGTCCGCTTCAAGTCGATTGTCAGTCGGTGCGTAGCCCATTTGCTCGAACATGCCTTTCATGACTTCCGTGTCATGCTCGTTCATCTGACAGCCATACGTCTGAATCAGATAATAATGCTGCTTGGCTTGGTTCATGGCTCTGAAGCTGTCCATGATATGCTCGGTCTCCGCACTGCCGAAGGCATGAACCTGAACATCTTCCTTGCCTCTGCGCTTCTCTGCTTTATAGTCGGGCGCAGCATGTATCTGAATGTTTCTGCCGTTGATGCGATAAGTCGTACTGCCTTCTTCTTCGCTCAACACTTTCGCACCGCTAAAATCGAAATATTTGGAGTAGTCCTTCGTCTCATTCTTGTTCACTGTTGTCTCACATCCCCTCATGAATGCGTCTATCTCTACAAACCTATGATTTCATCGTTCCATCAAGAAATTATACCATTAGGAGAACGCAATTTCCATTCAACTATTCATGAAAAAACCATGTCCGCAAGTACCGAATCCATTCCTTCGCCGCGTAAGACAAGTATCGATCCTTCCTCCATACGAATGCTAGACGCCATGGAATGGCCGGTTGTTCCAATGAAACAGCCGCTACGCCGTCTCCCGCTTCTCTGCCGATCGACTCCGGCAGCAGCGCTGCGCCTAGATTGGCTGCGACTAACCGCACAATGAGATCCCACTGCGAGCTTTCGCACACGATATTCGGACGAAAACCCGCTGCTAGACACGCCGCCGGTATTCGATCATGGAGCGCAAACCCTTCGCTGAACGAGATGAAGGGCTCCTCAGCGAGCTCAGCTAGTGCAATAGTTGCTTTGTTCGCACATCGATGCGATGGATGGAGCAGAACCATTAGCTGTTCATCGGCAACCAGAATCGATTCGAACAGCTCCGACTTCGTCGGAAGCAGCACCACGCCAAAATCGAGCGTGCCATTCTCGATATCCGCTTCAATCCGCTTGGCGCCGTCTTCCGCCAACTCGATCGTAACGCCCGGATACATCGCATGAAACCGTCCAATCGGCTCTGCAAAATAACTAGCCCCAGCCATCGGCGGCAATCCGATGCGCAGCTTCCCTCTGCGAAGAGATGCAAGCTCGTCTATTCCTGTCGTCAAATTGTCGAAAGCATGCGTAATGACGTTCGCCTGATCCACGATTAATTGACCGACATCCGTCGGTACGATTCGCGGACCTGAACGATCAAACAGCTGGGCGCCGAGCTCCTCCTCGACCGACTTGATCATTTTGCTGATCGTAGGCTGACTGACGAACATCGTCTGCGCTGCCTTCGTAAAGCTCCCTGCCCGCGCAACTTCGATGACATATTGCAAATGCTTGATGTCGATCGTGTTTCCCCTCCTGCCCATAGATTTGATTCATGAAAGCCATTCTTATTATTCATTTTACCTATACAAGGTTCGCTCGTATACTTGTCATGACAGAAAGGAGAATGCATCAACATGGCTGCACTTCGTAACTTGTCGCTCACCGCTGCGCAGATCGCCTTGCTCACAGCGCTCGCGCTCGGATCAGATCGGACGGCGCATTGGCTGCATTTGCCCGTTCCCGGAAGCATCATTGGCGCTATAATTTTGTTCGCTCTGCTGAAGAGCGGCATCGTCCGCCTCGGATGGATCGAACGCGGAGCCAACTGGCTGCTCGCGCAAATGCTGTTATTCTTTATTCCGCCGTGTGTCGGCATCGTCCAATATGAGGATATCGTCCGCTCGAACGGCTTGACGCTGCTGGCCGCGGTAGTCGGCGGAACAATTGTCGTAATGGCCGCAATCGCTGTTCCATCAGCAATAATGGATGCTCGCAGAACGAGACATCGTCTCGCACATCGGAATGTGGTGGGCCGTTCATGATCTCGATCATTTGTCTGCTTGTAACGATCGGTATCTATATCGCTTCACGCGCGCTGTACGCCCGATACCCGCTGTTTCTCCTATCGCCTGTACTAATCACGCCATTGCTGCTAATCGGCCTGCTGCTGCTTACTGGCATTTCATACAACGACTTCGACCAAGGGGCTCATTGGCTGTCCGATCTGCTGAAGCCTGCAACGGTTGCATTGGCCGTACCGTTGTATCGGCATTACGATATTCTGAAGAAGCATGCGCTCGAAATCATCTGCGGCGTCAGTGCAGGCTCTGCAGCATCCGTCATCTGTGCCGCAGCGGCCGGCGGCCTGTTCCACTTGAACGCAACGCTTACGGAAAGCTTGATTCCGCGTTCGGTGACTACGCCGATCGCCATGAATTTGTCAGCAACGCTTGGCGGCAATCCCGCCTTCACCGCTGCGCTCGTCATGGTAACCGGACTGACTGGCAGCCTGTTCGGACCTGCCGTCATTCGTATGCTGCACGTCGAGAGCGACGTTACGCGAGGCGTGATGCTCGGCACGTCGGCGCATGGCGCAGGCACCTCCAAAGCATTCGAGTTAGCTCCGCTCGCCGGCGCGATTGCCAGCGTCTCGATGATCATCGCAGCGCTGCTTGCAATCATCGCCATACCTGCCTTCGCTCACCTTATTTATTGAACATAAAGAAGCGGTCATTACTGGAAAGCTCCAGCGATGACCGCTTCTTGTTCTGTATAGCAGCTGTGTGCCAAATAGTCCTAATCGATAATCTCGGCCTCTTGTCCGTTATCAACACCCGCCGCATTCGCCTCGTCCGTGTCGATGTGCATGTCCAATGCGAAATTCGGGGAGACGCGTGCAACGACATTCTCGAATACAACGCCACGATCGCCGCCTACGCGGACGCGCAGCTTCTGCTTGTCCTCGATGCCCCAGCGCTCAGCGTCGCTTGTATGGAAATGAATATGGCGTGCAGCAACAATAACGCCCTCTTCAATGGTAACTTCTCCAGCAGGACCTTGAATCGTAATGCCTGCAGAGCCCTTAATATCACCGGACTCACGAACTGGCGGCTTCACGCCAATCGCGAATGCATCCGTACGAGAAATTTCAAGCTGAGTAGCTGGACGTACAGGACCGAGAATACGAACCTTCTGGAAACTGCCCTTAGGACCGACAACAGCTACTGTCTCATTCGCTGCATACTGCCCAGGCTGAGACAATGGTTTCATCTCTGTCAGTTCATAGCCGAGGCCGAACAAGATCTGCACATGCTCCGCAGTCAAATGTATGTGCCGGGCGGATACGCCCACTGGTACTATCTTCGCCATCGTTTCATCGCCGTCCTTTAACACGATCACTAGAGTAAAAACAACATAAGGCATACGACTAAGGTGCTAGCCGTATGCCTTATTATACCTGTTCTTATTGGAACTCGGCAACCAACTTGTCGAATGCCTCTCGGCTAATGTCGAGCGATTGCGAGCTGAGCGCCTCTTCCTTGAAGCCGACGATCATATCTTCGTACGACTTGCGTTCTTTGTTCTGATAGATCAGACCCGTCAGCAAGCCGCCCGTCTCCATGATCTTCGTCATCGCTTGGATCCGGTTCGTTGGATCGTAATCAGGGAACTCCGCCAGGTTGACGATATTCTCCTTGAACCAGTCGTACGTATTCACCTTATTGAACGTCACGCAAGGGCTGAATACGTTGATGAAAGAGAAGCCCTTGTGCGCCATGCCCTGCTCAATGAGCGACGTCAGCTGCTTCAGATCGCTGGAGAACGACTGTGCAACAAACGTTGCGCCTGCGGACAGTGCAATCTCCAGCGGCGACAGCGTAGTCTCGATCGAACCCTCTGGCGTCGACTTCGTCTTGAAGCCTTCCGCGCTGCGAGGCGACGTCTGGCCTTTGGTCAGACCGTAGATTTGGTTATCCATGACGATATACGTAATGTCCAAGTTACGGCGGATCGCATGCACCGTATGGCCCATACCGATTGCGAACCCGTCGCCGTCACCGCCGGAAGCGATAACCGTCAGCTCGCGGTTAGCGAGCTTAACGCCTTGCGCGATCGGCAGTGCGCGGCCGTGAATGCCGTGCAAGCCGTAAGCATTGATATAGCCCGAAATCCGTCCCGAACAGCCGATACCCGAAATGACAGCAAGCTCTTCTGGCTCCAGGCCTACGTTTGCCGCTGCCCGCTGGATCGCTGCCTGGATCGAGAAATCACCGCAGCCTGGGCACCAGTTCGGCTTAACGTTATTGCGAAACTCTTTAAATGTAGCCACTTAGCTCAACTCCTTGCATGCTTTGTACACTTCGGATGGCAGGAACGGACTGCCGTCATATTTCAATACGTTATGAATTTTGTCAGCGTAGCCTGCGTGCATCTTGATCTGCGACGCGAGCTGTGCTGTTGCGTTATTCTCCAGTACGACTACTCGTTTTGCAGTGTTCAAATACGGCGTCAGCAGATCTGTCGGGAACGGCGCGATCAAACGAATCGTCACGTGATTCGTCTTCAAGCCGTCTGCTTCTAATCTACGGCGAGCTTCATCGATGGTTCCGCCTGTCGAGCCCATACCGATAATTAGCAGATCCGCTTGCTCATACGGAGCGTCCACGCGAATCGCGTCACGGAATTGCAGCGTTTGAAGCTTCTTCAGACGTTTATCCATCATATTCTTCCGATTCATTGTGCTCTCCGATGGTCGTCCCGTCTCATCATGCTCAACGCCTGTTACGTGGTGGATGCCGCCCTTGACGCCTGGCAGCACGCGCGGCGATACGCCGTCTTCCGTAAGCTCGTAGCGTTTGAACAGTTCATTGTCTTCATGGGCTGGCACTTCTTCAACCAGTTTGCCGCGTTTAATGACGATCTGATCGTAATCGAGCATTTCGCATGATTGCTTGCCCAGCGACAGCTGAAGGTCCGTCATGACGATGACCGGCACTTGGTACTGCTCAGACACGTTGAAGGCTTCGATCATGTCATAGAAGCAGTCTTCGATCGATGCCGGTGCAACTACTACCTTCGGAATCTCGCCGTGCGTACCGTACACCATCGCGTTCAAGTCGGATTGCTCCTGCTTCGTTGGCAGACCCGTCGAAGGACCGCCGCGCTGCGTATCCACGATTACGAGCGGCTGTTCCGTCATGCCCGCTAGGCCGATGGCCTCCATCATGAGTGACAAGCCAGGGCCAGCCGATGCCGTCATCGTGCGAACACCTGCATAGTTCGCGCCGATAGCCATCGTAACCGCTGCAATCTCGTCTTCTGTTTGGACAACCGTACCGCCGAACTTCGGCAGCTTCTTGATCAGGTATTCCATGATCTCGGACGCTGGCGTAATCGGATAAGCCGACATGAGGCGGCAGCCTGCCGCGATCGTACCAAGACCAATCGCTTCGTTACCGATAATGAACATCTTCTGCTTGCCGTCCGCCGGCTCCAGCTTGAAGGCTTCAATCGGACCGCCTGCTTGGTCCAATACGAACACGGCGCCTTGTCTTACAGCCTCGATGTTCTTCTCTACGACTGCAGCGCCTTTGCGTCCGAACTCTTCTTCGACCGCTTTATTGAACACTTCGATCGGCAGGCCAAGCAGCGCCCACGATGCGCCCGAAGCGACCATGTTCTTCATCAGTGATGTACCCAGACCTTCTGCGATTGCAGTGATCGGAACAGCAAATAGTCTAGCATCAATTCCTTCAGGCACGACAGGGTTGAACTTCGCATCCGCGACAACAACGCCGCCAGCCCGGAGCTCATGCGCATTAAGATCGATGCTCTCCTGATCGAATGCAACAAGAATATCTAAATCATCGGAAATTGCGCGAATAGGGCTCGTGCTGATCCGAATTTTATTATTCGTATGTCCACCTTTGATGCGAGAAGAGAAATGGCGGTATCCGTACAAATAGTAACCGAGGCGGTTAAGCGCAGTGGAGAAAATGCGGTCCGTACTTTCTACGCCTTCCCCCTGCTGTCCCCCGATCTTCCATGACAATTGACTGATCAAAACGTCCATCTCCTCTTTTATAGAACGCAACAGCATTCGGATATATGTGTGCGATTAGTAAATGATAATTATAATCATATAAATTTTATGGGAGGTAGCATCAAAATGCAAGACTAGCGGCCTGAATAAATGATCTCACTTTACGATGACATTCGTGCCTATTAGAGAATATAGTGTCGTTTTCCCGCTTATTGTGCAGGCAAATGTTCTTTCAGGAACCGAATGGCGTTACCCGATGTGATATCGGTTACAACTTTTTCTGGAAATGTCCTCAGCATGGCATCTACTAATTTCGGAACGTCTGCTGGATGGCGCAGCGACTGAACATATTGCTCGATTCCGTCAAAATCAGACCCTAGCATCAGATGCTCCGCTCCACCCAATGCCGCCACATGCTCGATATGCCGCAATACGTCTGTAATCGTGGCGTTACCGTCCTCTGTCACAAAATAAGGCACGTACGTAATCCCGATCCGGCCATCGATCGCAATGAGCGCCTTAAGCTGATCGTCGGTCAAGTTTCGTGCATGCGAACAAAGAGCCTTCGCATTCGAATGGGAAGCAATAAACGGCCGCTTCACCCGATCCGCCAGCTCCCAGAAGCCTCGTTCGGTCAAATGCGATACATCCAATAGGATGCCCAGTCGTTCACATTCGTCGACAAATTGACCGCCTCTCACGGTCAGTCCACCCTGTCTTGGTTCCATGACACCATCTGCCGCCCAGTTCGCATGGTTCCACGTCAATCCAACCGCGCGCACACCGAGATGAAACAGCAGCCGGAGCATCGTAAAATCGCCCTGCAGGCCGTCCACACCTTCAAGCGATAACAGCGCGCCGGTCCGATCATGACGGGTCGCATAATCAAGATCAGCAGCTGTACGTATATGATGCATCCTTGGATGCTTCAGCACATGTTCATAAAATAAATCAATGCTCTTCCAAATAGCAGCTTGGCTCGTCATACGCGGTGACACATACACAGCAAACGTCTGCAGCAGCGCTTGCGAAGCTTGAAGTCGTCCTGGCGTCACATCGATTAAGCTCTCCGATTGATCATCGAATAAAAGCTCATCATGCTTCAGAAGCTTCCACAGTACATCACAATGAAAGTCCGCTATTGGAAACGCTGGAGTGGCGGATTCACGCATTGCTACGTCATTCCTTCCTATATTGTTATGCAGCATGCAAAAAACCTGCCTACAAATATGTAAACAGGTTTATCCATTTCGTAACTATTGGGCTGAAACGATCCCGATGCATATCATCTAGGCTCAACGATCAGCTTGATCGCAGTGCGGTCCTCACCATCGATAACAATGTCCGTGAAAGCAGGAATGCAGATGAGATCGACGCCGCTTGGCGCAACGAACCCTCTGGCAATCGCTACTGCTTTAATCGCTTGGTTTAACGCACCAGCCCCGATAGCCTGAAGTTCTGCGCCGCCACGTTCTCTCAAAACACCCGCTAGCGCGCCAGCAACAGAGTTTGGATTGGACTTTGCTGAAACTTTTAATACTTCCATGAAAAAGTACCTCCTCGGGAATGATGGGTTAATTCCACTAGTTATAACTATTCGAGGCAGGCAGAAAGATTCCTTCTTTTCTTGCTTGTACTTTGTTCACTATTCCGAATTGTTTGACATTTAGGACAATTTATTTTTGAAATAGGACATCGCTGTATCGATTTCGGTTAAAATTGTCGGCTAGAAGAACATTAACGTCTCTTCCGTTTGACGAATTTTCTGAATGGAAGTCGCTTTACCCGTCGCGTCATCCGTATCCACTAACACAGCGTGGAAGTGCCAATCGCCTTCATCCACGACGAACCGGGTCGGCAGCTGCGTGAGGAACTTGTGTAGAACCGCTGTGCGCTCCATCCCAAGCACGCCGTCACGTGGTCCAACCATCCCTACATCCGTCAGATAAGCCGTTCCTTGCGGCAAAATGCGATCGTCATTCGTCTGCACATGCGTATGCGTACCGACAACGAGCGATGCTCGGCCATCCAGATGCCAGCCCATTGCGATTTTCTCGGACGTCGCCTCTGCGTGGAAGTCGACCAGAATCTGATTGGTCTTGTCGCTCACCTCTTCGATCAGCGCATCCGCCGTGCGGAACGGGCAATCGATTGGCGGCAGGAAGGTGCGTCCTTGAATGTTAATGATCGCAAGGCTCTTCCCGTTCGCTTTAATGATTGCGGCTCCTCTGCCTGGCGCCTCTGGCGCATAATTGGCAGGACGAACGATGCGCTGCTCGTCATCGATCCACTCGAAGATATCGCGGTTATCCCACGTGTGATTGCCCATTGTAATGCCGTGCACGCCCGCATCGAACAATTCCTTCGCGATCGTTGCCGTAATGCCTCGGCCCGCTGCGGAGTTCTCGCCATTCGCAATTATAATGTGCGGATTATATTTGGACTTAAGAGCCGGGAGCACTTTCTTCACTGCTGCTCTTCCGACACTACCGACAATATCGCCGATAAAAAGAATTCTCATAATAAAACCTCCGGTTTTCTTTCAATCACATCAAAGGGGCAGTTGCCCCTTGGACCCTACGTTTTGTTTTTAAGGGGCTTCGCCCCTTAGAACCTTAAATTTAGGATGTCAGGGGCGGTAGCCCCTCGACGCACCCCTATTAAAATTATTAGGGGCTAACGCCCCTCGACGACCCCAAGTTATTGATTAGGGGCTGGCGCCCCTTATTGTAACCCAATTTCTCTACCCGCCTAAATCCTCCCTGCTAGGGAGGACCCCCGGGGTTTCCTACCCCGGGACCCCGGAATGGGTCTGCTGCAGGACTACCGTGCGTAGAAGTTAATGCGTGCTCTGGGGTCGCGTACCCCTTAGGGGTACAGCTTTCTTTCGAGCGTGCTTATAGGGGCTTCGCCCCTTGTGACCCCCCGCTAACTTGACTAAGGGGCTTCGCCCCTTCTATAACCTTCTTCTACCCACCTAAATCCTCCCTGCTAGGGAGGACCCCCGGGGTTTCCAACCCCGGGACCCCGGAAGGGGTCTGCTGCAGGACTACGGTGCGTATCAGCTAATGCGTATTTGGGGGTCGCGTACCCCTTTGGGTACAGCTTTTGTTCGAGCCTCGATAGAGTACTTTAAAGTATCTAAAATGTCCGACTTACCTATCAATTGATGGATAGAGCACATTTAAGTATTCTAAGCGTCCGTTGTACCCGCCAAGGGGCGGATAGAGCACATTAATGTATCCAGGTGTCCGGCGTGCCCACCAAACGACGATAGAGCACATTTAAGTATCCTAAGTGACCGACGAGCCCACCTAGCGATGGATAGAGCACATTAATGTATCCTAAGTGTCCTGCGAACCCACCTAGCTATGAATAGAGCACATTAATGTATCCTAAGCGTCCGTTGTACCCACCACGTGGTGGATAGAGCACATTAAAGTATCCTAAGCGTCCTACGAGCCCCCCAAGCGAGGATAGAGCACATTAATCGGTTGCGCCCTTCTACACCTTTTGCTTTGAAGAGACGTCCGTTGTATTTCATACAATGGGAACGGCTGATTTGCCCATGCTGGAATGCAGTGTTGTATTTCGTACAATAGGAATCTTCTGTTTGTTGGACTAGACAAACAAAGCTGCCTCTGCCGAATGATTCTGTTGTACAGAATGCAATCAAACGACTATGGATCAAGAACATAGAAGTTTTCTGTTGCACGAAATACAACTGTATGTATCTTGAGCGTGTTGAAGTATAAGGATCAGATGCCTAATCCAGCAGCCCTATATGGAAACGGGTGTTCATGCCTTGGCTCGATGCCTATATGTACATTATGTACCGTTAACCGCAGCATTAACGACGGCCATTCATTTTTTGAAATGTCGTGACTCCTATTTCGTTTAAGTCCGAAGAGATCCCGACAAACAAAAACAAAAGTGGCTGACTAGCAGCCACTTTCGTCGATGCTTTGATTTAATTACTTGGCATACTCGACAGCGCGCGTTTCGCGGATAACCGTGACCTTGATATGGCCCGGATAATCGAGTTCGTTCTCGATTTTCTTCGTGATATCGCGTGCTAGGCGGAACGCCTCCGTGTCGTCGATCTTCTCGGGCTGTACCATGACGCGAACCTCGCGTCCAGCTTGAATGGCATACGATTTCTCGACGCCGTCGAACGATTCGGAAATTTCTTCGAGCTTCTCCAGACGCTTAATGTACGTTTCCAGCGTCTCGCGGCGTGCTCCCGGACGTGCTGCCGACAATGCGTCAGCTGCGCCTACGAGCATTGCGATAACCGACGTCGCCTCGCAATCACCATGGTGGGATGCGATACTGTTAATAACGACTGGATGCTCTTTGTACTTCTTAGCAAGCTCTACGCCGATCTCAACGTGCGAGCCTTCGACTTCGTGGTCAAGTGCTTTACCGATATCATGCAGCAAGCCTGCACGCTTAGCAAGCGTAACATCCTCGCCAAGCTCGGCAGCCATAAGACCTGTAAGGTACGCGACCTCCATCGAATGCTTGAGAACGTTTTGGCCGTAGCTCGTACGATATTTCAAGCGGCCCAAAATTTTGATCAAGTCTGGATGCAGACCATGCACACCAACCTCGAAAGTAGCCTGTTCCCCGTATTCGCGGATACGCTCGTCCACTTCTTTGCGGGATTTCTCGACCATTTCTTCGATGCGTGCTGGGTGAATCCGTCCATCTGCCACAAGCTTCTCCAAGGAAGTCCGAGCAATTTCCCGGCGAATCGGGTCGAAGCCCGACAGTATGACCGCTTCCGGTGTATCGTCGATAATGAGATCGATACCGGTCAAAGTTTCCAAGGCGCGAATATTGCGGCCTTCACGTCCGATGATGCGGCCTTTCATTTCCTCATTCGGAAGAGCTACGACAGAGACAGTCGTCTCTGCAACGTGATCAGCTGCACAACGTTGAATAGCCAACGAAATAATGTCGCGCGCTTTTTTATCCGCTTCTTCCTTCGCTTGCTGCTCGATTTCCTTGATCATTTGAGCCGTTTCATGACGAACTTCCTGTTCTACGTTGGACAAGATGATACTGCGAGCATCCTCCATCGAAAGATTCGAAATTCGTTCCAGCTCCGTGACTTGCTGCTTGTAGAGAACATCGATCTGCGATTGCGTTTCCTCGATTCGTTTCTCCTTGTTGGCAACTTGTTCTTCTTTGCGCTCAAGCGCTTCTAATTTTTTATCCAGAGTCTCTTCTTTCTGCTGAAGACGACGCTCTTGACGAGACGTTTCATTGCGCCGCTCGCGGATATCGCGTTCAGCTTCAGAGCGGAGCTTGTGGACTTCATCTTTCGCCTCAAGCACAGTTTCTTTCTTCAGCGCTTCCGCTTCTTTCTTCGCATTCTCTACGATGACAGTAGCGGCTTGCTCAGCGCTTTGAATTTTGGCTTCGGCGATCGATTTGCGAATGAAATAACCTATCCCAAAGAAAATCGCACCAACAACGAGAACGATCAAGATCCATACAGCCGTGGGCATCTTGTTCACCTCCCCGTTGCACACCAAGTTTCAACGCTTGGGATGATATTTTGTTAAATCCAAGAAAGTATTAGTTTCCACCATA
The DNA here is from genome assembly GCF_033239625.1 of Paenibacillus sp. CCS19. Lineage (NCBI taxonomy): Bacteria > Bacillati > Bacillota > Bacilli > Caryophanales > Paenibacillaceae > Paenibacillus > Paenibacillus sp. CCS19. The sequence goes on from NZ_BTCK01000057.1 coordinate 18,131, forward strand.
TACTATCCCTTGGATTTCTCCGGAATGAAACGAACTGTACGCCGTTAAATGAACAACAACAGTCGTTTCACCTTGTCTTAGCCGGTTCCATACCGAATAATCGACTAAACTTAGTGAAAATAGTCTGTTTCGAATCAATTTTTGGAAGGAAAATCGATTCAAAAAGAAAGAATACAAAATCATTTTATCTTTTGACAAAATCAATTGTCAAGCCATCCTAGCTCTTCATCGTCAGGAGCATTGCCATTATCAGCAGATGCATGCTTCACAGCCTGCATCGCTACGTCCATCGGAAAGCCTCTGCGAAGCAGAAATTGGGCAAGCTTACGTCGTTTATCATAGATTTCGCCAGTCATCGAACGCCATTTCTTAACAGCGGCCTGATCAGCAACCGCCTGCTCTGCCTCTCGTCCCAAATCCCGTGATGCAGCATCTGCAGTCTGCTTATCAACCCCGCGCATTTGCAGTTCCTGCTTAATCATCAGCCGGCCTTTACCGCCTGAACGAAGACGACTTTCAGCAAAACGCCGCGCATAATCTTCATCATCAATAAGCCGCTCCTGTTCCAGCCGTTCAATGGCATAAGCAATCGGTTCAGGCTCAATCTCCTTACGCTGCAAATACCGCTCGATCTCTTTGCTCGTCCGCGGTCGAAATCCCAAATAATTGATTGCCATCGCATACGCTTTATATTGATTGTCCTCGGCTTGGATGTTTTTAATTGCTGCTTCCGTCAATTCCAGACTTTTGAACAGCCGATGGCGTATTAGGAGGTCTTCATGAACAGATAACAGCGGCTCTGAACCATTGTTCATATAAATATGATAACGACGGTGCTGCTTCGCGTCCTGTTCAACGGAAGTAATCGTGTAGATCATTAACCAATTGTAACCTCCTCATGAACGAAGAAAGACACCTCGCTCAAGGTGCCGTTCTGTTCTTGCTATGTCATTGCTAAATCAATCTTAAACCAAATCTTCAAATGTCGGTTCTTCTTCTTCTTCCTTCTCAGCAGCAAGTTGAGCTGCTTGAATAGCCGAATCAGACAATTGCGTCGCTTGACGAATTTGCTTCTCGATAACTGCAGCAACTTCCTTATTGTCTTTCAAGAATTGCTTCGCATTCTCACGGCCTTGACCCAAACGATCGCCGTTGTACGAGAACCATGCACCGCTCTTCTGTACAATATCAAGTTCCGTACCAATATCAATAATGCTGCCTTCACGCGAGATGCCTTCGCCGTACATAATGTCCAGCTCAGCTTGCTTGAACGGAGGCGCAACCTTGTTCTTAACCACTTTGATACGCGTACGGTTACCGACCACATCGTTGCCTTGTTTGATCGATTCAATACGGCGAACATCAAGACGTACGCTGGAGTAGAACTTAAGCGCGCGTCCGCCTGGCGTCGTCTCTGGGTTGCCGAACATAACGCCGACCTTCTCACGCAGCTGGTTAATAAAGATCGCAATAACTTTTGACTTGTTAATCGCGCCAGACAGCTTGCGGAGAGCCTGCGACATCAGACGTGCTTGCAGACCAACGTGGGAATCACCCATGTCGCCTTCGATCTCGGCCTTCGGCACGAGTGCCGCTACGGAGTCGATAACGATGATATCAACTGCGCCGCTGCGTACGAGCGCTTCAGCGATCTCGAGCGCTTGCTCGCCTGTATCAGGCTGCGACAGCAACAGTTCGTCAATGTTAATGCCGAGTTTGCTAGCATACAAAGGATCGAGTGCATGCTCGGCATCGATAAATGCAGCTTGTCCACCGATCTTCTGTACTTCTGCGATTGCATGCAGTGCAACCGTCGTCTTACCGGAAGATTCTGGTCCGTACACTTCAATAATACGACCGCGTGGGAATCCTCCGATTCCAAGGGCAATATCTAAAGCAAGTGCGCCGCTGGATACGGTCTCAACTTGCATGTGCGTCGATTCGCCTAGTTTCATGATGGAGCCTTTACCGAACTGCTTCTCAATCTGGCGGAGTGCCATTTCTAACGCTGCGCGACGATCTGACAAGTAACTCACATCCCTTTACTCTTTATAGTGTTATCATAGCTTATTTCGTTCTGGTTGCCAAGCATTTTTTCGAACATACATTCGCTTTTTTTCTTCCGACAGTCGAACGATGCCCTAAAGAACAAAAAGAACCGCAGCAAATGATCCATTCGCTACGGTTCCTCCGTTAACTACTGATAATATAGCACGAGTCTCAAAGCCTCGGCAAGAGAAATTATAGACAACCACAGCACTGTATATCGGAGATTCCCGCTTACTGCTGCTCTGCACCTCCGAGTGCCTGCCAGAGACGGTACAGCACAGCCTTGACGGCGCGCACACGGATGATATCCCTAGTGCCGCTTAGATGCATCGTATGAACGTCTGTAGGCTTAGAACGCTGCGCAAGGGCGTAATAGACGAGCCCTACCGGCTTACCCTCTGACTCCGCTGGGCCAGCAACGCCTGTTATCGAGATGCCGTAGTCCGCATCAGCGATCTCTCTGACGCGTTCCGCCATCATCGCTGCAGTTGACTCGCTGATCGCCCCAGGCGCACCGTCGCCTTCCAGCTGCGACATCGGAATACCGAGCAGCTGATGTTTCATCATGTTCGTATAAGTGACTACCCCGCCCGCATACTCCCCGCTGCTGCCCGGAATGTTCGTGATCAACTCAGCGAACATCCCCCCTGAACAGCTCTCCGCAGAGACCATCGTGCGGCCTGTGAGACGCAGCAGCCGAACGACCGCCTCCTCCAATGGGATGTCCTCCTGCGCGAACAGGTGAGCCCCTACAAGCTGTTTGATTTTGTCCACCGTATCATCAAGCTTAGTCTGGGCTTCCATTGCCGTCGCCGCTTTCGTTGATACACGAATCGCGACCTCGCCTTCCTTGGCATATGGCGCAATCGTCGGATCCGTCTGCCCTTCGATTAATGGCAGCAGCTCATGCTCCAGCTTGGATTCCCCAATCCCAGCGAATTTAAGCAGCCTCGAATAAAGCGGAATCGCCGTACCCAGTTCGCCCAGGAGCCATGTCAAAGCCGGCCCCTCGAACATCGGCTTCATCTCGCGCGGCGGGCCAGGCAGCAGCAAATAACGGGTACCGTCTACATGCAGCGCATTGCCTACCGCGAGCCCTGCTTCATTAAACAGCGGCACAGCGCCTACAATGGAAGTCGCCTGCCTTTTGTTGCTGTCCACCATATGAATGCCGCGATCTTGGAAGAACGCTACGATTTTGTCCATAGAAGGCTGATCATACGTCAACTCACGGCCAAGGTAATCCGCCAGCACGTCCTTCGTCAAATCGTCCTGTGTAGGCCCTAGACCGCCTGTAAATAGAAGCAGATCCGCCCGGCTCCGTGCCGTTTCAATCGCGTTGCGGATCCGTTTCGGGTTGTCGCCGACAACCGTCTGATAATAAACATCGATACCAAGGTCAGCCAAACGACGGGATAAATATTGAGCATTCGTATTCACAATCTGCCCGAGCAGAAGCTCCGTACCAACCGCGATAATTTCAGCTTTCATCGTATGAACCTCTCCTTCATATGTAGCGCCAATAGCAATTTATTCTTTTTCCAGTAAACATGGAATTCATTTGTTATGCGGTAAAGGAAGGACACCCCCCAGAAATGGAGGATGTCCGTCGTTTAGGCAATAGGTATCAGGTTTTTGTTCTTCACAAAGTAATCGATGCCAGAGTAAACGGTAATGACCGCTGCTACCCAGCTTGCGAAGATATCGAAACGAATGTCGATGAAGGTAAATGGGAAATTGTTCAGCAACAGCGCGATGATCATCGTGATCTGAACAGCCGTCTTCCACTTGCCCCACTTGCTGGCCGCAATGACTTTATTCTCAAGCAATGCGATTTGTCTTAAGCCCGTCACTGCGAACTCGCGGCAAATAATGACTACCGCAATCCATGCATCGAGCTTATCCATCTCGACGAGCGAGATCAGTACGGCAGCAACAAGCACCTTGTCCGCGAGTGGATCAAGCAGCTTGCCAAGATTCGTTACAATCTTGTTCTTGCGTGCGATATAGCCGTCCAATCCGTCTGTGCTCGCGGCGATAATGAAGATAAGAGCGGCTACAATCTGATTGTATGTAATCGAGAAATCATCAAAGTGAATCGGTTCCAAGTCCAACTTGATCAGCAGAAAAATCATGATGACCGGAACGAGAAAAATGCGGGCGATTGTGATCTTGTTAGCTAAGTTCACAGCATCTCCTCCCCGCCACAGGCTGCCAATGGCAAACCTTTCAAGCCGCCGTCTACTGCCATCTGACAAGCACTACGCGTACTGTCATATTCACATACGTCGCGCAGCCAATGCATTGCGAATTGTCGTTCTGTCATGTCGTGCAATCCCCCAGATCTGACTCCGTAAACCTGTCTATCCACATAATTTAAAGTATAATACATGCCCTAAAGCGTGTCAAAACGAACAAAATCGACATCACAAAAGAGCAGCGTCTGCGAATTGCATTCGATTAACGATAGTTAATGAACTGCAGCTCGATTGGCAGATCAGCACCACGAAGCAGTGCAATAACAGCTTGCAGGTCATCTCTGCTTTTTCCTGTTACCCGGATTTGATCGCCTTGAATCTGGCTTTTCACCTTCAGCTTCGAGTCGCGGATCAGAATATTGATTTTTTTGGATATATCCTGTTCGATACCTGTCCGCAGCTTTATGTGCTGACGTACAGTAGAACCGCTTGCCGGCTCAACTTTGCCATAATCAAGGTTTTTGACCGGGACGCCACGCTTAACCATCTTCGCAACGAGAATGTCGATGACATTGCTAAGTTTGAACTCGTCATCCGATGCGATAATGAGCTCTTCTTTCTCCAGTTTAATGCTGCTCTTGCTGCCCTTGAAGTCGAAGCGAGTTTCAAGCTCGCGTTCCGCTTGGGTAATGGCGTTGTTTAGCTCCTGCATATCGACCTTCGATACGATGTCAAATGAACTTTCTGCACTCATGAATTCGATCGCTCCTTTAAATAAGTACATTACGCATACATTTGCTTGTGCCGTATTATAACCGAAAAGCGCTCACAAGAAAAGGCATTCGCACTGAGGCGAATGCCTTTCATGTCAGCGAAATGTTATCGAACGTTCTGAACTTCGCCCTCTTGGTCTGCAGCACCAGTGCCAGCGCCTGTGTCCGTGCCAGCATTCGTACCTATACCTGTGTTCGCACCTGTTGCATTATCTGTTCCAGCGCCTGTTCCAGCGCCTGTTCCAGCATCTCCTTGAACAGGGTTGAACTGCATTCTCTTCGTGCTTGTTCGGTTGCCATCTTCAACTAAGATGTCGTCGACCGAAATTTCTACCAAGTCCGCACGGCCAACGCTTACGTAGATGGAATCCGTCATTGTGAAAGTTTGTACTGTACCGTCTGTTGCATTCGTGTAGTACAGTTCCTTGCCTTTCGTGCCGCCTTCGCGCACCTCAAGCCAGCTTGTTCCGCCTTTAATCGTAATCTTAACTTCATGCTGCTTGCTGCTTGGTCCTACATCATAGAGATCCACGCGGCCCGATTTGCCCGATAACGTAACCGTCGTTTCCGGAACAGGCGGCGGCTCAGGCTGTTGAACCGTCGTGCCAGAACCATTCGGATCCGTGCCAGTCTGCGAATCGGTCGACGGCGTCTGCTCCGTTTCCTTCGGAAGATCTGTCGACTCAGTAATCTTCGTCTTATCGTCCGTCTTAGGCGCATTATCATTCGTATCGTTATTGTTGATTGCGTAGATCCATACGACTACCGCAATAACAATAACGAACGACAACATAATGCCCGTGAAGCCGAATTTGCTCCAGCGATCGGATGAAGACTGCGAAGCTCTGCGCGGCTGTTTGATGACAGGCTCTACCGTTGGTTCAATGGGCGCTGCAGGGATTTCGTGTTTGTATAAGCGAAGTACGTCATCCGCATTCAATCCAAGCGTCTCTGCGTACGTCTTTACGAATGCGCGAACATAGAAGGTCCCAGGCAGCACTTTATAATCGCCTGCTTCAATCGCTTCTAGGTACCGTTTACGGATCTTAGTCGATTCTTGAATATCATCAAGCGATAATCCGCTCTGCTCTCTTGCTTTCTTAAGCAGTTCTCCTAAATCTGACATATCTTCACCTCCTGATGTCTCTGGTCTACATGCTTTGGTCTAGAAATCATGAAAGCCGTTCGTAATCGCTTCATACGAAATCTCTTCATCCGGCGTATTACGCAGCTCTATAATCGTATCAAAAGTGCTGTAATCATAGTGTGATTCTTTAATGAAGATATCGGGATGTTCGATTATCTTCGTAGCAGGCATGGCCATTAGTTCTTGGATAAGTGCGTAATGGCGCTCATTGGAACGCATGGTGCTGACGATTCCGTCAATGATAAAGATGCTGTTCGGATTCATCTCTTCCTCGGACAATTGGCTGCGCACGGTTTGACGCAGAAGCGTAGACGAAACGAAGGTCCAGCGTTTGTTCGAGCAGACACTGCCTGCGATAATGGACTCCGTCTTCCCTACGCGAGGCATTCCCCGCAGTCCGATAACTTGATTGCCTTCGCGTTTGAAAATTTCGCCTAGAAAATCAACCAGAACACCTAGTTCATCCCTTGTAAAACGAAACGTCTTCTTATCATCCGAATCGCGTTCGATATAACGCCCGTGACGCACAGCCAGAATATCCAGCAGTGTAGGCGGGCGAAGCTTGTTTACCGTAATATAATCCATCTTCGCAAGCATCTGTCCAAGCAGATCGATCTTGCCATCGTCATCGGTCTCGAGAAGCATGCCTCGCGTACGATCTTCGACGCCGTTGATCGTCAAGATGTTAACGCTCATCATCCCGAGTAAGGAAGCAATATTGCCAAGCAAACCAGGACGATTTTTATGTATTTTGTATTCCATGTACCACTGCCGCTTTTCCATTGTTCCACCGTCCCCATTTGCCGTTCAATCTACAAAAATTAATTCTACAATTTTCGTCACTTTCCTGCAAGCGAATGCAATAATGTTCCAATGACTTATCAGCCTCTCCCAAGACCGCCAAATCGCTTGAGAACCCTGCAATTAACGCTCAATGAGGCTTATTGTCCATGCTCAAAATTAGAGATTATCACTCAAAAATTTAAGTATTTTAATCTAAATCCATATTTATATTTTATTACGGGTAAAAAGCCCCCGATGACGGGAGCCTTTGTACACATCTGACCTTAATGCTGCACAAGCTTGCACATAAGTCTTGCGAGCGTTTTGCGTTCGTCTTCATCGCCGGCATCCCAAATTTCTTTGAGTACCCGCTGCTCTTCATTTTTCGGATCGACACGTTCGTCGAGGAAAGAGCCGATTTCGTACGCAAGATTCGCAATGGTATCATCAGTAAGTCCTAATTTCTTACCTTGCTCTAGACGTTCAGCCAAAAATTGCTTCCAAGAATCAAAATTCGAAAGGACCGTGGACACTAGGTATCGCCTCCTACATGGGTCTGGTGCGTCCTGCAGCCATAATAGCTGAGTGAGCAACGATTGTAGTGTGCGCGAGTAACCGCAAGTCTATTCGAACATATTCTTGATCAAGTAATCCAGCCGCCATTCGGGCTGATAATCTGTCCCGTTATGTACGCCGACTCAGGCAAAGACAAGAAATAAACCAAAGATGCAATTTCATCTGGTTGTGCAAAACGACCAAGCGGAATTTCCTGTTCGAGCGCCTGCTTCTCGGAACTGTCCAGATTGTCCAACATAACCGTATCAACAGCACCAGGCGCTACTGCGTTAACCGTAACCCCTGATGGAGCAAGCTCCTTAGCCAACGCTTTAGTGAAAGCGTTCATGCCGCCTTTAGTCGTAGAATACAGCACTTCACACGAAGCGCCGGACTGCCCCCATACCGAAGAAACGTTAATGATGCGGCCGAACCTTTGACGGATCATAGGCGCCATGAACAGCTGCGTCGTTAGAAACATGCTCTTCAAGTTGACGGACATGACGTCGTCCCATTCCTGCTCCGATACATCCGACAGCATGCCATAGTGAGCAACACCTGCATTGTTGACCAGAATGTCCGGCACAAAACCGCGATCCTCCAGCTTGTCCCGCATACGAACAAGCTGTTCCTTCGAGCGCAAATCAGCCGAGATCGTCATTACGTTCGACCCAAGCCGCATACAGCGGCGGGCCGTCTCATTGGCTGCTTCATGCGATTGCAAATAATGAATGATGATGTTCATCCGCTCCGCGGCGAAGCGCTGCGCAATCGCAGCGCCGATGCCGCGGCTTCCCCCGGTGATGAGCACCGTCATTTCGTGAAGCGGTTTGCTCAATTCGTTGCTTCTCCAGATTCAACGATTGAAACGGCGAGTTGATTCCAATCAAAATGTTCGCGCAGACGATCGTTTATTTCCTGCAGCGTAACCTGCTCGTATTGCGACAGCAGCGCGAACAGATCGCCGCCGCGGAAACGATAGCGAGTGAATTCGCCAGCGATTGCTTCAGGGGAATTGAGCATACGCAAGTAACCGCCTACTTTTTTGCGACGGGATCGTTCGAAAGCTTCACTGCTAATGCCAGTTACAAGCAGCTTGTCGACAGCTTCGCGTACACGAGCAAGCAGCGCATCAGGATCCTTCATCTCGCCGCCGATGACAGAGAAGCTGTATTCAGGCGAAGCGTTATACTCGTGCGAGAACGAATCCGAGATCAGCCCTTCATCATAAAGCGATTGATACAACTGCGAGCTGGCACCAAATACGATATCCAGCATGATCCGCGTTGCCACTTCCCGCTTCTGCAATTCTTCTCCTGTGAACCCTACCTTAGTTTCTTTAAAGCCGAACATGCATTTCGGCAGCGATACAGGCAAGTTCAACAGCTTTCTTGGCTCTTTGACCGATGTCGGTTCTGCATCGAACGACCGGATAATGCGGCCCTGCTGCGGGAACGACTTGCGCTCTTGGTTGCGTCGAACGAGGTCGAACACTTCCTTCGCATCTACGCCGCCAACAACGAACAAAATCATATTCGAGGGATGATAGAACGTCTCGTAGCAGCTGTACAGCGTTTCCTTATCGATCTTGTAGATCGATTCCACTGTACCTGCAATATCGATATGAATCGGGTGAACATGGTACATCGCATCGAATAAGCCGAAGTAGACACGCCAGTCCGGATTATCTTGATACATTTGAATTTCCTGTTCGATGATGCCCTTCTCTTTGTTTACATTCTCATCTGTGAAGTACGGATGCTGAACAAAGTCGATGAGCGTCTCAAGGTTGGCTGGAATCTGTTCCGTTGCCGAGAACAAATAAACCGTACGGTCGAAGCTCGTATAAGCATTAGCCGATGCGCCTTGATTGGAGAACGTAGCGAAGATATCGCCCGTCGGCTCCTCGAACATTTTGTGCTCCAGAAAATGGGCAATGCCGTCTGGTACGCGGACGAGAGGTTTTCCTTCTACGCCGAATCGATTGTCGACAGAACCGTATTTGGTCGAGAAGGTCGCATAGGTTTTCTGAAACCCTTCCTTCGGAAGAACAAACACTTCAAGGCCATTGGGCATCACTTCGCGATAAAGCGTTTCCTGAACGCCAGGGTAAGCTAATGTTTCCATTGGCTACGCCTCCTTCCTGTCACGTAAGAAGTAAACGGTGTCGAGCTGTACGCCGCCCGCTACCCGAACAATATCGTCGGCTGTAACCGATTGAATCTGTTCGATCAGCTCTTCGCCCGTACGAGCACTGCCCGAGAACAACGCGTTAAAATCATAGGCAATCAGCTCGTAAGCCGAATCCTGCATTTCGCGAACATGATTGACGAGCATTGCTTTCGTCTGATTGATCTCCAGCTCGCTGATTTTGCCAGCCTGAATATCGGCAATTTGCTCTTGAATGATCGCCAGTGCTCGTTCGTACTTATCAATCTCAATACCAGACTGAATCGTAAGGAGCCCCTTGTGACCGTCGATACGAGAAGATGCATAATAAGCGAGACTTGCTTTCTCCCTTACGTTTATAAACAGTTTCGAATGCGGATAAGCACCTAATACGCCATTATATACGAGCAGCGCAGGATATTGATCGTCGCCGTAGCTGATTCCCGTGCGGAAACCAAGATTCAGCTTGCCCTGCTTCACTTCCATTTTCTCGACGACCGTCTTCACATCGCGAGCAGTGGTACGAACGTCTGTTGATGCGAAGGTGCCGATATCGCCGTCCGGCAGCTTGAATGCCTCTGCAACGATTGGTTCGACCTCGGCAAGTGTCGTATCGCCAGCTATGTACAGATCGAACACAGCTTCGTTGATCCATTGATGATAACGTTCATACAGCGATTCAGCCGAAATGTTCGGCAGATCGGCGCGATTGCCCAGCGCATGCAGCCGGTAAGGATCACCTTCGCACATCACTTCGGTGCAGCGCTCGGCAGCATAACGAATCTTATCATTGATAATAGCCTCTAGCCGCTTGCGCAGCGTATCACGCTCAGCCTGCACATATTTGGATGCAAAATGTCCATTCTCAAGCAATGGATCTGTCACAACTTCGCCTAAGTAACGCAGCGATGCTGCCAGCAGCGATTCCTTCGATTGAACGAAGGCATCATTGATGACATCCATCCGAAATTGGATGAACTGATTGTTGCCGCGCTTGAACACGTCGAAGCCAAACCCTGCACCGTACAAGTCGTCGAGCTGCTCTCGCAGCGCGATCGTCTCTGGTGTTTGATTCGTCCCCCGGCGGAACACAAATGGCAGCAGTGCGGTAGACGTAACTTGATCCTCTTCCAGCGGAATGCCTGCATATAACGTAATTGCAAACGTCTTAAACCGGGTCGTTGGCAATACATGCAGTCTGATCCGGTTCACCCGGCCTCGTTCAAAAGTGTTAGAACTCATACCTACAGCCCCTTCCATATCCCAGCTTGATCGCTAATTCATCCATAGTAAATCTATTCCAGTCCATGTTGTTCAATTACCATTCTAACGGATTGGAAATGGCAGAAGCAACCTGCGCCTGAATGGGCGGGCTGCTTCTGTCTGCATCGCTTGGTATTCGTCCTCTTACATGCAAAAAATATGCTTGCCGATCGTCTTCACCTGTGGCCGCGACCAGATCCACTTCGATGTTGCGGTAGATGGATTGAAGTAGTAGATGCAACCACCGCTAGGGTCCCAGCCGTTAATGGCATCTTGTACGGCTCTCTTCGCTGTATCATTCGGGGTCAAATTGATCTGACCGTCGGCAACAGCAGTGAAAGCTCCTGCCTGATAAATAACGCCCGAGATCGTGTTCGGGAAGCTAGGCGACTTCAGACGATTCAGAATGACAGCAGCTACGGCAACTTGTCCTTCATACGGCTCGCCACGCGATTCACCGTAAACGGCATTCGCCATGATTTTGATATCGTTAGCCGATAGACCTAGACGATTGGACTGGCTGATGGTCGAAGCATTGCCCGTCGAAGTCGATTTCTCGCTGCCGCCAGAGCTGCCCGATGAGGAGGATGGTTGATCGCTGGCTGACGGTGCCCAGTTCTTCGTTGCATTCCACAGCTTCAGCTTCGTCTGAGCGCCAACGACGCCGTCCGCCTTCATGCCGAACTTCCACTGGAACCACTTCACGGCATTCAACGTCGTATAGCCGAATTGACCATCAATTGCACTGCTATAGTAGCCAAGAAACTTTAACCTGCCTTGCAACTCAGTTACGTCTTTGCCGGAGGAGCCCAGCTTAATGATCGCGCTGCTGAACGTCTCTGCAGACCGGCCTTTGTCCGCATAGTGGAGCGAATACGCGCCGAACAACAGCAGCACGATGACAACTGTCATCACTATCAGGCGATTTCTCATGGTTCGGATCTGCCTTTCTCATGCAAGATGGTAAGTTATTTGAAGCGCATCCTGTCGGTAGTATGAGAAACGGCTATCTTTTCTATTCATACGCTGGAGGCATCAGCCCTCAACGTCCATTGTCTGGTTTCAATCTCCGTCTATTGTTAGCTGCATGCGTGTATGCCCTATGTTTCGTTGGTTGTGTTGGTTGTCTTTTATACAAAAAGGCTTGAAGCCGCACATGCAGCTTCAAGCCTCTAATAAATATTACATGGTTATTGCTGCTGCCCGCCAGTACGCGCATTGGCATGATCCGACGACCACAGCACCTCGCGAGGTTTACTGCCCTCGTATGGACCGACAACGCCTTTGGCTTCCATCTGGTCAATGAGACGCGCAGCCCGTGTATAGCCAACGCGCATTCTGCGCTGGAGCAGCGATACGGAAGCCTGCTTCGCATCCACGACGATGTTGACGGCTTGGTCGAACAGCTCGTCCAGCATTTCTTCATCCTGACCGTTAGCGGAATCATCGATTTCCGGAACCAGCTCCGGCTTATACTCGGCTTCGCCTTGCGATCTCACGTATTCAACGATCGACTCCACCTCTGGATCGGAGAGGAATGCCCCCTGTACCCGAATCGGCTTCGACATGCCGACCGGCAGGAACAGCATGTCCCCGCGGCCGAGCAGCTTCTCTGCGCCAGCCATATCGAGGATCGTACGAGAGTCTACCTGCGACGACACACCGAATGCGATACGTGAAGGGATGTTCGCCTTGATGACACCGGTAATGACGTCCACCGAAGGGCGCTGCGTTGCAATAATCAAGTGAATACCAGCCGCACGTGCCATCTGCGCCAGACGGGTAATCGCGTCCTCGACGTCGTTCGCTGCAACCATCATCAGGTCGGCAAGCTCATCGACGATGACGACGATGTATGGCAGTACAGCTGCTGGATTAGACTCCATCAGCGTATTATAGCCCTCGATATTGCGAGTACCCGATTTGGAGAACAGCTCGTACCGTTTCTCCATCTCGACGACAATTTTCTTCAATGCCAGCGATGCGCGGCGTGGATCCGTTACAACCGGCGCCAACAGATGCGGAATGCCGTTGTACATATTCAGCTCGACCATCTTCGGGTCGATCATCATGAACTTTACTTCATCCGGCTTCGCTTTGTACAGAATACTGGTGATAATGCCGTTAATGCATACCGACTTACCCGAGCCAGTCGCGCCTGCAACGAGCAAGTGGGGCATCTTCGCCAAGTTACCGACGATCGACTGACCACTAATATCACGGCCGAATGCTATCGACAGCTTGGAGCCAGCATTCTGGAACGCACCGGATTCCATCACCTCACGCATCGTAACGACTGAGACCTCGGAATTCGGCACTTCAATACCGATCGCGGATTTACCCGGGATCGGCGCTTCCATCCGAATATCCTTGGCAGCCAGCGCTAGGGCGATATCATCCTGAAGTCCAACGATCCGACTTACTTTCACCCCTGTTGCCGGCTGAACTTCGTAGCGAGTTACTGCTGGACCTTGTACAACATCAAGTACTTTCGCTCGAACGCCGAAGCTCTCAAGTGTAGCCTCGAGCTTGCGCTGCGACTCCAGCATTCCGATGCCGTCCGATCCTTTGCCCCCACCTGCCGGCTTCGCGAGCAACGTCAGGGAAGGTAATTTGTACGGCTTCACCTTCGGTACGACAGGACGCGGAGTCTCATTCATCTGCTCAGTTATATCTGTCTGGAGAGCCTCGGACCGATCTTCTTCGCTTTGCTCGTAATCCGAGTCCGGCTCATCGTTGAATTCGTCATCCCTATCTGAGTCCGTATTCCGTAATCCATCGACCGCCTCATCCTGACCATCTTCGAAAGCTGGCGAGAGTGATGAAGGCGATACTCGCTGCGAATAACCTTCCGACATATCGAACGGAGTGTTGTCCTCCGCATCCTCGTCGAACTCATGCTGCGAGTTCACCCAAGGCGGCGCATTGTCATCCTCCATTTGGTTCGATTCCGGTGCTGCCTCAGTTTGCTGAGGAACCCGTGTATCCGGGCTTCCTGCACGTCGAAGCATTCGGCTCAGGATCGACTCCGATGATCGATCCTCCGTTTGCTGCTGGTCCTCTGTACTGCTGCTGCGATTACGATCCGTATGTATGCGTACGATTGGCGTCCGCTGCTGACGTGGTGACTCTTCTTCCTGCATCGTATCATCATCATCATCGTCGTGATCCATCGTCCATTCCCGCTGCTCGGTGCCATGCGGCTCCGCTACCGGTTGACGACTCCTCATCCAAGGGAATAGAAGCGAACTTCTTCGACTCGATGCTGCTGTCATTTCGTTATCATCGCCATCTTCATCTGCGTCATCATCAAAATCGTCCATCGTTCGCCGCGACAGCGGCACACTCGTTCCCTGCCCTGCAGCTCTCGCGTTCGACACTGCAACTGTGCGAGGTTGACGACTTGCGTATTTGGCCCTTAATAAAATAATCAATCTTCCGATCCGCTTCCTTACGCCTTTCAGAATATCGACGTAAGACTTGCCCGTAATCAGCATGATCGAAATCGCGAACATGACAAGCAGAAGAAATTTCGTTCCGTACACGCCGAAAAGCGCATACAAAATCGTATACTGCACGGCACCTGCATATCCGCCAGCAATGTCGCGCGACATAACCGACCCCGACGGTGCTTCCGGCGACAACAGCTGGCCTTGCAAATCGCTGCCAAGCTGATGCAATATGTTGCTCGCACTCATCTCTATTGCAGAATCAACGGGATCGAATTTGCGATCAATTTCTGCTATCGAGCTCCATAAGGTTAACGCAAGGATGAGCACAAGCATCCCTGTCTTACGACTCGACCATCCTTTAGGCCACGCCCGTTTCACCATAACCGTCAAGCCGACATAGACACCGACTAACGCGATTACAAAGTAATATTTTCCTAATACCAATCCAAACAGCTTGGACAAGGAACGGCCTACCGCCGCCTCGCCTGATAGGGCAATAACCGATAATGTTATGAGCAAAATTCCGTATATTTCATACTTCAGGCTCTCGCCTATCGATTTGCGCGCCTTACGTCTTCGCTTCGCCATTCTGCTCACCTCTAATATACGATTATACCATAGGAGGACAAATGTTCCTATTAGAGGTCGCTCAAAAAGTCCGCTTTCGATCATGTAGAATCACAAGAAGCATAATCGTGCACGAACGAATTAAACAAACGGGAAAAGCCCGTCCACAATCAATTTGTGGGCGAGCTGTAAACGATATAAGCGCCAGGCTGATAACGCGGATCCAAGTAATGTTCGAGCGGTGCATGAACGAGACGTACGAGCTTCCCGATGCCGGGAGCAAGCGGGGCCAGCTGCATTAAAGCGCCGTCCTGCTCCAGCTCAATCAGCGGTTCACGATCGTCGTTCATACCAGCGAGCACCAGCTCTAAAGGCATCGAAGTGTACAGCGTCATGAAGGCAGCACTCCCGCAGGCACTGCACGGCGCTGGCTTATGAGCGTATTAAGTGAAGCCAAAGCTTCGCCGATGCCGCCGATCGCATCGATGAGGCCATACTTCACTGCATCTGAGCCGATAACCGTTGTACCGATATCGCGCGTAAGCTCGCCTGTTTTGAACATTAGCTCTTTGAACTGCTGTTCGCTTACCTTGGAGTGGGTCGTGACGAACCGAACGACTCGCTCCTGCATTTTATCCAAATATTCGAATGTTTGCGGTACCCCGATGACCAGACCGTTCATTCGAATCGGATGAATCGTCATCGTCGCTGATTCCGCTATGAACGATTGATTCGCAGACACTGCGATCGGTACGCCGATTGAATGGCCTCCACCCAGCACAAGTGTCACTGTCGGCTTCGACAAGGACGCAATCATCTCCGCGATCGCAAGACCCGCTTCCACATCTCCGCCAACGGTATTAAGTACAATGAGTATGCCTTCAATCTTCGGATTCTGCTCGGCGGCAACAAGCTGCGGAATGAGATGCTCGTATTTGGTCGTTTTGTTCTGCGGGGGCAGAACGAGGTGCCCTTCCACTTGGCCGATGATCGTCATGCAATAAATATTGGATTCTGCTGGAGCCGGTGTAGAGGTTTGTCCCAATTGCGTGATCGTATCGACCACAGAAGACTTGCGTTTATCGTCTGCCGGCGGAACAGGCTCTGGCTGCTCCGACTTCATATAGACGAGCTCATCATTCATGGCGGTATGCTCCTTTGTATAACGGAATGTAGCTCATCATAGTATGGGATTCGAGTGAATGATTATGCAGACGATCGCGAGAATGGGGACAAAAAAGGATGCAGCACCACGCCTGCTTCCAGCGCTTCTGCTGCATCCTATATGACAAGTGATTGATTATACTTCCATAATGATCGGCAGGATCATTGGACGACGGCGCGTTTGCTCATACAAGAAGCGGCCGAGAGCGTCCTTCACATTCGTCTTCAGCGATGCCCACTCATTCACATTGTCGTTCATGAGTTTATTCAGCGTCGAAGTTACAATGCGATTCGCTTCATCGAGCAGTCCTTCGGACTCGCGAACATACACGAAGCCGCGCGAGATAATGTCTGGACCGGATAGAATCGTTCCGTCCTGCTTGCTCAGCGTAACGACAACGACAAGAATGCCGTCCTGCGACAACAGCTTGCGGTCGCGGAGAACGATGTTGCCTACGTCGCCTACGCCAAGTCCGTCGATAAGCACGTTGCCGGCTTGTACCTTCGAGCCTTTGCGTGCGCTTCCGCCTTGGAATTCAACCGTATCGCCGTTATCGATGATGAAGATGTTCTCGCGTTCAATGCCTACCGCTTCGCCGAGCTGCGCGTGCAGACGGAGCATACGGTATTCACCGTGAATCGGAATAAAGAACTTCGGACGGATCAGGTTAAGCATCAGTTTCAGTTCTTCTTGGCTGCCGTGACCGGAAACGTGAACGCCGGATACCGAACCTGGACCATAGATAACATTAGCACCGAGACGGAACAGCTCGTCAACCGTACGGCCGACATGACGTTCGTTGCCTGGGATCGGCGTTGCTGCGATGATAACCGTATCACCTGGCAAAATGTCGATCTTGCGGTGCGTCGAACGCGCCATGCGCGTCAGAGCGGACATCGGCTCGCCTTGGCTGCCTGTGCACAAAATAACGACGCGATCCGCTGCCATCTTGTTCACTTCTTCCGGCTCAATGATCATTCCTTCCGGAATGTTCAAGTAGCCGAGTTCGCCAGCGATCGATACGACGTTGACCATCGAACGACCCACGACTGCTATTTTACGGCGCGTAGCCGCTGCTGCGTTCACAACTTGTTGAATGCGATGCACGTTCGATGCGAACGTTGCAACAACAACGCGTTGAGTCGCTTTGCGGAAAATCTCTTCCAAATTATGACCTACAACGCTCTCAGAAGGCGTAAAGCCTGGGCGTTCCGCGTTCGTGCTGTCCGACAGCAGGGCGAGTACGCCTTTGCTGCCGATCTCAGCGATACGCTGCAGATCCGCAAATTCGCCGTTAACCGGCGTATGATCGAATTTAAAGTCGCCTGTATGTACAACGCGGCCTTCTGGCGTATCCAAGCAAACGCCAAGCGAATCCGGGATACTGTGGTTCGTCTTGAAGAACGTAGCTGTAATCGAGCCGAGCTGCACTTCAGAATCTGCGTTAATCAGGATACGCTTCGTCTCGCCAAGCAATCCTGCTTCTTTAAGTTTGCCTTCGATCAGACCGAGCGTCAGCTTCGTGCCGAATACCGGAACGTTCAGGCTCTTCAGAACGAATGGCAGACCACCGATGTGGTCTTCGTGACCGTGGGTAACGAGAATACCGCGAACTTTGTCGCGATTTTCGAGCAAGTACGAAATGTCAGGAATAACAATGTCGATTCCGAGCATATCTTCTTCCGGGAATTTCAAACCCGCGTCAACAATGACAATATCGCTGCCATATTGAATGGCATACATGTTTTTACCGATCTCACCTACGCCACCTAGGGCGAAAATGAGCAGTTTATCTTGATTATTCTTCTTGGACAACTGAATCTATACCTCCTATAAAGCTCTGCGTAAGCGTCATCAGCTTCGTAAGCATTATTTGTTATTTTTGAAAATGTAAGGGTCTTCTCTTCAAATCGCCGCTCTACGTTAACCGGTTCTTCTTCAAAGATTGCCGCACCGAGTCACTTGTACATCATTATACATGATACAAAAGATGGAATACAAGGTGAAACGGCTGTCGTCGTCCGTAACCGACAACAGTACGTTTCATTCCAGAGAAATGTAAGCCTTGTAATAAGCAAAATGCTTACAGAGAACTTATATTTCATGTGAAGATATAATGCTCGCTAATGTTAGGATTCCCATAAATAAAAAACCGATGCTTCGCCGACAAGCTGCGCTTGCGGCTGATGCACCGGTTACATTCCCGCTTCAGATCGGCATATAAGCTTTAGCTACCGATTAAACAAGTTGGCGCAAGTATTCACCCTCTGCTTCAGTCAATGCGACGAGCGGCAGGCGGACGCCGCCGACCGACAGGCCTTTAAGCGCCAATGCATATTTGAGTGGAGCTGGGCTTGGGTGGTTGAACAAACCTTTGAAGATCGGCATACTTTGGGCGTGAAGCTCTGCCGCTGTACGTACATCGCCTTCCAAATAAGCATTGATCATTTTCTTCATGCTGCCGCCAATAATATGACTGGCAACGCTAACAATACCATAGGCGCCAACTGCAATCGCAGGCAAAGCTACGCTGTCATCCCCACTGTAAACACGGAAATGGTCAGGTGCCGCTGCGGCAATTTCAGTCAATTGATCAAGCGGTGCACAATCTTTCGTAGCAACGATGTTCGGGATTTCCGCTAATCGCAGTGTTGTAGCCGTCGTCATGCAAATACCGGTACGCGAAGGAACGTTGTACAGCATGATTGGAAGCTTGGTCGCTTCTGCAACTGCTTTGAAATGCTGGTAAAGACCTTCTTGGCTTGGCTTGTTGTAATACGGCGCTACAAGCAGAATGCCATCGGCACCGCTAGCCTCTGCAATTCTAGTCAAATGAATAGTATGAGCTGTATCATTGCTTCCTGTACCCGCGATAATCTTAACTCGTCCGCCAGCACGTTCTACTGCAAACCGGAAAAGCTTTTCTTTCTCTGCTTCTGTCAGCGTTGGCGACTCGCCGGTTGTACCTGAGATCACCAGGCTGTCGGACTGCTGTTCTTCAATCAAATAATCAATTAATCTACCGGTTGTTTCCCAATCAATTGCACCTTCTGCATCGAACGGTGTTGCCATTGCTGTAATTAATCTGCCGAAATCCATGACGATTCCTCCCGCTTAGTTGAAACCGTAGACTGCTTAAAATGTATAGATCGGTGCAAGCGGCTTGCGCCGCCTGCTCCGTCGTTGTCGTTATAAATGCAGTTCGAACTTCGCATGCAGTGCGCGCAGCGCATCTGCCATGTTCTCCTGCCGTACGAGTACCCATATCGTCGTATTGGAATCCGCCGATTGGAGGATCGGAATGCCCGCCTCGCTCAGCGCTTCGACGATTCTTGCCATGATGCCTGGGACTCCGTTCATGCCACCGCCGATAACCGATACTTTGGCGCAGCCGCTGACCGCATTCGGCACGAAGCCGAGCTTCTCCAGCACCTGAACAGCCTTCTCCGCATCACGATCGAATACCGTATATACCGCTCCGCCAGGTGTAACATTAATGAAATCAACGCTTATACCGTGGCGAGCCATCGATTGAAACACTTGCAACTGCACATCGACCTGCCCTTCGCGGGCGTAGACCGAAATTTGTGTAACGCCTGCAACGTGGGCAATGCCCGTTACATGCTTATCGCGAACAGCGCTGCCTGTAAATGTCCGGTCATCTGTTACTAGCGTGCCTTCGTCTTCAGAGAACGTCGATCTCACTCGCAGCGGAATACGCGCTTGTTGAGCAATCTCAACTGCTCGAGGATGAATGACCTTCGCGCCTTGTCTTGCCATATTGCAAATTTCTGCATAGCCGACCACTGTGAGCGGTTTAGCCTCAGACACAATTCGAGGATCGGCTGTTAGAATACCGTTAACGTCGGTATAAATATCAACCCGTTCAGCACGAAGCGCGGCGCCAAGCGCTGTTGCAGACGTATCGCTGCCGCCTCTTCCGAGTGTCGTTAGTTCACTATTCTCTGTTCGGCCTTGAAATCCTGCTACGATCGCAACTTCTCCTCGCTGCAGCGTCTCAATGAGTGCTTCTGTACGCACTTCAAGAATGCGCGCAGAGCCAAAAGTCGAATCTGTCACAATGCCAGCAGCCCCGCCGGTTAAGCCGGAAGCGTTAATGCCTTCAGAGCGAAGCTTACTCACCAGCACAGCTGTCGATATGATCTCGCCGCAGCCGAGCAGAAGGTCCTTCTCTCTTGCAGGCAGTGCGTCGCCATTGCTCGCAATCATCCGTAGCAGCGAATCAGTCGCATACGGATCGCCTTCGCGACCCATGGCTGAGACGACAACGACCAGCGCATAGCCGCGGTCCCGCTCTCTCGCGATATGACGAATGACAAATTCCCTCGCCTGCTCTGTAGCAAGCGAGGTGCCCCCGAACTTTTGTACAAGTATTCGCATGATGTCAGTCCTCCAAATTGGTCAATGAAGACAACGGACGCCGGGAGCAGCTATTCGTATAAGGTATGTTTCGATATGCAAGAGAATGTACGGGTGAACAGCGTTCCGAACAGCGTCAGAGAGAACGCACGGAAGACAGCAGCCCTAAGTTGCGAAGGGGACAATGGCATAAAGCCATTGGTCTCCCTGCATTAGGCGTGTATCTATGAACAATGAGATAACGTATTACAATTCCATCTAGTACAGAAATCGCTCGACTAGCATCGGTTGGAGCTGTTTGCCTTGAAGAGCAGCTTCACACGCTTCGACTACAAGATCCATACGTGCAACCAAGGAATTCGGTTTCTGTTCCGGATTGTCTTGACCAAACGGGACGAAATAAATATTCTTCGCAACGAGAAGCTTCGCAATATTGGCTGCATTCAAACCGAGACCATCATTCGTAGAAATTGCAAGAACGACAGGACGTCCGTTACGCATCTGTGCTTTCGCTGCCATTAATGGAGCGCTATCCGTCAAAGCATTCGCTAACCGGCTCGTCGAGTTGCCTGTGAGTGGCGCAATCAGCAATACATCAATCAGCTTCGACGGTCCGAGCGGCTCAGCTTGAACGATCGTCGATATAATTTCATTCCCTGTAATCCGTTTCAGCTCCGACTGCCAGTGCTCTGAAGTACCGAACCGCGTATCGGTAGTCATCAACGTATGAGACGCGATTGGAACTACATTCGCTCCCAAATCGACGAACCGTTGAATATGCGGCATTACTTCAGCAAATGTGCAGTGTGATCCTGTCAAAGCGTACCCGACCGTTATCCCCGACCAGTTCATGGTCTCTCCCCCCACAGCTTCGCATTGTCCATAATTAACTGACATAAGCAATCCGCTATGATTCGTCCAGCCGTCTTCGGCGCGACGATACCCGGGAGACCGGGAGCCAGCATCGCCTTCATACCACGCTTCTCAGCGAACCGAAAATCGGTACCGCCGGGCTTCGAGGCAAGGTCGATAATGACCGCCCTGGAGGGCAAATTCGCAATAATTTGCGCTGTGACTATCATAGTCGGAATTGTATTAAAAAGCAAGTCAATGTTACCAACTTCATGCATAAGACGGCCCATGTAAAAAGGCAGAAAACCCATCTCCCACGCGCGTGCGTAGTGCTCTTCACGCCGTACGCCAACCTTAACTTTAGCGCCTAGACCTTGCAATGTTCTTGCTAGTGTCAGCCCTGTTCTACCGATTCCGAGCACCATGCAATTCGACCCGTGAATCGTAATATCCGTATTCTGAATCGCCATCATAACGGCACCTTCAGCGGTCGGGATTGAGTTGTATATCGCCACATCGTCCCGTTCAAACAACTCGACGAGTCCAATGCCGTGCTCCGCGCATATGTTCACCAGATAAGGCTTAGCCATCCCTGCATATACGACCGCATGCTTCGGCAAACGTCCGATTTGCGCTGATGTCAGCTTCAGCTCCCGATCACTAAATACGGCGGTTACAAGACCGGAATCATCTGTTCCGACAGCCGGAAGCAGAAGCACGTCCGCTGAGTCGAACAGATCGTCGCGCAGTTCTGCATGTATAGCGCCATCCAATGACGTATGCAGCCCTTCGAACCCGACTACCGTTACAGCAGCGTCTAGCTCCGTCAGCTTGCGAATCACTTCGAGTTGACGGGCATCGCCGCCGATCAGCAGGACTTGAACGCCGGTGAGCATGAAGGCTTCACTCCTTTCTGCGCTCATGAGATATAGAGCATCATATGCGATAGCCTATAAGGGGGTGCCCCTTAAACCCCCATTTTTATTCGTTCGTCAACTTCACCCCCTGCCCCCTCGAGGGGGATATTTTCACCCGCGCAAACTCTCGTGCTTTCACCCCTGTCCCCTCAAGGCGGATCTTTCACCCACCCAAACCCTCACTTCTCTCACCCACCCAAACCCTCCCTCTAGGGAGGGCCCCAAAGGGCGAGCATATGCTTCCGATGTGGTTTCCTGACGGAAACCTGTACCCTCTGGACTCCCGAAGGACTGTTCTAGGTACGTTGGATCGTCTGCCCGCTTTCGTCCTTGCCAGGACATGCTCCACTTCGAACTTGTTTGGTACCGGACTCTTCTGGTTCCACCTTATTCGCC
>NZ_BTCK01000058.1:0-36984 GCF_033239625.1 Paenibacillus sp. CCS19
GCGGTGTCGTAATAAACTAAATGGACATTAAAAAGGCTGTCGAGACTTTCTCGACAGCCTGAAGCGTGGCTCAGCCACGCTTATTTCTTTGTTGCGCACGCATCCAGCTCGTTAAGTGCGGCGAATCCCCTCTTAAACGGGAGAAAGGGCGGTAAGTGGGTGCTTGGTTTGGAGATAAGTGTGGCGATGGCACACTTAACCGTCCTGAAGAGGCGAATATGAATCGATAAGCGGGGTTTTACCACGCTTATTCTACACGTCGTCGCAGCGGACCTCCTCTTCGCAACGTGAAGCACGGACTGCTGCGCTCACAATCTACTGCTCGATCCCATACCGCGCGAGCGCTTTGTAAGAGGACTCGCGCATGCGCCGCTTCAAGTAATCGTCCTCTGCAACACGGACCCGAAGGCCGAGGAAGCGGATTTTGGACAGCAAATATTCGCCTTCATCGGCGGGGTACGTAACGACAATATGATACCGATCGGCCTGCTCGTCATAGCGGACCGTCTTGTCGAAGCAAGAGAACGAATAGAGGATGCGGGACAGCTCCTCGTTATAAGTGCGAATGACTTCGATAACGGCTTGCTGTTTGCGATGATTGAGCAGTTCAGCGGCACGACGATGGAGCGATTCAGCGCGATCGGACTGCAAATCGACGGCCTCGGTCGCAATCACGTTGTCCAGCTTCGTCGCCATCAACATGCGGCCGCGCGTGCTGTACCAGAGCAGGTACCACTCCCGTTTCACCATGCTGTATTCGAGCTTAAGCGGAAGACCGAACTGCTGCCGCTCGCCGCCATTTTTGAGCCGATAGGAGATATGGCAGCCGCGGCCCTGCGCAATGATGCGCCGCAGCGGGCGAAGCAGCGGGTGGTACACATGTTTCTCCCGGCTCTTCGCTTTCTCGATTATAATGCCGCGAATATCGCTGGAAGCCTCGTCTTCCAGCAGTCCGCGCAGTTTCCCGAGTGTATCCGAGGCGAAGGCGGTGTCCGCCGACGGGTCGGCAAGCAGCGTCTTCAGCCAAGTGCGCTCTTGCGCAGTCAAGGCGAAGGCGTTCGACTCATCGAGACGCGAGAGCATTTGGTAATTAAATATTTTCTCGAACGGGTTCATAATGGGCCTGAATCTCCTTCCACTCCGCGATGAACTCCTTGCGCAGCCATGCGGGCTGGAGCACCTCGCAGCTGGATCCGAAGCTTCTGAGCCACGGCTTAATTTCATAGATTCCGTTGACCATAATTTCATAGAGGAACGACTCGTCGGATTCCTCCGTAATCGTTCCCCATTGGCCTTGCGCCTCGACACGATCTCGAATGAAGTTAGGACCATTCCGCTCCGGATTGAAAAATCTCGCCACAACCTTAAGCGGCCGCAGCGTATCCACGACCCAGCTGTGCGCCAATTGCCGCTCGACCGTGCTTAAATGCCTCTCGAACTCTTCCTCGGTAACGACTTCGCCGTCTTCGATCTGCGTAATGCCTTCCATCCGGAACTTCGCAATCGCATTCCGCTGCGTATGTCCAATGAGATACCAACGCCCATATTGATGGTCGTAGACGACGCGAAGCGGGAGGAGGGGCTGCGTCTTGCTCTGCTCTTCCTTCTCGAAGAGCGGATTCGTGTTCTTGGCCGCGTAGTTCTTCCCTTTGCGAGGGGCATGGTATACAAAATGCAGCCTGCGCCGCTCGCGGATCGCGCGGTGAATCGTATGCAGATGCGCTTCATCGAGAATACGCGAGTGATAGTGGTACTTATATAAATGCGTCTCGACCGCTGAAGGGTCGAAGCCTCGCTTGCGCAATGCTTTCTTCAGCGTATCGCGAAGGAGATAGCCCTGCACGGAAGGGACCTGCGTATTCGCCATTACATCCACGAAGTCATACAGGTCGAGCAGCTCGTCATCCGACAGCTCGTTGATCAGCCTGTTCGCAGCCGTGTAGCGATAGGGGCGGCTGTCCGAGGCGCGGACGATGACGCCGACCTCCTCGAGATATCGGAGATCGCCGCGAATGGTCTTCTCATCCGGGCTTGGGTAATCGGCGGATATCGTCTCGCTGCAGCAGTCGAGCAGCTCCTTCGCCGTCAGCGTCTCATCCTGGAGTACGGTTAATATCGTAGACAGCCGAACGCTCTCCGACTCCTTCAACGACTTGGCGCGGAAGAGGAACAGAAGCAGCGGATCTGCCGATTCATAGTAATTGTAGCGAAGACCTTCGGACAGCTCCGATTCCTGCTCGGGGGACAGCGGCTGCTTGAGGGCGCTTTGCATTTCCTTCAGGTAACGCATCGTCTTGTCGTACGTGTGCACGGAGATGCCCAGCCGCGCCGCGAACTGCTGCCGGTTGTACGCACCGCCCGCGAGCGCCAGCAGCCGCAGCAGCTGCACCTCTTTGTCAAAGCTTTCTCTAGCCACTGTCCATTCCTCCTCTTCTTGTCCCAACGCTTATGTATAGGCTCCATTGTAACAAGCCCGTCAACTGGAGGAAATGGAAAGTTTTTTGCCATTCAACTTGCGTCGCCATACTTACGCCCTGTTCGTAAGGGTGGAATTCGGAGACAATCAGGTTGTGAAGTCGAGGCCGCAAGGCGGAGACGACATGAATCGTTGAGGCGCTAGGAAGGGTTACTTCGACTATTAATCGGCTTGTCGTTGGTTCGAGTCCAACCTTTGCCGCAAGGCAGAGTAGCTCAGTTGGTAGAGCAGCATGTTCCTTTCCGCCTTTTTCCTCAACGATTGTACATATAAGACCTAAGAGCGAGGCACTTGAGAGGGCTACTTCGACCAAACTATTCTGCGGGCGACTGATCCGCAACGCCTTCTCGCCTTTTCCTCGCTCTTTCTTTTTCCTAAGACATGAATGTTCTCATATAAAGGGGGTATTACCGATGAGCATCGCTAAGAAATTGTTCTCCGCTATGCGACCGACAACTACAAACCGTGACGGCTATCCAGCCTACGTTCGTTCCGCCGAGGAACAGTACGTGCAGACGCTGGTGACGAATACGATGGGCAATACGTTCTATGCAGACCAGCAGGAGCTGTTGAAGGAGGCGGAGGCGCTGCACTGCGAGATGGCAGAGCGCAATCCACAGTTTATGGCCAAGGCACTGGTCTATGCACGGAATGAAGGATACATGCGGCTGCAGCCTTTGTTCGGCTTGGCGGTGCTGTCGGTGTACCGTCCCGATTTGTTCAGCACCATTTTTCTGCAGGTGGTGAAGATACCGTCGGACTTGTCTGATTTCCTGACGATTCTGCAGGGAATGGGACGCGGCGAAGGCGGCCGTGCGGTCAAACGCCAAGTGAACCGATTCCTCGCTGGCATATCCGAGTATTGGGCGATTAAGTACAACGGACGGGGCAGAGGCTACAGCCTTGGAGACGCGATTGCAACGGCGCACCCGAAGCCATCCGATCTGAAGCAGCAGGCATTGTTCCGATACCTGCGCGGTCAGGAAGCAAATCTGTCTCTCATTCCGCAGGTAGAGGCGCTGGAATATCTCAAGCGTGCGAAGACAGAGGTCGAGCAGATCTACTGGATCGAGGCTGGACGACTGCCGCACGAGGTCGTTACAGGCGTTATCAAGCCGACGAAGCTGGTGTGGGAGCAACTGATGGAGCAGATGCCAACATTCGCACTGCTTCGCAGCTTGAATGCATTGGATCGAGCAGGCGTGCTGCAGGATCGTTATTGCCTCGACCGAGTGGTTGAGCGGCTGACCGATCCGCGTGCGCTGTCGAAGTCGCGCATTCTGCCTTTCCGCTTCGCGACTGCCTATCGGCAGGTTCAGCATGACGCAATCCGTGATGCGCTGCGCACCGCAGTTGAATACACATTCAACAACCTGCCAGACCTGGAGGGCCGAACGGCGATTTTCCTCGATATATCGGGTTCGATGAACGGGCAATATCTACAGACCGGTTCCGTATTCGCACTGGCGTTGTATAAGAAGACACAAGGCAGCTCGTTGTTCTGGTTGTTTGATACGACCGTAGAAGATGCGAAGCCATCGCGGGTAGACAGCATTTTGACGCAGGCAGAACGGATTCGCGCACGTGGCGGCACCGATACCGGGGCGCCTGTACGGAAGCTTCGCACGGAGCGGCAGCATGTGGATCAGATCATTATAATCACGGATGAGCAGCAGAACAGCGGCAGCCCGTTCTATGAAGAGCTGGCGAAATACCGAGCGAAGGTGAACCGTGATGCCAAAGCGTTCGTGATCGACATCGCACCTTATCGCAGCAGTATGGTTCCGCCGCAGGATGCCAACACCTTTTATATTTTCGGCTGGAGCGATACGGTGCTCAGTTATATCGCGCAGGCGACCAAGGGTTATGGATCGATGGTGGAACGCATTGAGGCGATCGATCTGGAAGCAGGGGGACAACGCAATGACAGCAGAAGCGATACGTAAGGAGATAAACGAACAATTGCGGCGGATCGAGGAAGAAGAGCAGGTCCGCATCCTATATGCATGCGAATCGGGCAGCCGCGCATGGGGGTTCCCGTCGCAGGACAGCGATTACGATGTACGGTTCATTTATATACGGCGGCCGGAGTGGTATCTGTCGATTCGGGAAGGAAGGGACGTCATCGAACGTCCGATCAGCGATCAGCTCGATATCAGCGGTTGGGATCTGCGCAAGGCGCTTGGCCTATACCGCAAGTCAAACCCGCCAATGCTGGAATGGCTGCAATCGCCGATCCGCTATGCCGAGTCGTACGAGACGGCCGATCATCTTCGCGCGATGGCGTCGTCGGCCTTCTCGCCGAAGGCTTGCATGTTCCATTACCTGCATATGGCGCGCGGCAATTTCCGGACGTACCTGCAGGGCGAGCAGGTGAAGATTAAGAAATACTTTTACGTTCTGCGTCCGATTCTCGCCTGCGAATGGATCGAGCAGTTCGGCGAGATGCCGCCGATGGGATTCGACGAGCTGGTCGAACGGCTGCTGCCGAGAGACGGCGCGTTGTGGCAGGAGGTTCAGCAGCTGCTGGAGCGTAAGAAGTCGGGCGAGGAGCTCGATTACGAGCCGCGGCAAGAAGCGATTCATGCGTATATCGCGGAACAGCTGCCGTCATTGGAAGAGCGTGCGCTTGCCCTGAGAGCAGCAGATATGCAGATTGATGAACAGCTGGACCGCTTGTTCATCGAGGCTTTGCAGGAAGTGTGGGGGCTTGTCCTCCCTCAATAATCGTAGAGAGAGGAAGATGAAAGGTGGCAATCGTACAAGTAAAGTCGGCAAACCCGAACTTTACGTTTCTAATCAAGAAAAACCCGGGAACGGGCATGCAGCTGCGACCCGTGCGCCAGGGTATGGCATACGGCTGGTATTCGGACGATGCGACGTTCAACGTTTATTTTAAAGATGCGGATAATGATATTTCCTATAAAAGAGAAGCGGGAGAAAGCTTCGAATACTTGAACGTTTCCCGTTATAATACGCCGCTGTTCCCGCTCAATGCGATCAGCGAGTATTTCTCTGCACCATTCAAGGCGTTGGATGATCGGGATGAAGAAGGATACACGCACTCGTTCTTCATCAATATGATTCATATCGAACGGGATCATTATATACAGTTCTTCATCAGACATATGAGAGACTATTCGTTCGAGCTGCAGCATCGGGCGCATAAGAGCTATTCGCTCACGGTATCGACGGAGAAGAGCTTGTATCATCTGCTTCATGTCGTCAGCGTGCTGTGCTTGTTCCTGTCCGTGATGGGAGAAGAGTATATCGACATTTCGGAAGCGGTGCTGGACAAATATATTCATAGTCTGAATGTTATCGACGCGCCATTCTACATTCGCAGTCTGTTTGCAAGAAGCTTCCTAACGTCGCGTGAACGTTTTAATAAATATAAATCCGAGATTGAGCGGACCAGCCGCTACGATATCTCGCTGGAATACGGCGGTACAGCGATGCAGCGCCGGACGTATATCTCGAAGGCGCTCCCGTTCAACAAGCCAGTGCTCGATATCGGCTGCGGGGAAGGCTTCTATGCGATTCCGTTCGCAGGCAAGCTCGACAGCACCTACTATGCCGTCGATATTGCAGAAGAGTGCTTGGAGATCGTGAAACGCAAGGCGGCGGCTAAGGAGATTGATAACATTGCGACCTTCAGTTCGATCGATCGATTCTTAGAGATCTATAACGGGGAGCAGGTAGACGTCATTCTGACCGAAGTCATCGAGCACATGAGCAAGGATGAGGCCTCGGCGCTTATTCGCTCGATTTGCAGCGAGATTGATTTTGATCAGATTATTATAACGACGCCCAACGCTGACTTTAATCGGCATTATGAACTTGAGGGCTACCGACATGATGATCATCGCTGGGAGATGGGGCAGCAAGCATTCGAGCAGTGGTTCTCGACAGCGGTGGAAGGATTCGGTCTGGCACATACGTTTATTACAATCGGCGACAAAGTGGACGGCGTTCACACTACGCAAGGCGCCATTGTCCGCAGGAAGGAGGCTTAGCCAATGGATATTCAAACACGCATGCATACGATCTTCATGCTCGTAGGTGCAACAGAATGCGGCAAATCAACGTTCGCAACCAAGGTGCTCATTCCGCAGCTTAAACTAGAGGACATGTCCCGTGGTCTGCGAACCAATGTGCAATATTTGTCCTCGGACAGCATTCGTCAGGAGCTGCTCGGATACGCATACGACAAGTACGACCAAGTCATGCTCGAAGCGAGCTCGCATACGTTCCAATTGCTGTTCGAGCGGCTGCGGCTTGTAACCTCCTTCCCGATTAATGCGGACTTCGTTGTGGTGGATACGATCGGACTGGCGGATGACTTCCGCAGCAAGGTGCGTCAAATCGCACAGGACAACAACTACAATCTGGAGGTTATCCTGTTCGATTATCGGAAGCGGGAGGACTACTATGCTTCAGAGCGGTCGAAGAAACTGATCTCGAACCATCTGAATCGACTTCGGAAAGAGGTACTGCCCGTTCTTTCTCGGGAAGGCTACAGCCAAATTCATAAGGTGCGGTCCAAAGATTTTTATCTGCCTGAAGAGGGCCGTGCAAATCCGGCCTATCGTGTCACTGTCCAGGATTGGTCGGAGTATGCGGCCGCAGTGCTTCCGCAGCAGCAGTCTTACATTGTCGTCGGAGACGTTCACGAATGCATGCAGGAGCTGCAAGGACTGCTTCGTGATTACGGCTATCGGATCGACAACGGGAAGCTGATTGCTTCGGATAAACTGCGAGATACCCGTATCATTCTGGCAGGCGACTGGATTGATAAAGGGAAGCAGACGCGCGCTATCATCGACTTCCTCTACCAGAACCGCGAGCATTTCTTGCTTGTGCTCGGCAACCATGAGAACTTTGTCTACAAATATATCAAAGGCGAGATTGCCGGCATTGATCCAGAGCTGCTGGAGACGTATTTCGATTCTGTTCCAGTCCTGTCGGAGGATGCGGAGCTGTTCGAGCGATTCGCTGAACTGGTTGAGTCCTCGAAGCCATTCTTCCGTTATGTCGGCATGCAGGGATCGTCCTTCTATGTAACGCATGCCCCATGCCGCAATAAGTACATCGGCAAACTGGATTCAAACTCGGCCCGCCATCAGCGGAATTTCCGTCTGGATCGCGAGGGTGAGGTTTCCGTGGAGTCGCAGCTCGCATTTCTCGGGGAAGAAGCAGTCAATAACCATCCGTATCATCTGTTCGGACATATCGCGGCTAAGCAGTCGTTCCGGATCAAAAACAAACTTCATCTCGATACCGGCTGCGCCCACGGCAATGCGCTAACCTCGGTTCGCATGACATTCAAGCCGATGTTCAAAAGCCATAAGTCACAGTCGTCGCCTCTTCAAGAGGAACTGCCGACGTTGTTCCGCGAGAGCCGGAAAGTATCGGTGCAGGAGCTTGAGGACGATGCGGTCCGCCGTCTGCGCTACAGCTCGCGTAACCGAATCAATTATATCTCGGGTACGATGTCGCCAGCCGATAAGGACGAGGCTGCGGGTGAGCTGGAATCACTGCGTCGAGGGCTTGATTACTTCGCAGACCGCGGGGTAACGGAGGTTGTGCTTCAGCCGAAGTACATGGGCTCCAGATGCAATGTGTATCTTCATCGCGAGCTTGAGCAATGCTTCGCTATTAGCCGGAATGGCTATAAAGTGAGGGCGGTTGATCTTCAGCCGATCTATTTGCAACTGCATGAGAAGCTCGGAAGCTATATGGAGCGAGAAGAAGTAGAGATGATCATACTCGATGGGGAGCTTCTCCCATGGAAGGCGCTTGGCGAAGGACTGATCGAGCGGCAATTCAAACCGATCGGCAGCGCGCTGGAGTCGGAGTTGGATTTTCTGCGGAAGCATGGGTTCGAGGATGCATTCGGCGGCTTGGTGCAGCAGTATGAAGCCAGCGGATTCGAGCAGGATCAGCATCATCTGGCGAAGAATGCGCTCAGCGACAAGTACGGCGCGAGGTTGTACCAGAATTACCGTTACGTCCGCGAGGTACGGGAATCGCAGGTTCCGCTTGATCAGCATGATGAGGCGTACCGTGTATACAAGCGTCAATTGGAGCTGTACGCAGGGGATGCGGAACTGACGTATAAACCTTTTGCAATATTGAAGGAAGTGCTGGTCAATGGCGAGGAACGGATGCCGACGGGACGTACGTCGCAGATGTATCAGTTCCTCAACGACGATGCATGCCTGGTGCTTGATTTGAAGGAGACGGATGCATTCGCGCAAGCGGAGCGGTTCTTTGCCAAGCTGACGGTGGAGAATCAGATGGAGGGCGTTGTCATCAAGCCGGAGTTCGATCAGAACGGTTCTACGGTGCCTTACATGAAGGTTCGCAATCCAGGCTACCTGTCGATTATCTACGGGTATGATTACAAGTTCCCGCGCAAGTACAGCAAGCTGATGAAGCAGAAGAACATTGCGTCCAAGCTGCGTACATCGACGAATGAGTATCGTCTCGGCCAGCAGATGTTGGCGATCAAGCTGCGCGATATTGCGCCGGAGAACGGAGATTATATGCAAGTCGCGGCTAATCTCTTATTCGAGGTAGCGAAGGAGAAAGAGATCGACCCGAGGCTGTAAGCGAGCGTATGCGAGAAGGCGTGAACACCAGCAATGGCAAGCGGTCACGTCTTCGGGCCTGCTAATTAACATGCCATAATCTTTCTACGCTTAATAATTGATGCCCTTCAAATTCCATGCGATAAACATCTGGTTTAGACGTATTCAGCATAAAGTCCAAGTCATACTGCGGGTCGTAGTAACCCATCATTAAGGCCATGACCGCACCGTGTGTGCCGACGGCAATTTTGCGCCCGTGATAGGTCGTCAATAGCTCTTGCAATACCGCGATTGCGCGGCGCTGACAATCGGCGTTGGACTCGCCATCCGGCAGCGCGAACGTTGGATCGGCATAACATTGTCGCAGCAGGGGAAGCAATTCGTCGTTCGGCATTCGAACCGTTGCCGAGGAGAAATGCTGCTCTTTCAGATCCTCGTAGACGATAATGTCTTGTCCTGCAGACTCGGCAAGCTCCTGAATCGTTAGAATGGCACGCCGATAGGGACTTGATGCGAATACCTCAATACTTTCGGGCCGAAGCAGTTCTGTCATGCGAGAGGCGTCCAGCGTGCCTTGATCCGTAAGCCCCCTTGTTCGCTCCGTTCCTTCTATAAGCGGAGAATGACTATGTCTCACCATATACACATAAGTTTTCATGATGTCCTTCAAGAGAATAACCCTCCCAAGCGATCATCGGCAGGCGGAAGGTAGCCGAGCTGACGGGCCATCGTGACGATTTGCCCCTTGTGATGGAATTCGTGCGTCATCGTATGAGTAAAAAGAAGCAGAGGAGAAGCGGTAAAAGGCTCGTCCTGCCAGCTAACGGGATGCACGATAGGTTCAAGCCAGTTCGGCTCCGCGTCCAAGAACCGCTGCACCGTATCGTCAACTTCAGTATACAGGCTGCGGACCCGATGAACATCGGCCTGATCAATTTCTTCCATGGTCGTGTCCCGGTGCTCGTGAGGCGGCCGCCTGAATGCGAACGATCCGAGCCAGAGCCGGTAACTATCGGCAGCGTGAATATGCGTCCGAATGATCGAAGATCTTCCGAATCCAGGGACAATCGCATGCAGGACAGGAAGCGGGATTTCTTCGAGGAACGTGAATAGATTCTGTCTAGCGGACTTCACCCAGGTATATTGCTGCTGCAGTAAATCGATCATTGCAGAGTCCTCCTCGCGACTGGTTTTCCCGTCTTCTGATTATTTGTTGTTGTGTTCATATTACCCTTCTAATTGGATATCGCTAACTAATTTTTAATAGAATTTATTCTTTATGGAAAAAGGTGAATAGATGAAACTAGCAGAAGCACTCGTCTTTCGCGCAGACAGCTATAAGAAAATCGCACAGCTGAAGCAGCGGCTGGAACGTGTGGTGAAGGTGCAGGAGGGAGAAGCTCCGGCAGAAGATCCGCAGGCGCTTATCGCGGATTTGAAGAACACGCTGCAGGATCAGACGAGCTGGATTCGCAAAATCAACAAAACGAACGCCATAACGCCGTTCAATACCGAAATGACGATTTCCGATGCATTAGCCGAGCGGGATCGATTCATGCAGCATCGCAAGCTGCTCAGCGATATTGTGGAAGAAGCGTCGATTCGTCAGGACCGGTTCAGCCGCTCCGAAGTGAGATATCAGCGCACCGTCGACGTGGCAGCGCTTCAGAAGGAAATCGACGAATTGTCGAAGTCGTATCGCGAACTAGATTTTCGTATACAGGAGATGAACTGGCGAACCGATTTAATTGAAGATTAGTCGCGATGGTAGCCCACTTCAGTCGAGGCGAGCACAACCGGCCAACCGGCATGTTGGACCTCCGAATTAGATGCAGGGCCATGTCTAATAACTGTGACGAATTAGCCCAGTATTGTTACAAGAGTGCGCTATAGCACAGAAGTAACGGGTACCGCTTAATGTAACTACCACGTGCTGATCGACTGACGAGGGTGAGGGCGGGCAAGGGGTTGCGACTATGGTTACGATTATAAGACTAGCATCGGCGGGTATTTTCCTGTTGATTCTAGTCTTGTTTGCATATGGATATGTAGGAGGCGTTTCCATTATACTAGAGTTGCTATTCGAACCGTTTGAATCAGTAGAAGGCTAGAAGACGGGATACCCCCAAGCGATGATAGTTATGGAGGAGTCGGTTATGGCATTGAACAACGTATCGAGAAAAATGGCAGCGGTTACATTAATATTGAGCCTCTTAGTCAGTCTATGTGCGTTATCGATACCTTCTAAGGCAGAAGCTGCTCAGGCCGACAGCGCGGCTGGCGCCAAGATGCAGCAGTACGCGGCGGCCATGCAGCCCGGCTGGAACCTAGCGAACACATTCGACGCGCCAGGTTCGGAGACCGCCTGGGGCAATCCCGCTGTCACGAAGGAGCTTATTGAAGCAATCGCTGCGCAAGGTTATCGCAGCATCCGCATCCCGATTACATGGGAAGGACGAATCGGCAGCGAACCCGACTATACGCTGGACGAGACGTTCATGAAGCGGATTCAAGAGGTCATCGATTGGTCGCTGGATGCGGGTCTCTATGTCATGATCAACCTCCACCACGACTCTAGCTGGGTATTCAACATGACAACGGATCATGACGGGGTATTGAACCGATTCAATGCGGTATGGAAGCAGATTGCTGCTTATTTCCGCGACTATCCCGACAAGCTGATGTTCGAGAGCATCAACGAACCAAGGTTCTCGGACGATTGGAACAAGGATACGCCGGAATATTTTGCGATGCTGGATGAGCTGAATATGTCGTTCTTCAACATCGTGCGGAAGTCCGGCGGGGGCAATAAAGTCCGCCCATTAGTCATTCCTTCGATTACGGCTAACCATTCGCAGCCTCGGCTCGACGAGCTGTACAAGACGATGACGAAGATGAATGATTCGAATCTGATTGCAACGATTCATTATTACGGCTTCTATCCATTCAGCGTGAACATGGGCGGTTCGACGACCTTCGATGAGACGGCGCGGGCCGATGTGGACCAGTCGTTCGATCGTGCTTATCATACCTTCGTCGAGAAGGGCATTCCGGTAGTGGTCGGTGAATTCGGCTTGCTCGGCTTCGATAAGTCGGTAGACACCATCGAGCATGGCGAAGTGCTGAAGTACTTGGAGTACCTGACGTATTATGCAAGGCAGCGGCAGCTGACGCTCATGCTGTGGGATAATGGGCAGCATTTTGACCGGAACAATTTCACTTGGAAGAATCCTGATTTCTATCAAGTCATGCATGAAGGACTCGCGAACCGTTCATCCAATGCGGCTTCCGA
Organism: Paenibacillus sp. CCS19; assembly: GCF_033239625.1. Taxonomy (NCBI): domain Bacteria; kingdom Bacillati; phylum Bacillota; class Bacilli; order Caryophanales; family Paenibacillaceae; genus Paenibacillus; species Paenibacillus sp. CCS19. The sequence continues at coordinate 12,362 of NZ_BTCK01000058.1, forward strand.
TTCGGTGTATTTGAAACAAGGTGAACCGGTGAAGGATGTCGCCATACCGATGAACATGAATGGCAACGCGCTTACCGAGATCCGAAGCGGTGATCGTGTGTTGGCAGCAGGGAGCGATTATATATGGAGTGGCGATCAACTGACGTTGACCTCGAGTTTGCTGCAATCGCTGTTGACCGGGAAGCTTGGCGAGAATGCAGTGCTGACTTGTACGTTCTCGGCAGGGGCCGATTGGAGCTTCCGCGTCATTCAATACGATACGCCGCAAGTGAAGAGCGTGGATGCGACTAGGGCGATGTTCGTCATTCCGACGACCTTCAATGGGGACAGCTTAGCGACGTTGGAGTCGGTTTATGCAGCAGGAGGCATTGCAGGCCCTGATGACTGGACGCAGTACAAGGAATTCGGCAAGTCGTTCGAGCCCGATGAAGCTTACAACTATATTACGCTTAACCAAACGTTCTTCGATCAGGTGAAGGACGGCGAAGTGCTGCTCAAGCTTCACTTCTGGAGCGGGACGGTCGTAGACTACAAGCTTGTGATTGATGGCAATAAAGTTTCAGGCATCGCGCCGAACGGTGAGGCGGCAGCCGCTGAACCAGCCGTGGCGGAACAAGTGGAACCAGCCGCATCCTCGGAAAAGCCGGATTCTAATATCGTGTCGGAGCCGCCGGTCAACACCTCCTCGGAAGATGATGAGAAAGTCTCGACGGGTCAAGCAGAAGCATTGTGGTTCAGTGCGGGCGGCATCGTTCTCGTCGTTGCTGTTCTAGGCGTTGCGTTATTGCTGCACCGAAGAGGGTTGTTCCGGTAGTCTTTGTGAGTTGGACGTTAATAAGAAGAGAGCTGTGGTCAACAACGCAAACGATAGGCGTTGGCTGCAGCTCTCTTTGCGCATATATGCGATCGTTGCAACGGGGCGGGAAATTGTGCGGATAACCATTTCGAGTTATTTTTTTACACAATACTAATCAATTTGGAGCAGGAAATGCCGATAGTATTGTCGAAAGCACTAAAAAAATAGTAAAAAATGTCGATTGACATCTTGCGAGTTCATAAACTGCTAAAGGAGCGCGTTCCCCATGTTTTTGTTTCGAAGCCGCTTGGTATTGAAGCTTTCCGTTACGATTGTTGCGATATTAATCGCCTTGTCTTCCTTCTTCATCTACATTGAGGTCCAGACCAGCAAGCACGCGAGCGAAGAGGCGATCGGCAGCTTCGGCATCCATACGGCGGAGGCGTATGCGGGACAGTTCGATGTGAAGTCATATGCAGCTTTTCTGCAAGACCAGCAGGAAAGTGATCTGTATTGGACCATTCGGGAACAAATGAATGCGTTCCGCGAGCGCATTGGCGCCATGTATGTCTATACGGTTCAGATTGATGATCAGAAGCAGCCGATTCTGCTGATCGATGGCCAGCCCCGAGACTCGGATTCGGCTTCTCCAATCGGTGAAGTGACGGACATGCCGACCGATGCAATAGAAGCAGTGATGGAAGGGCAGTCGGCGAAGTCCGGCATCATCGAGAATCCGGAGTATGGCGATTATATATCGGCTTATGCACCGCTTCACGACGCGGAAGGCAAAGTGATTGGGGTACTCGGTATCGATACGGACGTATCGGTATCCTCTGCTATTTATCATAAGGTCGTCAAAGACAGCATGCCGCTGCTTATTCTGGTCGGGGTGCTGACTCTGCTTGCAGCAGCAGTCATTGCGGTCTTGATGGCGCGTGCGCTGCGTCCGCTCGCCGTGGTCGTGGGCAGCGCCGAAGCGCTTGCTCGCGGCGATCTTGCCGAAGCGAAGGCGCAGCTGGCATCGAAGCAGGTTCGGTCGAAGGATGAGATCGGACATGCCTATGCGGCAATGATTCGAATGACGGAGCGGCTTGGCGTTACGCTGGGCGACGTTGTGCGGGATGTGAAGGTCACCACGAAGCAGCTTGTAGCATCGACGACAGAGTTCCGTTCAGAGGCTGATCAGATGGTCAACCTGAACGTGGAACTGGAGCAGTCAATGGCGCAGCTCGCAGACGGCGCGCGGCACCAGCGTGTAGGAGCGGAGGACAGCGCGAAGGCGATGGAAGAGATCACGCTTGCCATCGGGCGTGTATCCGAAGCTTCGACGAGTGTTTCGATTGCTTCAGGGGAAGCGATCGAGACGGCGGAGCAGGGCCGGCAGTCGATTCAATGGCTTCGCGAGCAGGTCGTCACTATTGCGGATGTAGCGGAGCAGACGACGAAGTCGGTCGAGCTGCTGAATGCTCACATGGAAGAGATCGCGCCGGTACTCCAATCGATCTCAAGCATAGCCGATCAGACCAAGCTGCTTGCGCTCAATGCTTCGATCGAAGCGGCGAGAGCAGGGGAGCATGGCGCGGGCTTCGCTATTGTCGCCGGCGAAGTACGGAAGCTCGCGGAAGCATCGACGGTATCGGCCATGCATATTACATCGCTATTGCAGCAGATCGGGCGGGAGTCGGCGAACATTGGCAGTCGCATGCAGGCAAGCGGCGAAGAGATGTCCCGCGGCACGACCCTGTCGGGTGAAGTGGAGCTGCTTTTCAATCAAACGGTGGAACGGTTCGTTCACGTGAACGGCCAGATTCAAGAGATCTCGGCAGCGGCCGAGCAAGTGCTTGCCGGTTCGGAGGAGGTTGCGGCGTCGGTCGAGCAGATCGCGCAGATTTCAAGCTCTGCCGCAGATAATACGGCAGTGATTCAGCAGATGTCGGCCCGCCAGCTGGCAGCGGCGAAGCGCATCGCGGATACGACGGAGCAGCTTCAGCAGAAGAGCGACGGGCTGGAAGCTGCGGTTGAGAAGTTTAAGCTTTAATATTGGGGGAGTCAGCGAACGTTATACGGTCGCTGGCTCTTTTTTCGTAGGTGCAGAATTGCACCTGCGTGGAGGCGGCGCGGCCGAAGGGGCGGATGTAGGTGCGGAATTGCACCTGCGTGGAGGCAGCCTGATCAAGGGTCCGGCCTGAGCAGTTTTATTTTGGTCCCGCAACGAGGGCTGCTCTGAACCTATTGCCGCGGGAATCTCTGTTCAATACTCATATAGAAGCTTGTACTGCAATATATTGTCAGTAACAAGCGGAGGGAGTGCTGCTAATGGAGACGGTAATCTTCGTGCTGCTGCTGTGCGCATGCGCGGCAGGCTTCGTTCTGTTCCGCCGAAGAACCGTACCGGTTAGTCGGCTGGGGCCGGTCGTATCTGGCAAGCTATCTATTATTATTCCCGCGAGGAATGAGGAGCGAAACCTTCCTCATCTGCTCCAATCGCTGCAGCTGCAGACCTATGAATCGATCGAAATCATTGTGGTAGATGATTGCTCCGAAGATGGGACGCGGGCGATTGCGGAGAGCTTCGGGGTACGAGTCATTGCGAATACAGAGCCGCCTGAAGGTTGGACAGGCAAGAACTGGGCAGTATGGAACGGTTATCTGCAGGCTACAGGAGATCTGATTGCTTTTCTCGATGCGGATGTGAGGCTCTCCCCTCATGCGGTGAAATCATTACTGGCAGCCAGAGAACGGACAGGAGGCGTCATCTCGGTAGTTCCTTATCATGAGGCAGTCCGTTTCTACGAGCGGCTGGCGCTCATTCCGAATTTGCTGGGCTTGTTCGCCTTCACGTCGCCGTTCGAGCGATCGAATCCGAAGAAGGGGCTTTACGGCTCCTGCATAGTGACGTCAAGAGCGCATTATGAGCAGGCTCGTGGTCATGAAGGGATTAAAGGCGAGCTGCTGGATGACCTTAATCTAGGTGCTCAATTCATGCAGGCGGGCATTCCTGTGATGAACTATATTGGATATGGCATGGTCTCGTTCCGAATGTACCCTGGCGGTATTCGGAGCGAAGTTGAAGGGTTCAGCAAAGGGGCTGTGCTCAGCACGAGCAAGCTGAGTGGTTGGACGACACTGCTCGTTGCTGTGTGGTTCGTCGGATTGCTGGCAGCGGAAGCGGCGCCTTTCCTGCTCGGAACGACATGGGCGATGCCGTTTGCGGCAGGGTACCTGGTCTATACGGCGCAGCTGTATGGCTTCCTGCATTATACGGGGAAATTCGGCTATTGGATGCCTGTCGTGCATATGCTGAGCACCGTTTTCTTTCTATACATTATGCTGTACTCCGCTTATCAGGTTGTCTTCCATGGGCAAGTCGCTTGGAAAGGAAGACGGGTCAAGGTGGGAGGCAGGCGCAAATGATGCTGCTTCTCTTATGGACGCTGCTGTCGTTTCTGTCCGGTTCTATGATGTTCTCTTATTGGCTGGGGCGAATCGCCCGCCGCGATCTTAAGCAGCAGGGTGACGGCAACCCTGGGGCAATGAACTTGTGGAAGTCGGCAGGGCATTGGTACGGGCTGTCGGGAATCGTGCTTGATTGGGCCAAGGGGTACGTCCCAATCCTACTGCTCTTGCACGCTGGTGCATTCACATCAGATAGTAACCGGCTGCTCCTTCCATCAGCCGCAGCGATACTCGGCCATATGTTCTCCCCTTTCCTGCGAGGGAAGGGAGGCAAAGGAATTGCGGTCACCTTCGGCGTCTGGAGTGCGCTGACGATGTTCACGGCTTCGCTTGCGTTCGCAATCATACTGGCGCTGCTGATGGTGATCGTTCGTCTGATTGATCGGAGCAGATCGGGCTTTCACTCCTCGGAGACGGATGGCGTTCAAGTGGTACTCGGCATGGTACTGCTCGGGGGCTATCTCGCAGCGGCGGACTATTCCTCGGCTATTCAATGGTTCTGGTTATTGAGCGTGCTGCTGCTCGGCTATTCGCATCGCCGCGAGTGGCGGCGTTTCTATTCGCGCATTGTTCACCATCGTACGCCACCGTTATGAATAGTCGAACGCGGCTCCTATGGGAACCGCGTTATTTCGTTCCAGTATGCATCCGCAAGCACGCAGGTGCTTTCAAACCGATTCGCAACGAACCACAGCGACGCTAAGTATCCAAGTAACATTTCTTATTAGTTGTAACGAACTTCATCATCACTATTGTGCCGAAAATGGTGCCGAGAGCGAGCTAATCCACCATATAGTCGCGTCTGAGTTCGTTAGATGGCGATGGGGCGGGATGAGAGGCCGATAAGGTGCATTCGATTCGTTAGTGATGGCCGAGAATGCGGCGAGTGGGGCACGCAGGGGAAGAATAAGGCGTTGCCGACCTTTATAATGCTCGCAATGACCGCAGCTAAACTTTTTTTATTTTCTGCGTAAACAACCGCTTGACATGTATCTTAAATTGTATTATCTTTAAATCAAGATAAATGAACGACACACAAACACGACAGCAACAAGGTTAACGCAAGCAGCGTGTCGGGCAGGAATCGAAGCAAGAACCGCATGATAACAACCGCATTTGAATTACACTAACAACCATCAGAATTCACATAAGCCATGCATAGGAATGGCGCAGAAGAACAACGCTAACAGCAGAGGGTGATCACAATGCCAGATCGCGCGATGAGCGAGAAGGAAGACGCTTTGAATCTGTACATCGCATTATCGAGAGCGAGCCAATGGGTCAACGCACATGCGGACCGCGACATTCGTCGGCATGGATTGAACCGGACCGAGTTCGGCGTTCTCGAGCTGTTGTACCACAAGGGAGCGCAGCCGATTCAACAGATTGGCAGCAAGGTGCTGATGAGCAGCGGCAACATCACTTACGTTGTCGATAAGCTGGAGAAGAAGCAATATGTATCGCGAAGGACGTCGACGGAAGATCGCAGACTCATCTACGCCGAGATTACGGAAGAGGGCAGGCAATTCATCGAACGCGTCTTCCCGCAGCATGCCGAGGTGATCGACCACGCATTGGCGGGGCTGACGCAAGAGGAACGAACGGCCGCAAGCGGGCTGCTCAAGAAGCTTGGCAAGTTCGCGCAGCAGGGCTACTAGCAATAGCGGTTATAGTGGGCAAACCCGCTGAACCGCTGCAGGCTAAGGAGCCGGATGCTGCAAACTTACACCTTATATCTTAAATTAAAGATTCTCAATTTACAGAAGCTTAACGAATCAACGTAAACGAATTTACTCGTAAACCAACCTAAGGAGATGGATCTATATGACAACTTCCACTTATCAAACCCAAGGTATTCACCACATTACAGCATTCGTGCGCAACGCACAGGAGAACGTCGATTTCTACGCAGGCGTTCTTGGTCTTCGTCTCGTGAAGAAAACGATCAACTTCGATGCTCCAGAAGTGTATCATCTGTACTTCGGCGACCAACAGGGCAGCCCGGGCACGATCATCACGTTCTTCCCATGGGCGAACTCGCGCAAAGGCGTCGTAGGCGGCGGCCAAGTCGGCGTTACAACGTATGTTGTTCCAACAGGCAGCTTCTCGTTCTGGAAAGAACGCCTGACGAAATTCGATGTCGCATTCGATCAAACGGTCCGCTTCGGCGAAACGTTCCTGCAATTCGAAGACCGCGACGGTCTGAAGCTGGAGATCGTTGAACGCGCAGCAGGCAAACCAAGCGAGTGGGCATTCGGCGGCGTGCCGGTCGACAAAGCGATCAAAGGCTTCGGCGGCGCGATCCTGTACAGCACAGCGCCAGACAGCACGCAGCATCTGCTCGAGCATGTAATGGGCTTGCATAAAGTCGGTCAAGAAGGATTGTATGCACGTTATGCATCGACCGCTGATATCGGCAACATCATTGATGTCCCAGTTCAAGCAATGGCGCCAGGGCATGGCGGAGCGGGTACGGTTCACCATATCGCATGGCGCGCAGTTGACGATGCGGAGCATGCACGCTGGAGAACGCACGTCGAAGCGAATGGCTACCACCCAACGCCAATCGTTGACCGCCAATACTTCAACGCGCTGTACTTCCGCGAAGCGGGCGGCATTCTGTTCGAGATTGCGACGGACCCGCCAGGATTCGCACGCGACGAAGAGCCGGATGCGCTTGGCGAAGAGCTGAAACTGCCTGAATGGTTTGAGCCGAAACGTGCGGTTATCGAAACATTACTTCCGCCGATCGAAGTGCGGGTATTGGAAGGTGACAAATAATGAAGCATATCTTCAAACAAGGATCTGACGCTCAAGCTCCCGTACTCGTGGTCTTCCACGGTACGGGCGGTACCGAAAACGATCTGCTCGGACTCGCGGCGCTTATTTCGCCGACATCATCGGTATTAAGCATTAGAGGCAATGTGCTCGAGAACGGCATGCCGCGGTTTTTCCGCCGCATCGCTGAAGGCGTCTTCGACGAAGAGGATCTCGTGTTCCGCACGAGCGAGCTGAACGATTTCCTCGAGCAGGCGGCAGCTGAATACAAGCTGGATCGGAATAACTTCGTCGCTGTGGGCTATTCGAACGGGGCGAACATTGCAGGGAGCCTGCTGTTCCACTACCGCGGCTCCTTGCGCGGCGCGATTTTGCATCATCCGATGGTACCGCGGCGCGGCATCAAGCTGCCTGACCTGACCGGCGTGCCGATCTTCATCGGCGCCGGCGAGAACGACCCGATCTGCTCGCCGGTGGAGACCGAAGAGCTGGAGCAGCTGTTCGACGAGGCGGGTGCATTGGTCGACGTGCATTGGGAGCGTGCAGGGCACCGCCTGACACAGACGGAAGCAGAGGCGGCAGCCCAGTGGTTCAAAATTAATTTTGCGAAATAGGTAGAGGAGGAAGTCCGATGATAGCGATTGATCCGACCGCGATAACCGAGCGGGATAACTACAAGCTGCTGATCGGCAGCATCATCCCAAGACCGATTGCCTTCGTTACGACGCTGTCCGAGGACGGTGTGCTGAACGCGGCGCCGTTCAGCTACTTCACGATCCTTACGGCCAACCCTCCGATGATTGCAGTGTCCGTTCAGCGCAAGGCAGGGGAGCGGAAGGACACTTCCCGCAATGCGATTGCGAAGGGCGAGATGGTCGTTCACATTACGGACAGCTCTTATTTGGAACAGGTCAATCGGGCAGCGGCGAACCTGCCGCCGGAAGAGAGCGAAGTAACGCTGACAGGACTGACGCCGGTTGCGAGCGATCGAATCGCTGTTCCTGGCATTGAAGAAGCGCATATCCGAATGGAATGCGTGCTCGAACAAGCGCTTCCCATTGGAGGGTCTGAAGGTGCGCCGGCAGCGGACCTGCTCATTGGCCGAATCGTGCAGTATCACGTCTCGGAATCGGTCTACGATGGCCAAGGGCATATCGACCCTGTCGCCTTGCAGCCGATCAGCCGCTTAGCGGGCGACTTCTATGCGAAGCTCGGAGACGTATTCGTCATCGAACGTCCCCGCTGATAGTGAAGTATTTTTGAACACGAATAATTATATCCCAAGCATTGTCCCGATTCGTTTCGTGGATCGGGGTGATGCTTTTTTACTGAATAAGAGTCTCTCGAATATCAATAACTAGCTAAAGAAAATCTAAATTTTGTAAATATGCGACACGGCATTGCATAATCTTCATATATAATAGGTGCGAAATCCACTAATTCATAGGGAGAGTGTCAATTCGTGTTGAAGAAGTTATTATCGGTCATGATGGTTTCTATTCTGGTAATGTCCATGTTCGCGGCGAGTGCGTTTGCGAAAAGTGATCATGCTAGAAAAAGTCTAGTTGCACTGGGGGATTCGATTACATACGGCTATAATTTGGGCAAGGACAATACGGAGCCGTCGCAATATGCTTTTCCGTTCCTGATGGCGGAAGCAGCCAAGCTTAAAGTGACGAACTTAGCGGTTCCGAAGCTCACCTCGTCGCAGCTGCTTGATCTGGTGAAGAATGATAAGGGCTACCGCCAAGACCTGAAGCATGCGGACTATGTTACGCTTAGCATCGGCAACAATGATCTGCTGGCTGCGGTTTCCGGTGCATCGGTGAACGGATCGCTGGACGTTGCTCAGCTGCAAGCGACACTTGTTACGTCTGTGCTGCCGGGCATGCTGGGCAATGTGAAGAATACGATCGCCGAAATTCGTTCGCTGACGGATGCGCCGATCGTCGTGTACAACATTTATAACCCGTATCAAGTATCGAACCAGTTGATGCACGCTTTGACGAACCAACTGTTGACGCAGCTCGTGAACAACAATCTTGGCGCACTCGTTCAATCGCTGGCAGCGGCAGACGAGAACAATAAGCTGGTGCTGGCAGATGCTTACAAGGCATTCGGAGAGAATCAACTGCTCTATGTTCGCCAGAACGATATTCACCCGACGATCGAAGGCCAGCAATTGCTTGCGGAGATTGGGGAAGCTGCTCTAGGTTTGAAGAAGTAGCATTCGAAGTGATCTAAACAGCAAGCTGCCGAGTTTCAAAAACAATCCGTAAGAAAGCCGAGGCCCATAGGGTCTCGGCTTTCTTCATTCTGCTTGTTAAGCTTGTTTGCGTTTAATCGGGATATAGATATCGATTTGCGCTTCAGGCAATGCTGGGTTGCTGCGCTCATCGTACAGCTCGAACTCGGCTTTCCCGGCATGCTCATAACCGGATTGCGGGAACCATTCCGTGTAGATCCTCTGCCAAGTGCTTTGGACGGAGTGTACGAAGAGAGCACGCTCTACTAGTGGCGTCGTGAAGACGGCGTATTCGGTCTCGTCGAACTCGCGCGCCACTTGACCGTCCAACAACCCGTCGAAGCTGTCGACTTCCATGCCGATCAGGTAGTTGAATTGGCTTGTTTCCATATTGAAGTTATAGCAGATGCCAAGCTCCGCCATCTCGGTCGCGATGCGGTTCGGGATTTGCTGATATAAACCCCGATTGATGTAGTCCTGCCAGAATGCCGGAATTTCTCTCAGATTGTCCCCGTTGCAAGACGTGGTCGTTGTTTCATATCCGATGACCTTGAATGCTGGTTTGTTAATGATTCGATGTTCCAATTGAATTCCTCCTGCCCAAGGATTGTTGTATTGCTGCAGCACGTTGAGCTTGGTATAAGGCGGCGGCTTGATGCCGAGCTTCCGGTACTCGCCAGGCGTTCTTCCGTACATTCGTTTGAATGCGCGCGTGAACGTCTCGTGATTCTGAAAACCGCATCGGAGCGCGATGTCTAGCAGCCGCTCATCCGAGTAAGCGACGCGATAGGCGGATACCGCCAGACGTCGTTGCCGCACATAATCCATTACCGTTTCTCCCGCCATGGTCTGGAAGACGCGATGGAAGTGGAAGTCGGAGAACCCAGCGACCTGCGCAAGCCGCGATAAAGAGAGCTCTTCATCCAAATGCTCCTCCGCATAATCAATTGTCATCTGAACCATCTTGGGGTAATCCTCTCTCATGCGATTCATGCGATCAACCTTACCTCCTAGCTGCTGTGCTGCTGCTGAAACCAATTGTACACGGATCATATGTTCGTTTCTTGACGATAATTGCTTTTTCTAGATCGTATCTGAATCTTATTATGGTTTGTCCAATATTGGAAGAGCACGCTTGAATATCGCATGGAGACGACCGACCTAGAAAGCCTGACATGACCGGGAAAAATGATAGAAAATTTTCATTTCTGACGAAGTGATAGTTTTTTACTAAACCTCCATATAACCATGACATTCGTTTTACAAATCGTCTCTATAGTCAAAGGCAAGCGGTACAAATAACTTACGAGACGAGACGTTCGAACGGTCCGTCGCTAGGAGGAACAGTTTCATGCAAACCCGGCTTCATAAGAAAAGGTCACTGCTTGCCATGGTCATGCTGATCTGCGCGATTATGCTCATGACAGCGTGCGGTTCAACGAGTAAGGACGAGCCAGCTTCGACGGAGACGAATGCATCCGCTGCTACGACAACAACGCCAGCTGCGGACAATGCAAGCAACGGCAGCGATACGAGCGCGACTGCACCGGCAGACGAATCGGTAGAGGCGCTGTACGCGAAGGCGAAGGAAGGCGGCAAGCTGATCGTCTACTCGACATCGGGACGCGCGAATGATGCGGCGGAGACGTTCATGAAGCAGTATCCGGGCATCGAGGTTGAAGTCAGCAAAGTGAAATCCGACGAAATGATGGACAAGGTGACGAAGGAGCAGGACGCAGGCCAGTTCAACCCTGACGTCATCGTAACGAAGGAAGTTAGCGGCGCGGTCTACGAAGAGATGGTCAAGCAAGGCCGCTACATCAAATATTTGCCGGAAGAGTTCGCGCCTATGGTGGACGAGCCTTACCGCACGCAGGCTGAAGGTTACGCGAACTACGTAGAGTTCCGTACGATTTTCTACAACACATCCGCTTATCCGCAAGTTCCGATCACGAATTGGTGGGATCTGACGACGCCGGCGTTCAAAGGCAAAGTATACACGGCTGATCCGCTCAGCTCGCCGGCGTTCATGGACCTGTTCACGACGATGGTCATCAACAGCGACGACATGGCGGCTGCCTATAAAGCGAAATTCGGCAAGGATATCGAGCTGCACGGCACGGACAACGCAGGCTATGAATTCATCGAGCAGCTGTTCAATAACGGCTTGGTCGTGCTCAAAGGAAGCGACGACGTGCTCGACGCAATCGGCAAAGCGAAGAGTGACGCTGTTGGTCTCGCGGTATCGGGCGACGTATCGAAGAACGAGGAGAACGGATGGACGATCGCGCCGATTCTGGATATTCAACCGAAGACGTCCGTACCGGACTCGGGTTACCTGTTCATCGCGAACAAAGCGCCGCATGAAGCGGCAGCGAAGTTGTTCATCCGTTGGATGATGGGCGAGAAGGACGGAACGGGCGCGGGCATGGAACCGTTCAACAAGCTTGGCTCTTGGGTGCCGCGGTCCGACGTGAAGACGAAGAACGAGGTTGCGTACGAGGAGCTGAACCTGTGGCTGTTCGACGGCGAGAAGCTGTACAACACAGCGCCGCAGGTGCGCGACTTCTGGATTAAGCACACGTAATGACGAACCGAATGTACAATTGGCTGCGCAATCCCGTTCATTTGATCGGGGTTGCCGCGCTATTCCTGCTGTCCTATACGATCATCTGGCCCGTGATGCGAATCGTATCGACGACGTTCTTCTGGCGGCAGCAGGACGCACGATTGACCGGGGAAGCCAATCCGGGTCACTTCACGCTGTACCACTGGGAGCGGGTGCTGAATAGCGACATGAGCTATTCGTTATTTTATAAACCGATCATGCACTCGCTCAGCGTTGGATTCGCCGTCTCGGTATTGTCGATGGTGCTCGGATGCGGGCTTGCGTGGCTCGTCGTACGGACGAATATGCCGCTTAAGAAGACGATTACGTTCCTGGCTGTCATTCCGTATCTATTGCCGTCGTGGATTCTATCCCAAGCGTGGCTGACCTTCTTCAAAAATGGCAAAATCGGCGGAACGCCCGGCATCCTGCAATCGCTGCTCCATGTGTCGCTGCCGGACGCCGTGTCGTACGGCTTCGTTCCGATCGTCATCACGATGTCGATCCACGACAGCGTGTTCTTCTTCCTGCTCGTCGGCGCTGCGCTCAGCTCGATGAACAGTCAGCTGGAGGAGGCGGCGAGCGTGACGGGGGCGCGGCGGCTGACGATTTTGCGAAGAATCGTGTTTCCGCTCGTGATGCCTTCGATTCTATCGGGATTTATATTGATCTTTACCAAAGCAATCAGTTCCTACGGTGTGCCTGCACTGCTCGGCGCGCCCGTCAACTTCCATATGATCTCGACGATGCTCTATTCGAGCATGCGGTCGCGGCTCACGACGGAGGCGAATGTGCTCAGTCTGACGCTGATGCTCATCTCGATGCTGACGATCTATATGAATCAACGGGTCATCGGACGCAGGCGCAGCTTCGTTACCGTGACCGGCAAAGACAGCGCGAAGACGCTGACGCCGCTTGGTCGATGGAAGCATCCAGTGGCGATTGTGACTGTAGTTGCGATGACGCTGACGGCGCTTGTGCCGCTGCTTATCCTGCTGCTGCAATCCTTCATGCTGAAGGAAGGCGACTACAGCCTCAACAATCTGACGCTGCATTACTGGTCGGGCGGCTCGGATCCGGATATCAACACCGGTGAGAAAGGCGTGCTTCGCAACCCGATTTTCAAGCTGGCCTTGCGCAATTCACTCTACATCGCTGGAGTCGCGGCGGTGCTGGCAGCTGTCATCGGTCTGGTGCTCGGTTATGTCGTGACGCGCAGCAAGCAGTCTTGGCTGGGGAAGGCCGTCGATCAAGTGTCGTTCCTGCCGTACTTGATGCCCGGCATCTCGCTTGCGGCAATCTACATCTCGATGTTCGCGAAGCCGACGCTGCTCATTCCCGCGCTGTACGGTACGATCACCCTGCTCATTGTCATTACGGTTGTGAAGGAGCTTCCGTTCACCGTCAAGGCAGGCAGCGCTTCGATGATGCAGATCGGCCGCGAGCTGGAGGAGGCCGCGCAGATTGGCGGGGCGGGTTGGTTCACCAGGTTCCGACGCATCCTGCTGCCGCTCAATCGCAAGAGTCTCGTATCGGCCTTCCTGCTCGTCTTCATCAGTGCGATGAAGGAGATGGAGCTCATTATTCTGCTCGTCACGCCTCGGACGGAGACGCTGACGACGCTCACGTTCTACTATGCGGAGAAAGGCTACGAGCAGCTGACCAACGTCATTCTGATGATGATCATCGCGATTGTCATTGTCGTATATATCGTCGCCGTTCGCTTCGGCAAGGCGGATCTGACACAAGGAATTGGAGGGCAATAGGATGGGAGCGACCACGACTGCAACTACAACTACGACTGCTATCGAGCTGCGGAACATCCACGTCTCGTTGGATCGGAAGCCGATTCTTCAGGACATTAATCTCAAGATCGAGCGGGGCGACTTTATGACGTTCCTCGGTCCATCGGGCTGTGGCAAAACAACGCTGCTTCGAACGATCGCCGGCCTGCAGAAGGCGGAGAAAGGGACGATCGTGATCAGTGGGCGAGAGGTTGCTAATGGTGCAACCGACTTCCATATGGAGCCGTCGAAGCGACGCTTAAGCCTCGTCTTCCAGAGCTATGCGCTCTGGCCGCATATGACCGTCTATGACAATGTGGCGTTCGGCCTGCAGGTACGCAAGATGCCGAAGTCGGACATTCAGAGGAGCGTACATGCCGCCTTGGACAAAATGCGAATTCCAGAGCTCGCGGACCGTTACCCGAGCGAGCTGTCGGGCGGGCAGCAGCAGCGCGTCGCCATTGCTCGCGCAATCGTGACAGAGCCGGACATTCTGCTGCTCGACGAGCCGCTGTCCAATCTGGATGCGAAGCTGCGCGTCGAGATGCGCGCCGAGCTGAAGCGGATTCACCAAGAGCTGAACACGACGATCATCTACGTGACGCATGATCAGCATGAGGCGATGACGCTGTCGACGAAGGTAGCCGTATTCTTCGGCGGACGAATCGTGCAGCTGGATCGTCCGCGTGAGCTGTATAAGCATCCGCGCACGCTGCAGGTGGCGCAGTTCATTGGCAATACCGGCCTTCATATGAATGCGGTGGACGGCAGGATTATCGGCGACAGCAGCAGCGGATATCGACTGCAGACGCCGCTTGCGGTCGTGCCTCTCGAGCATGCATCGTCGGTGCACGTCGGACGGGAAGTTGTCATGACCGTGCGGCCCGAGGCTATTAAGCTGCTTGTGAATCGGATTCCGGGCAGCACGGCTGCGACGGTGGAGGCGATTTTCCCATCGGGTGCGGATACCCATATTCAATTGCAAGCGGGCGGCGCTGCCATGATGGCGCGCGTCATGGGCGAGCCGGACTGCGAGCTTGGCGACCTGTTATTTATCCATGTAGATACCGAACAAATCAACCTATACGACAAGCAGACGGGCGTGCGCATCGAGCATCGGCATACCCGCCAACATGATGAACAAACGAAGGAGACCGACCACAATGAAAATCGACTTTCATATTCACGTTAAGCTTTCGAAGAAAACGAATTTCGAGCTCGACCACTTCAACAGCATGATTGACGAAGCGGCAGCCAATGGCTTGGATGCCATTACGCTGACCGAGCATTTCAATACGCATCGCTTCGAGGATGTGTACGGCACGCTGGACCGCATGTTCCCATGCAATAACCATTACTATGATCGCGATGGGTTCAAGATCTTCACCGGCATGGAAGTCGATGTAGCCGAAGGCGGTCACATTCTCGTCAGCGGACCGAAGGATAAGCTGCTGGAGATTCGCGCCATTCTCGAGGATCACACGTCGCCGGATCGTTTTATCGGCTTGGAGCGTCTGTTCGAGCTGTGCGAGCCGCGCGGCATGCTGGTCATCGGCGGACATCCGTTCCGCGAATCGAACCATCTCTACCATGTGGACCGCGAGCTGTTGAAGCGGTTCGATGCGTTCGACCTGAACGGCAAAGATCTGCATGAGATCGGCATTCAGGAGAATGTCGCGAAGGTGCTGACGCTTGGCGAGGAGCTAGGCGTACCCGTTGTCGCGGGCAGCGACGCGCACCAGATGTTCCAGGTGGGCTGCGTGCACAACACGTTCGTCGGCAGCTTCGAGACCGTTGCCGAGTTGAAGGAGGCGATTCGCGCCGGCGCGTATAAGCGCGAACTGTCGCCATCGCTCCATCTGCAGGTACGTGCGGCCAATCTGGTGAAGAAGCTGCTGAAGAAGAAGACGGAAGTGATCTAACCCGATGACGGGAGGCGTTCGCGTGCTGTTCGAGGGCTACAAGCTGACGCGGGGGCATCGGCTTATCGCCGACTATATAAGCAAGAATCTTGATGACATTCCGTTCATGGTCGAAGAGGATCTGGCCGCTGCGTGCCAAGTGAGCGTATCGACGGTATCGCGCTTCTGGATCGAAGTCGGCTCGAAGAACATGAAGGAGTTCAAGCAGAAGCTGAAGGACGACGTCATCATGTCGCCGTCGCGGAAGCTGCAATCGGCCTTCAGCAAGATGGACGAGCAGAAGGGCGCGGCGGCAGCGAGCGTCATGGCGCCGGCCGACTATTTGCGTCAGTCGGCAGATCGGCTGGCGCAAGCGTCGTTCCAAGCGGCGGCTGATTTGCTCGCGGCAGCGGGCACCGTACATATCTACGGTCCGGGCTCAGCAGAATGCTTGACGGCGCTGCTCGACTTCCGTCTGACGCGGTTTGGCGTCGCTGTGAAGCGCATCGCTCGCGGCGGACATGAGCTGTTCGAGGATATCGTGCATATGCGCGAGAGCGATGTCATCGTGCTGTTCGGGTTCGTTGCGGAATCGCCGGAGATGGCGGTGCTGCTCGACGCAGCTAGACAGCGAGGCTGCAAGACGGTGCTGGTGACCGATCTTGCGGTTAGCCCGATGCTGGAGAGGGCCGACTACGTACTCTATACGGCGCGCGGACAAATGTGGGAGTTTCACTCGATGGTGGCGCCGATTGCCGTTATCGAGGCGCTTATCGTCGCGGTTGGCAAGCAGCGCGAGCAGCAAGCGTTCGCGAACAGCGAGGAGCTTCACCGGCTGCGGCGTCAGTACCAGAAGTGGCTGCCGAAGAAGGTTTAGCAAGGTGTAAGAATATAGAAACGGTTGAGCGGACGCTTGGGGTCTGTCTCGACCGTTTTGTGTGTGTTGAAAAATCACCTCTTTTGGGTTGGCGGATGTGAGAAGAGTATGTAGGGGGGGGGATTGCTAAAGTTTATAAGTCCCATATTGTCCGACGAGACCACCAGTTGGCGAATAGAGTGCGATTAAGTATCTTAAGTGTCCAGCGAACCCGCCAGTCGGCGAATAAGGCACAATAAAGTATCTTAAGTGTCCAGCGAACCCGCCAGTTGGCGGATAGGGCACAATTAAGTACACTAAGTGTCCGGCGAACCCGCCAGTCGGCGCATAGAGCACAATTAAGTATCTTAACTGTCTGACGAGAACGTATATTAAGCAAAAAACGGTTGAAACAGATGTCCTACATCTTGTTTCAACCGTTCTGTTGTTAATGCCTTATGGCAGCTTGTTGCCCGCTGCGCGATAGATCGCGTACCACTCTTCGCGAGTCAGCGTAATCTCGCTCGCTTTGCAGCAGTCTCTCAAGCGGTCGATGTTCATCGAGCCGATGACCGGCTGCATCTTCGCCGGGTGGCGAAGCAGCCATGCGATAGCGATCGTCGTGTTGGACACGCCGTACTTCGCTGCGACCGTATCGATGACTTGGTTCAGCTCAGGGAACTTGTCGCTGCCGAGGAATACGCCTTCGAAGAAGCCGTATTGGAACGGAGACCAAGGCTGAATCGTCATATCGTGCAGACGGCTGTAGTCGAGAATGCTGCCGTCGCGATTGATTGCTGCGTTGTTCTCCATGTTAACGTTAATGCCGTTAGAAATCATGTTCGCGTTCGTGATGCTGAGCTGCAGCTGGTTCGCTACAAGCGGCTGCTTCACGTAACGTTTAAGAAGCTCAATCTGCATCGGGTTCTGATTGGATACGCCGAAGTGACGAACCTTGCCCGAGCTTTCCAACTGATCGAACGCTTCTGCCACTTCCTCCGGCTCAACGAGTGCATCCGGACGGTGCAGGAGCAGCACGTCCAGGTATTCCGTGTTGAGGCGCTTAAGAATCCCGTCGACGGACGTCAGGATGTGTTCTTTGGAGAAATCGAACATACCATTACGGATGCCGCACTTCGATTGAAGGATGATTTGTTCCCGTACTGCCGGGGTCATATGTATAGCCTCTGCGAAAATTTCCTCACATGCTCCGCCGCCATAAATATCGGCGTGATCGAAGAAGTTAGCGCCTTGCTCCAAGGCCGCTTGAACAAATTGTTCTGCTTCCGGCTTGCTCAGCGAATTAATTCTCATGCATCCGACGGCAACGACAGGCACTTCCAGATTGCTGGTTCCAAGTTGAATCGTTCTCATGTTTACATATCCCTCCTGCGCGTGGATCTTGTCCAATCCTAATTGTGACATAGGGAGGAGCTTGTAATCAAGCTGACAAATCAACGGAGAATGCATGTCTGTAAGCGTATAACCGCTGCATAAAATAAGCAAGGAATGAAAATAGTATAAGGGTCCAGCCGGCAGCATGCTGTTATGCAGATGGATGCAGGCTGAATCCGATAACGATGAGGGGGCTCTCGCATGTACTATTCTCGGAAGAAGCCGGTCGAAGAAGTTCCTGACGAATTGACCTCGATATGGTCCTGCTCAGCGGAGGACTGCAAGGGATGGATGCGAGACAACTTCAGTTTCTCGGAAGCTCCCGTATGCGTGCTGTGCCAATCCCCTATGGTGAAGGGTGAGCGGATGCTCGCTGCCGTTGTTAACACAAGCCCGATTGCGATGAGAACCCGATAAACGGAACGAACATCAGAGCCCCTGCCGCATACTTGCGAGCAGGGGCTCATGTCTGTTTATGATCAGTGAATCATTCCTCGTGTTCAACAACAATGACCGTTACCGGATTCGAAAGCGCCTCCCCTGGCACGCGTGTGCCATCCGGCGCGACAAATTCGAACGATAAGCTAGCCGTATTGACGGTAATCGGATTGTCAGGCTCGCGGTCGGCGCGTGCAGTGAAGGTGACTCGAATCGAGATGCCTGGTCCTATGAAGCCGAGCGATACGCCAAATGCGGGGTTGCCGCTCGGAGACGCGGCGCCGCCGACCGTTAGGCTGCCAGGTACGAATACGAGCCCCGGCGGAACGACGTCGCGCAGTGCAGCGTGATCGAATGGCGTGTTGCCTGGGTTTGACACTACGACAGTGAATGTGACGGAATCGCCGACGAATACTTCGCCAACGCTAGCGGACTTGATAATGGACGGTGGCTGGAAAAATCGATTGACGAAAGGCATTGTCGCAGCAGCTCCTTTCATTCCACGCAAATACTGATAACTATGCAGGTCAGTAACAAATAGAAGGATGGATTGCGAACGAGAAGCATCGGTTGGCAATGCAAAAAAGCCGAGTTGCAAGGATGCGAACTCGGCTTCTTTTATTCAATGAAGGAAATAGAGCTAATTCTCGTACAGCACTTGCCCCGTCAGGGACAGATCATAGCCTGTTGCAATAGCACGAAGCTCCTGCAGGAAGGGCTCCGACCGCAGAATGGACAGCAGGGCGTCAATCATGGGCTCATTGGCTGCGGTATCGCGTACAACGAGATCATACCGCTCCATTATAAGCGGGATGAAATCAACGAATCCGACGATGCGGGCAGCCTTCTCGGTTCCGACACCGATGTCTGCCTCTCCTGCGGCAACCTTGGCTGCAACAGACAAGTGGCTGCTCTGAATCTGATCGTGGTAGCCGAGTATCTGTGCAGATTTGATCCCGTGAAGGCGAAGCTGCTCGTCGAGCAGGACGCGTGCTCCGGCGCCTTGTTCCCGGTTCGCCAAGCGAAGGCCGGGGCGGCCTAGATCGGTCCAGCTCTGGATACCAAGAGGGTTTCCTTGTGCAACGTATAGACCAGCCGGACGTGCAAGCAGATTTATGACTTTGAAGGACTGGCCGACAAGCAGCTTGCGAATGTACGGCACGTTATATTGTCCCGTATCGCCATCCAGCAGGTGCGTGCTGACGATATCGGACTCGCCTTTGTACATGCTGATGAGACTGTCCAGGCTGCCGGCATAGGAACGGAGCGGGCGTACGCCGGTTGATTGGCTCTCGAGATGTTTGGCTAGTATATCAAGGCTCATGTCTTGACCGGTAATGACGATGGGGCGAATGCCTTGAACGGGAGATGGGATGCCCGCTGGGTGCATCGCAGTCATACTGAGCGACGGCTCAGCAACTGACGCTGCATGCGTGTATGCGAAAGGGCGGTCCGGCTGCTCTTGCGTTCTATAGGGCGTGGCTGCCGCCGCCGCGGTGCTATTTTTGCTGCGCTGCTTATAGGCCTCTAAATCCGTTGCATCAACGCGCATCTGTTTGCCGACGCGGTAGGAGGGCAGTTCGCCCTTCTTGATCAGGTCATAGACGGTCAGCTTGGATATTTTGAGCAGCTTGGCGATTTCGTCAGCTGTATAGGACATATCTTGTGACATTGAAGGTGAGCCTCCCCGTATGAGTGGAGCCGGTATCGATAACTCGTATTGTATTGTAGCATATTTTGTGAAAATGAGGCGTTACCGCAGGCCGAGTCCTATCGAACACTACCGAGATCCAAAGAAAACGGCCCTGCACAATGCGTGCAGGACCGGAGAGAGAATCTTAAATGTTCTTAAATCTTAATGGCATGGGTTGTTAATGAACGTATTCATTCGGCCGTGCCAGCTTGACGAGCATATGGGCAAGATGATGCTGCTCCTCCTCGGAGCCGCAATTCCACAGCTCCTTCAGCAGCTTCTCCTCGCTGTTGCGTGCTTCTTCGTGGTCGGCTAAGTAGTCTGCGACCTCTTGAGCAATGACCGCAATCTGTTCTTCGCTTAGACCAATGCTCTGCGCCAGCTTGATGCGCCGGCTAAGGTAGCCCTTGAACGTCTCGAAGCTGTGCAGGATTCGCTGTCGCTCATCTTCGTCAATGCTCGCAATTGCACGTTCTACCTGCTCGGGATGGATGTCGCCGTCTTTGTGAACGACGTGATTGTGCTCGGACATGGGGACCTCCTTGGTCGTAACTATGGAATAG
Source organism: Paenibacillus sp. CCS19 (assembly GCF_033239625.1). NCBI lineage: Bacteria > Bacillati > Bacillota > Bacilli > Caryophanales > Paenibacillaceae > Paenibacillus > Paenibacillus sp. CCS19. Next base: position 32,878 of record NZ_BTCK01000058.1, read on the forward strand.
CGATTCATTACCATTGTTTCCAAGTCGGATTCCTCCGTATTCAGCTATAGGAATGTTACATAGGTTTGAATTGGTTTTGTTTGTTATTTTGCGAAGTGCTGTACAAGGTGAATTGTGTTGAATTTGTTATTTCTGTTAGGTAAAAATCGCAAAATTACAACAAGGAAGTAACAGGTTCAGCTATTATTTGTAAGCGCTTTAAGTTATCATAATAGTACATGCTAATCAGTCATCATGACCAACTATTCGATGGGAGTGATGGAAGTTGTACGCAAGAAAGGCTGGATGGGTGGCGAAGGTATTATGTTTATCGATGTTAGTTTATTTGTTATCTCCGTTAGGTATGGTCGGGGTTGCGCGAGCGGCTGCAGCGGAGAATCAAGTGTATGATTTCGAGGACGGCACGACGATGGGGTGGGCAGGCGGTTGGGGCGATGCACTCGTATCGGTCGAGGCAAGCGCAGATCTAGACTCGGTGGACAACCACTATGCGCTAAAGGTTACCACCAACTACAACAACGACGCAGTCTGGCAGAACGCTGCAATATACGTGAGCCACGGCCTCGACATTTCCCGGTATGAGAAGGTTGATTATGACGTCTACGTTCCGGCGTCGTTCCCTGGCGTGCTCGCCCTGAGTACGGCTATCAATAATGATTGGAATGAGCTTAACTACAGCAATCATGATATTCCTTCCTTGTCTGCATCCGCGCAAATGATTAATGGCACTTCCTATATCCCGATTCATAAAAGCGTAAAGCTGCCTTCGAACGCAGCGCAGTCGCAGCTCGTCCTACAGCTTCAGAAGAACATGGATCTGGTCTACAACGGTCCAATCTATATCGACAATGTCGTGCTGACTGGCCGCGAGGAGTCAGGCAATCCAAGTACACCAGGCCAATCCGCGACATATCTAGCGAAAGACGCTGTGCTGGCGGGCAGCGGTCCGGTATTCCAGACAGGACCGGTGTGGGGCGATGAAACGTATGCAGGTTCAGGATATGTTTCCTTCTTCTATGAGGCGGACGATGCGAATCCAGGGACAGCAACGTTCAACGTGAACGCGCCGTCCGAAGGATTGTATTCGCTGTATGTCGGCTACTATGGGCCATACGGCTATAAGGAAACTTCGCTGCTCGTGAACGGACAGCCGAATGGCAATGCGCAGCTGCCTGCATTGGCGGAAGGCATTGTCTTCGGCGAGCAGGCGATCGGCAAGGTGCTGCTGCAGGCAGGGGCCAACACGATCGGCTTCGGACGCAACTGGGGGTATTACGGCATTGAGTACATCAAACTCGTGTCTGACAAACCTGTCGGTGATCGCATTGAAGCAGAGGATGGCTTGCTGGAAGGTGGAGTTACCAAAGGTGTGGACGGTACCGGTTACTCCGGAACGGGATATGCTTTCATGATGGGCAGCGGATCCATTACGCTGACGTACAATGCGGCGAACGCCGGCTTGTACGATTTAGCAATCGGCTACCGAGCGCCATATGGCTACAAGGAAACGAATATGCTGCTTAACGGCCAGCCTAGCTCGGCGGTCAAGCTGCCGGAGACGGCGGATTTTACCGAGATTTCGGCAGGTAAATTGTTGTTGAACGAAGGGGAGAACACGATCAGCTTCGAGCCGTTCTGGGGCTGGTACCATATCGACTACATTACGTTGACGCCTGCTGCGCCGCCGAAGACGCACCAGGTGCCGAAGACGCTGACCAATCCGAATGCGTCGCCAGAAGCGAAGTCGTTGATAAGCTACCTTGTGGATCAATACGGACATTCGATTATCGCTGGCCAACAGAGTTTGTCCAATGCGGAATTCATCCATGATCAGACGGGCAAATATCCGGCGATCGTCTCGTTCGATATGATCGAATATTCGCCATCCCGCGTACTGTTCGGCTCCACTTCGCATGAAATCGAAGATATGCAGGAGTGGGCAAGCCGCGGCGGCATTATCTCGCTGGCATGGCACTGGAACTCGCCGACCGGCTATTATAATGAGCCAGGAAAGGAATGGTGGAGAGGTTTCTATACGGAATTCACGAGGTTCGATGTGCAGTATGCGCTGAGTCACCCGGAGTCGGAAGACTACCGATTGCTCATCAGCGATATCGATGTCATCTCCGATAAGCTGAAGCCGCTGGCGGAACAAGGCATTCCGATTCTGTGGCGTCCGCTTCATGAAGCGGAAGGCGGCTGGTTCTGGTGGGGCGCCAAAGGACCTGAGGCTGCTAAACAGCTGTATCGTCTCATGTATGACCGCATGGTCAATTATCATGGACTGAACAACCTGATCTGGGTATGGAACTCTCCGTCCGCAGAGTGGTATCCAGGCGATGATGTCGTCGACATCATAAGTACGGATATTTACAATGCAGCAGGCGATTACAGCCCGAACAGCAATCAATATGAAGCGCTGAAGGCGCTTGTCGGCGACAAGAAGCTTGTCACGCTGCCGGAGAACGGACCGATTCCAGATCCGGATCTGCTGAAGATCTACAATGCGGATTGGAGCTGGTTCAGCACGTGGAACGATGACTTTATTCGCGACGGCATCATCAACACGCCAGCGCATCTGAACAAAGTGTTCAACAGCGACTACGTAACGACGCTCGATGAGCTGCCGAGCAATTTGTTTACGTATGGTCAGCCGACGACGACGGCGGCACTGTCCGATACGACAAATATGAACGGGTGGTACAAAGGGGACGTAACCGTAACGCTTGCCGCTGCCGCGCAGTCGGCGGGTGATTCGGTGACGACCGCATACTCGTTGAATGGCGGGGAGTCTGTTATCTATACGGAACCGTTCACAATCAGTGCGGAAGGTGTGACGACGGTTCGATATGCGTCGGTCGACTCCAGCGGCAATCTTGAGAAGCGGCATACGCTTGCGGTCAAGATTGACCGTGTGGCACCGACGGTTCGCATTGTGCAAGCGGGACATGATGTAGCGGATGTGATGCCGGGCGATCCGCTTTCGTTTACGCTGGAGAGCAGCGATGCGAGCTCGGGTGTAGCGTTGAAGAAGCTGCTGCTGGATGGCGTTGAGATCGAGCAGGGTTCGGCGATTGATTCCGGTACGATCGGTGCTGGTCCGCACGCGGTGGCGTATGTTGTGACGGATGCTGCGGGCAATATCGCTGAGGGAAGCGCAGTATTCCATGTTGCGCCGATCCTTGCAACTGGCAAGCCTGGCATAGCGAAACTTTCGCACAATAATGGCTACGATACCGGACTGCGGGATGGCAGCTACACGGTAACGATGGATTTGTATTATGGCAACAACGGCACGACGTATAAGCTGTACGAGAACGGCGTGCTGATCGGCGAGCGCCGATTGAAGGATGCTTCACCTGCTAGTCAGTCCGTTGCGATTGATGTGACGGGCAAGGCGAACGGCACATATATGTATACGTGCGAGCTGTCCAACGTCTTCGGAACAACCGCATGCGCACCGATCACGGTTGTTGTTGATGCGGCTAATCCTGGTACAGCCAAGTTGTCCCATAACAACTGGGATGGCGATGGCAGCTATGCTGTAACGATGCATTTGTATTACGGAACGAATGCGACGAGCTACAAGCTGTACGAGAACGGTCAGCTCATCGATACGCAGTCGCTGGAGGCTTCCACGCCGAACGGACAGACTGCTGTAACAGCAATTAGCGGCCGAGCGGCAGGTACGTACACTTACTATTGCGAGCTAGTGAACGAAGCAGGCGCAACGATGAGTCAGACGATTACGGTCGTGGTGTCGAAGTAACTTTTTGAATAGAGAGTAACATGTCAGAGCCGCCGGATGGTGTCGCATACGAATTCTCGTATGCGATCGTCGGCGGCTTTGTTGTGTTTGGAAATGCACTATCGGCCAGCCATGGCCGATGGGGCCTGGATATGGTGCAGAAATGCACCATAATGGCCAGCCATGGCCGATGTGGCCTGGATATGGTGCAGAAATGCACCATATTGGCCAGTAATGGCCGATGGGGCCTGGATATGGTGCAGAAATGCACCATATTGGCCAACCATGGCCGATGAGGCCTGGATATGGTGCAGAAATGCACCATATCGGCCAGCCATGGCCGATGGGGCCTGGATATG
>NZ_BTCK01000059.1:0-36579 GCF_033239625.1 Paenibacillus sp. CCS19
GTCGCAGAGTCAAACTCATGGCGATAGAACGGATTTATGCGTGGTAACCCCACACCGAATCGCTCTTTATTGAGCGAATTCTTCGAATAGATGTGGTAATGCCCCGCTAACCGCCGTCACAGTGTCGAATTCACGGCGTTGGAAGAGATCTAAGAGTGGTAACCCCACACGTAATCGCTCTACACCGAGCGTTTTCGTCAGATAGGTGTGGTATTACCCCACTAACCGTGGTCGCAGAGTCAAACTCATGGCGATAGAACGGATTTATGCGTGGTAACCCCACACGTAATCGCTCTACACCGAGCGTTTTCGTGAGTTAGGTGTGGTATTACCCCGCTAACAAGTGGTCGCAGAGTCAATCTCATGGCGATAGAACGGATTTATGCGTGGTAACCCCACAACTAATCGCTCCATTCAGAGCGTTTTCGTGAGATAGGTGTGGCATTACCCCACTAACAGTGGTCGCAGAGTCAAACTCATGGCGATAGAACGGATTTAAGCGTGGTAACCCCACACGTAATCGCTCTACACCGAGCGAATCAGTCGAATAGGTGTAGCATTACCGCACTAACATTGGTCGCAGAGTCAAACTCATGGCGATAGAACGGATTTATGCGTGGTAACCCCACACTGATTCGCTCTACACCGAGCGAATCAGTCGAATAGGTGTAGCATTACCGCACTAACATTGGTCGCAGAGTCAAACTCATGGTGATAGAACGGATTTAAGCTTGGTAACCCTACACGTAATCGCTCTACACCGAGCGAATCCGTCGAATAGGTGCGGTAAATCCCCGCTTACCGTGGTTTCAGAGTCGAACTCACGACGATGGAACGGATCCAAGCGTGGTAACCTCACACCTAATCGTTCTTTACTGAGCGAATTCGTCAAATAGAGGTGGTAATGCCCCGCTAACCGCCGTCGCAGTGTCGAATTCACGGCGTTGGAAGGGGTCTAAGAGCGGTAACCCCACACGTAATCGCTCTACACCAAGCGTTTTCGTCAGATAGGTGGGGTAAATCCTTATTTATAAGTTGAACATCCGATTAGCTCTTGTGCTAATGACATATGTATGAATTCGGCGCCCTGGTGAAACGGCAGTTAACATACCTTTCTGATGAAGTGAGCGGAGCCAACCGCTCGCACTATCTCGTCTAATACCGAACTCAATAGCAATAGTGGAAGCGCGAATAGGCATATTGCAATAGCGGGCATAAGCGATAATTTGGTGTTCTCGTTTCGTCAATATTTCATCCTCTATGTGTCTACCATACCATTGCCCCAGCATACTTCGTACCAAACGTCTGCATCTCTCGGGGCGCTGTTCAATGTCATATACGGAGAAACGAATCAACTTCCAGCCATCGAGAATGAGATGATTTTGCCGCATCAAGTTTTCACCGAATTGGTGACGGTCAATGTTTTTCAAATGAGGACCAAAGCCATCTATTTCGATGGCGATTCGGAAGGGCGCGCGTATATAAGCAAGATCAATGAACCGTTCCTTGTCACTATCGTCCAAGAAGATATGCTCGGGCGTCAGGTGCTCGAATGAACCGACGACAGGCCACCATATCTGATATAGAAATAACTTTTCGCCATAGCCATGACCATTCAGCAATCTGCGCAAAGACTCTCCGGTACGACCATGACGATGGCTTTCTAACCATTTCTCATATTCCATCTCACAAATTTTGTCTGCTTCTGACTCGGTATACAACATTGTTACGCCCCCTCCATAGACAACAAAAAGCGCCAGGCCAAGGGATCATCGAAATGATTCCTCGTCCAGGCGCATGCTTTGCGTCACTGATTCTATTGATTAGTAACATTATAAAATGTTTGAAACACAATTGTACAGCTTAGTTTGCGCTATTAAGCGAGCAGCCAAGTGAAATATCGATATCTGTATAAAATACCTGACGAAATTCCAGCAACTCAGCTTTAGACTAAGTGTGGCACAAACCCGCTTATTCGCCCGCGCCTAAGTCCGCACTTTCACCCTAGATTGGCCAACGCACCTTCATTAAGAGTAGTAACCCTACACTTAAACATTCTGAAACCGCCATCCGCTCGAAATAAGAGTGGTAATGCCACCTCAATAACACAGTACGACCGGATACTGTTTGAAATACGTAAATCCCCGTGAACTCTGCCCTAGAATAAGTGTGGCAATAACCCCGCTTATTCGCCCGTGAACCATCGGATGTATGCAATAAGTGTGCCATGTCCCCGCCTAAGTCCGCACTTTCACCCCAGTTTGGCCAATCCACCTTCATTAAGAGTAGTAACCCCACACTTAAATATTCTCAAACCGCCATCCGCTCGAAATAAGAGTGGTAATGCCACGTCTAACTCATTAACACAGTACTATCGGATACCGTTTGAAGTACGTAAATCCTCGCGAACTCTGCCCTAGAATAAGTGTGGCAATAACCAGCTTATTCGCCCGCGAACCTTCGTATATACGCAATAAGTGTGCCATATCCCCGCCTAAGTCCGCACTTTCACCCTAGATTGGCCAACTCACCTTAATTAAGAGTAGTAACCCCACACTTAAACATTCTCAAACCGCCATTCGCTCGAAATAAGAGCGGTAATGCCACGTCTAACTCAATAACACAGTACGACCGGATACCGTTTGAAATACGTAAATCCCTCGAACTCTGCCCTAGAATAAGTGGCAATAACCAGCTTATTCGCCCGCGAACCTTCGTATATACGAAATAAGTGTGCCATATCCCCGCCTAAGTCCGCACTTTCACCCCAAATTGGCCAATCCACCTTAATTGTGAGTAGTAACCCTACACTTAAACATTCTCAAACCGCCATTCGCTCGAAATAAGAGTGGTAATGCCACCTCAGTAACACAGTACGACCGGATACCGTTTGAAATACGTAAATCCCGCGAACTCAGCCCTAGAATAAATGGAGCCAAACCCCGCTTATTCGCCCGCGAAACATCGGATGTATGCAATAAGTGTGTCATATCCCCGCCTAAGTCCGCACTTTCACCCCAGTTTGGCCAATCCACCTTAATTAAGAGTAGTAACCCCACACTTAAATATTCTCAAACCGCCATCCGCTCGAAATAAGAGCGGTAATGCCACGTCTAACGCCATACCGACTGATCCCATCTGCAATAAGCCGATGAATTCCCACATAGCGAAGCTCTTCCGTTTCGTAGTAGGTTTCGTGCTATAATGAAGGATAGTGTTCATATCCAACTACTCGTACGGAGGGGCATTCATGACACCAACTTATACCCCCATGATGATGCAATATCTCGCCATCAAGGAGCAGGCGAAGGATGCGTTCCTACTGTTCCGTCTTGGCGATTTCTATGAAATGTTCTTCGAAGACGCAATTCTCGCTTCCCGCGAGCTCGAAATAACGCTGACAGGCCGGGAAGCCGGCGGTCCGGAGCGGATACCGATGTGCGGCGTTCCGTATCACTCAGCAGAGAACTACATTGCCCGTTTGATCGAAAAAGGCTACAAGGTCGCCATCTGCGAGCAAGTCGAGGATCCATCCGCAGCCAAAGGCGTCGTCCGACGCGAAATCGTTCGCGTCGTCACGCCAGGCACCGTGATGGAGTCCAAGTCGCTCGCGGACAAAGCGAACAACTTCATCGTCGGCACAGCCTCCGTCGAAGGACGGATCGGCTTCGCTGCATGCGACTTGTCGACAGGAGAGCTCTATGTAACCTCGTTCGCAGCGGCAGGCGGACTCGAAGCGCTGCTCGATGAGATCAACGTCTATCATCCCGCCGAGATCGTCGGAGATGAAGCGCTGCTGGAGCGGCTCAAACCATACCAGACAACCTGGGCGCGCCCGGTTGTTCTCACGCCTCGCGAACCGATGCCGCAGGCTGGCGTCGCCGAGCAGTTCGGCGATCAATCGCTGCAAGGACTTAACGCTGAGCGCCTGAGAACCATCGCAACGCTGACCGGCTATCTGGCTGACACGCAGAAGCGGTCGTTCGGCCATGTACGCACGATTCGTCCCTATGAGCCGAATCAATATATGATTCTTGATCCTTTCACACGTCGGAATCTCGAGCTGACCGAGACGGTACGCGACCGCAGCAAGAAGGGGACGCTGCTCTGGCTGCTCGATCGGACGATGACGTCGATGGGCGCTCGTCTGCTTCGCCGCTGGGTGGACAAGCCGCTGCTTAGTGTCGCTGCGATCGAAGAGCGGTTATCTGCGGTAGCAGCTCTGCATCGTGACCTGATCATCCGCGACGATATGCGCCGCGAGCTGTCCGAGATTTATGACCTGGAGCGTCTCGTCGGCCGCGTAGCCTTCGGAAGCGCGAATGGCCGGGATCTGAACGCGCTGAAGTCTTCGCTTCGCCGCGTGCCTGCTCTAGCTGAACTATGCGCGAACTCAGGCGACGCAACGCTTCACGCACTGTTCGCTGATATCGATAACTGCGCTGACTTAGCAGATACAATCGAAACGGTTGTCGTTGACGATCCACCTGTTTCCGTGCGCGAAGGCGGACTCATTCGTGCCGGTTATGACGAATACTTAGATAAGCTGCGTGAAGCGAGTACGGACGGCAAGCGATGGCTGGCTGAGCTCGAACGGTCCGAACGTGAAGCGACCGGCATCAAATCGCTCAAGATCGGCTATAACAAAGTGTTCGGCTACTACCTCGAAATTTCCAAAGCCAACCTAGCGGGCCTGCCAGAAGGCCGCTACGAGCGGAAACAAACGCTGGCGAATGCAGAACGTTTCGTCACCCCTGAGCTCAAAGAGAAGGAACGTCTCATTCTGGAAGCGGAAGAGAAGATGGTCGACCTCGAATATGAGCGGTTCGCCGAGCTGCGCGAGCATCTCTCAGGACAGCTTCATCGTCTGCAAAAGCTTGCCGAGCGCATTGCAGCGCTCGACGCGTTCCAATCGCTCGCTACCGTAAGCGCCGAGCGCCGTTTCGTTCGTCCGACGGTAACGGATGGCTATGACCTCATCGTCGACGATGGCCGTCATCCGGTCGTCGAAGCGCTCATGGACGGCGTGCCGTTCATTACGAACGGCACGAAGCTTGCGAAGGAGAGCCAATCGATGCTGCTCATTACAGGCCCGAACATGGCCGGCAAGAGCACGTACATGCGTCAAGTCGCGCTGTTATGCGTTATGGCGCAGATTGGCTGTTTTGTACCCGCGAAATCAGCAACTCTTCCGCTCGTCGATCGGATCTTTACTCGAATCGGCGCAGCAGACGATCTCGCAGGCGGGCAGAGTACGTTCATGGTTGAGATGAAAGACATTCAAGTCATGACGGATAAAGCAACGGAGAGAAGTCTTGTCATCATAGACGAGCTTGGCCGAGGCACTTCAACGAACGAAGGCATGGCGATCGCGCAGGCGGTTATCGAATACGTGCACGACAAGATCAAATGCAAAGCGCTAGTCTCCACGCATTTCCACGAGCTTGCGCATCTTGAAGAATCGCTGCCGCTCCTATCGAATGCGTGCATGGCCGTTCGTGAGGACGGAGAAGACGTTACGTTCCTGCGGAAGCTTGTACCCGGCGCGGCAAGCTCCAGCTACGGCATCTACTGTGCGCAATTAGCGGGACTGCCGGAGACGATCATTGGACGCGCTTATGCGCTGCTGGATGAGGAGGACGCTCCGGTTATTAAGAAGCCGGTTCCTCGGGCGGTTCCGCCTGTAGACCACGTGGCGGATCGACAAGCAGGTTACGATGCGATCCAGATCTCGCAGTCGGCTGTTGCTGCAGCCCAGGTCGTTGAATCAGAGCCAATTAGCCAGCCGGGCGAAGTCGTACAGCTATCGATTTTCGGCGAGTCACCTGCAGATAGCGCCACTAATAACGCACACGAGCAGGCTAAGAAGAAGCTGTCGCCGAAGGCAGAGCTTGTTGCCGATAAGCTTAAGAAGCTGGATGTGCTTAACATGTCGCCTATGCAGGCGTTGCAATGGCTCAACGAGATGAAGATGAAGTTGACGGACTTATAGATACTAGGCAGGAGAGAGGAGTGCAGCAATGGCGTCCATACGTGTACTGGATGAACAGCTGGCGAACCAGATCGCGGCTGGCGAAGTTGTAGAGCGGCCGGCGTCGGTCGTGAAGGAGCTTGTAGAGAATGCAGTGGATGCAGGTGCGACTACCATCGACCTGACAATAGAAGAAGGCGGATTGAATCTGATTCGCGTCATCGATAACGGCTCGGGCATTCAATCCGACGAAGTCGAGACGGCGTTCCAGCGGCATGCGACCAGCAAGCTGCTATCGAGCGCGGATCTGTTCCGAATCGCCAGTCTCGGCTTTCGCGGCGAAGCGCTGCCGAGTATCGCGGCTGTAGCCCGCGTCGAGTGCATCTCCTCGCCAACGGCCGACGGGCTAGGCTATCGATTGGTCATCGAAGGCGGAACGATCAAACACCAAGGTCCCGTCAACTCGCAGCAGGGCACTGAAATGTCTGTGCGCGACCTGTTTTACAATACGCCTGCGCGTTTAAAGTATATGAAGTCGATTCAGACGGAGCTTGGTCACATAAGCGATTATATGAATCGAATCGCTCTGGCTCATCCCGGCATTGCGTTCACGCTCCGTCACAATGGCAACGAACTGCTGCGGACACCTGGCACGGGCGACCGCCTTCAAGTTATCGCGGCTGTCTATGGAACGAGCGCAGCGAAAGCGATGCTGCCGATAACGGCGGAAACGCCGGATTATACGGTGAACGGCTACATTTCGAAGCCTGAGCTGACGCGTGCCAATCGGAACGCGATTACGATTGTCGTGAATGGCCGCTACATCCGCAGCTTCTTGGTTAATCAGGCACTGCTGCAAGGCTATCACACGCTGCTGCCAATCAATCGTTATCCGCTTGTTGCACTTGAAATTGGCATGCATCCCTCGCTGCTCGACGTCAACGTCCATCCTTCGAAGATGGAAGTTAGATTCAGCAAGGAGCCGGAACTAAGAGCGTTAATTGAGCAAGCCGTACGCAAGGTGCTTGGCCGCGACCGTTACATACCGGAGCCTGCAGCGGATAAAGACGAACGCTCCAAACCGGTCTATGTGCAGGAGCGAATCGCTTTTCATCGACCTGAACCGGGATTCCCGGGTGCGGCTTCTTCCAGTCAGTCGAACAAAGCAGACGGCGGGATTTTCACAGGAAAATCGCTCTCATCACAGCCGAATGTTCCGTCTGCTCGTACTGCCGGATTCGGTGGCAGTTCGATTGGTTCGTTCACTCCATCGAGCCCGTCACAAGCAGGTCAACGAATGGGCGGCTCTTCACCAAGTCGGCCTTCAGAAGGATGGAGAAGCAGTTCGTCCATCTTCCCTGAACGGCGTGAACAAGTGCCGCATGACGCAACGGAGAGGTTGTATGCGCCAGGGGCGAAGGCAAGCGATTCGGTTCGAGAATCCGCTGCAATCGACGATGCGGATTTCTACGAGCCTGCGCCAAGTGAGTCTGCTGCTAATGACTCGTCTTCTGTAGATGGGGCGTCCATCTCAAACGAAGATTCCGCTGCTGATCTCGTGTCGAGCATCCAGCAAGCAGCCGCAGCCAGTACAGTACAGCAGCAAGATAGCACGTTGACAACGAATGAGTATGTGGCACCTAGCAGTGAGGCTGTATCTAGCGCGCCATTGGAGCGGGATCCAGACACACCGCCTTTTCCTGAGCTGTCCTGGATTGGCCAGCTGCATGGTACTTACCTGATCGCTCAGAGCGAGGATGGCTTGTATATGATCGACCAGCATGCAGCGCATGAACGGATCAACTATGAGTACTATGTTGAGAAATTCGGTCGACCGCAGCAAGCCTCACAGCCGCTGCTCATACCCATAACACTCGAATTAACAGCTGGCGATGCCATTCAGCTGCAAGATAAGCTGGAGCTGCTGCGCGAGGTTGGACTTGAGCTGGAACCGTTCGGGGCGAAGACGTTTCTCGTCCGCTCGCATCCGGAATGGCTGCCAGTTGGCGATGAGCAGTCTATCATAGAAGAAATGATTGAATGGGTTCTGCAGGAGAAGCGCAACGTCGATATTCAGAAGCTTCGCGAGAAGTCGGCTATTATGTGCTCTTGCAAAGCGTCAATCAAAGCGAATCAACGGTTGACCCGTGAGGAGAGTGAAGTGCTTCTTGCAAGACTAGGCGCTTGCCGCCAGCCATACACTTGTCCGCATGGTCGTCCGATCGTTGTGCATATTTCGACCTATCAATTGGAAAAAATGTTCAAACGGGTGATGTCATGATTGTTACAACAGCTGTGAAGCCTTCTGAACAGACAATGGCGAAGGCGAAGGCGCTCGCCGAGGAGCTGTCGGGACGTTTTCAGCTGCGTCGCGGGCAGACGCTGAGCCAGTTGATGACGGCAGGCTCAGATGATCAATTGCTCGTCGTGCTCGACAATGAAGTACGTTACTATAGAGGCTCCACATCAGAGCAGCCGCTTTATTATCATCCGAGTATGGCATTCGTTCGAGTGAAGCGTCTGCTGCGCGGGGACCATGATCCGCTGATCGATCTATCCGGCTGCCAGCCAGGGGACAGCGTCATCGACTGCACAGCAGGACTCGCGGCCGACTCGCTTGTATTCTCGATTGCTGTTGGCGCCGAAGGCTCCGTGACTGCACTCGAGAGCGAGCCAGTGCTGCATGCCGTCGTTCGCGAGGGGCTTCACAACTACAAATCCGGTTTAGCGGAAGCCGATGAAGCGATGCGCCGCATAACGCTTAAGCGTTCGAATCATACGGACTACTTGGCAAGCTTGCCGGACAACAGCGTCGACATCGTCTATTTCGATCCGATGTTCGAGGAAGCTATTGAAGAATCAAGCGCAATCGGGCCGCTCCGCAGCCTTGCCAATCACGGCAGATTATCCGAATCGGCTGTACAAGAAGCCGTTCGCGTTGCGCGCAAATGCGTCATGTTGAAAGAACAGAAGGGCAGCAATGAGTTCGAGCGGCTCGGCTTTACCCGATGCAAGACGAAGAAAACATCGAAAATTACGTACGGAGTGATCGCAGTTGACCGAGCAACATGAAGCTCTTGCAAGTAACCATCCCAATCACGAGGAGCAAACCAAGCCCAAGCTGCTCGTGCTGATAGGACCGACAGCCGTCGGCAAGACACAGCTGAGCTTGGACATCGCGAGGGCTTACAATTGTGAGATCATTTCGGGCGACTCGATGCAAGTGTATCGCGGCATGGATATCGGAACGGCGAAGATCATGCCAGAGGAACGGCAGGGTATTGTTCATCACTTGATCGATATTCGCGAGCCGGAGGAGCCTTATTCCTCGGCCGATTTTCAAGAGGAGTGCCGCAGACTCATCGTCGACATTACGTCACGCGGCAAAATCCCGTTCATCGTTGGCGGTACTGGCCTCTATATTGAATCGGTCTGCTACGCTTATGAATTCGCTGAGAATGGTTCCGATCCGGATTTTCGTCTTGCGATGGAGCAGTTTGCTGACGAGCAAGGAGCGGAAGCGCTTCATGCGAAGCTTGTGGAGGTCGATCCGGCGTCTGCCGCAAGGCTTCATCCGAATGACAGACGGCGTATCATACGCGCTCTGGAGATTTACAGGCTGACTGGCGAGCGAATGTCTGAGCAGCTTGGCCGCCAGACGAAGACCTCGCCTTACGAGCTGTGCATCATCGGACTAGAGATGGATCGGCAGAAACTGTATAATCGGATTAATCAGCGGATCGATCTGATGATGGAGCAAGGGCTTGAGGAAGAGGCCAGACAGATCATTGCGAGGGGAATTCCGTCGGATGCCGTCTCGATGCAGGGGCTTGGCTACAAAGAGTTTGTGCCGTATCTTGCGGAACAATGCTCATTGGAAGAGGCAGTGGAGACGCTTAAGCGCGATACGAGAAGGTTCGCTAAGAGGCAGCTCTCTTGGTTCCGACACATGAAGGATATTGACTGGGTCGATGCCGAACTAAATTTATACAACAAAATGCAGGCAGTTCATGGTATAATAGCAGGAAAGTTCTCGCTCAGTCTTGAATATATTTCTAATCAATCTTTTTCGACGGGGGTAACGGCCAATGAATAAAACCATCAACATTCAAGATACGTTTCTAAACCAGCTGCGCAAGGACAGCATCCCGGTTACGGTATACCTGACCAACGGCTTCCAAATTCGCGGCGTTATTAAAGCATTCGATAACTTCACGATCATTATTGATAGCGAAGGCCGTCAACAGATGGTATATAAGCACGCGATTTCGACGTTTACCCCGCAGCGCAATGTTTCTCTCATGCAAGACCACTCGAACGATCATTAATCGGCTGTAGTGCCGATAGCAACTTTCAGCCGACCCGACGCGTTTAACTAAATAGCGGAATGATCTGCCGACAACCCGCTCATCCGAGTGGGTTGTTCTTTTCATTTGCGGGTAAAGATAGAGATAGAGACAATGTTTCACTGTATAGGAGGGAGTTCTTCCGTATGACGGATCAACCACGAACAAGACAGAAGGCACCAAGCAGGAGAGGCAAGAAGAAACGGCTGACGCCGAAGAAAGTCATTATTATTTTGTTCTTCACGGCTGCATTAGCTGCTGTATGCGGCATCATCGGCTACTTATTCATCATATTGAACGGGGAACGCATTCTCGCAGCGAATCAGGATAAGCTCATTCTGCCGGAAGCCTCGATTGTATACGACAAGGATAAGAACGAGATCGCTTCGCTGTACAAACCGAATGATGCGCGCGAGAATATCGATCTTGGTGAAGTTCCGGAGCTGCTGCGCAATGCATTCATTGCGACGGAGGATCAACGGTTCTACCAGCACTCGGGTATTGACTACTTCTCGCTTGGACGCGCGGTAGTGAAGGATATTGTCGCTCGAAGCAAGGTCGAAGGCGGCAGTACGATAACACAGCAGCTTGCGAAAAATATCTTCCTAACGGCAGATAAAACGTTCTTCCGTAAAGCGACGGAAGCATCCATTGCCATGGCGCTCGAGAACAACATGACGAAGGATGAAATTCTTGAGATGTACTTGAACCGGATTCCATTCGGTAAAGGTACGTCGGGCATTAAGCAAGCTTCCGAATATTACTTCGGCGTCGAGCCGAAGGACTTGAAGCTATGGCAGATGGCTACGTTAGCCGGCATACCGAAGGCTCCGACTCGTCTCAATCCAATCAATGATCCAGAGGCGTCGCAGGCGAGACGTCAGGTTGTGTTGAAACTGATGTATGACCAGGGGTATATTACCGAAGCGGAGAAGAATGAAGCAGGAGCAGTTGTATATGATGCATCTTCCATGATGGACGAGAAAGCTAACCCGCAGCTTTATCCTGCTTTCGTCGATTACGTCATCGAAGAGGCGGTTGAAGTCAGCGGCATTAGCGAAGAAGAGCTTCGTGTCGGCGGCTACAAAATCTATACGACGCTTAACCCGACGGCTCAGCAAGTCGTCGAGAAGGAATTCGCAGACGACGATAATTTCGAGAAAAGCGAAGACGATATTAAGGTTCAAGGCTCCATGATCATTATGGATCATCGCAATGGCGAGATCCAAGCGATCGCTGGCGGCCGCGATTATCAGAAGAAGACGTGGAACCGGGTGAACAAAGCTAGACAGCCGGGTTCATCGTTCAAGCCGATATCTTCATATGGCCCGGCGCTCGAGTCAGGTGAATTCACACCGAATTCTACCCTGCGAGACGATAAACAATGCTTCGGCGACTATTGTCCTTCCGATTCTAATAAGGTCAAATATATCGGCGCAGTTAGCATGAAGCAGGCGATTAAAGAATCTCGTAACTTACCTGCTGTGTGGCTGCTCAATGAGATTGGCGTAAGCAAAGGCGTTGAATTCGCCAAACGGTTGGGCTTTGAACTGACAAGCGATGATCGCAACCTTGCAATTGCGCTGGGTGGCTTGACGAAAGGCGTATCTCCGCTGCAGATGGCTACCGCATACAGCGTGTTCGCGAACGATGGCAAGAGCGTGGATGCACATACGGTATTACGTATCGACAATAGCAATGAGGACCCTGTGTACACGTATCGTGCACCGAAGGCGAAGCAGCTGATGAAGCAATCAACAGCTGAAGGTCTTACCGAAATCATGTCGGGCGTAACGGAACAAGGCGGTACAGGGGTTAATGCCCGTCTCGACCGTCCGGTAGCAGGCAAAACAGGTACGACTCAGCATGGCATTAAAGGCTTGCAATCAAGCGCAAACCGCGATGCTTGGTTCGTCGGTTATACGCCTGAATGGACAGCGGCCGTCTGGATGGGTTACGATAAGACGGACGAAAACCATTTGCTGCATAAGAGCAGCGGTCAAGCAGCGGCCATGTTCGGCAAGGTAATGTCGGAAGCCATGAAGAATATACCGCGTTCCAGCTTTAAGCAGACTACGCCTCAAGCGCCGGAGGAACCGACGGATAAAGCGCCTGCGCAAGTAACGGGACTGAAAGCGGAATATGATGCTGCTTCGAAATCCGTCAAATTAAGTTGGAATATGGTCGAAGGGGACGACTTGACCTACCGCGTTTATCGCAAAGAGTCGAGCGAGACAGAGTTTACGCGTATTCTCGATCTAGCGGCAAACGGCAATGTTGAAGATTTAAGCGCTGCTCCTGGCCTGTCCTACCAGTATTACGTTGCTGCATATAACCCAGCCGCCGATCTTGAAGGCACACCTTCCGCTGCTGTAGCATTGGAAGTGCCTCCGGAGGAGCTGGAGCCAACGGAACCGATAGAGCCGCCAATTGAGCCGCAGCTGCCTGGAGAAGGAACCGATAATTCAGGGAACGCCGGCAATGGCAATAACGGCAACGGCGAAGGCAATAACGGCAACGGTAATAACGGTAATAGCAATAACGGCGGCGGCAATGGTTCTACTAACGGCGGTACGAATCAGAATGGCACGCCGCCAGCGGATGGCTCCGGCAGTACGGGAACCGGTGGCAGTTCCAATCCTAGCACAGGAACAGGTGCAGGCGACGCGGGAGGGAGCCCATCAGAACCGACAACCAGTAATGGGTCTAATGGATCGACGGATCCGATCGTGCCCGATGTCGTAGTTCCGGCACCATAATGGCTGCATTGTAACGGTCCTTCGACAACGGTTCGAACAGGTCAGTCGTGAGATTTGGCTGAATCAGAGGAGAAGCGAGGAACAATCGGATGATGAAGAGGAAGTTCATGCGTTACAGTATTGTCATGCTGTCCATCCTGCTGCTTGCAATCGTAGCAGCAGGATGCGGCAGCAAGAGCAAGAACGATAATGCGCTCCAGCAATCGCAGACAGCATCGGCAAATGGTGCGACAGCTAAACAATGGTCCGAAATGCCAGAAATGACAATTGATCCGAAGAAGTCGTATACCGCAACCTTCCATACGAGCCAAGGCGATTTTAAGATCGAATTGTTCGCTGAAGAAGCACCAATGACCGTTAACAACTTCGTTTTCCTGGCGAAACAGAAGTTCTATGAGGGGATTACATTCCATCGCATTATCGAAACGTTCATGATTCAAACAGGGGATCCAAACGGGGACGGTTCAGGTGGTCCTGGCTATCATATTCCGGACGAGCTTGGCTCGGACCTCAAATATGAGGTAGGCACGGTAGCGATGGCGAGAACGAAAGCGCCGGATTCCGGCGGCAGCCAGTTCTTCATCTGCACGGGTGCTGACAGCTTGAACCTGAACCAAACGCCAGACTATGCGATTTTCGGTAAGGTCATCGAAGGTATGGATACGGTGATGGCGATTGCGAAGTCGCCGGTTGAGATGTCCTCCATGGGCGAGCTCTCGAAGCCAGTGGACAAGATTACGATTGACTCGATCGATATCGAGGAGAAATAAACGATCAATTATATAGCCGGCATGGGGGACTGCTGAAGACGTCTTAATGACGACGAAGGCAGTCCTTCTGCTTTTTTGCAAGTTGTCCAAGGCATTGTGCTTGTACAGTAGGACAACGAAGCATGGTTTATTTTGTCCGTAAGCTGGTGAAGCAACCTAAGATGTGGTAAGCTTTTTTTAAAGGAAAAATGTTGGAAGTTCGATTGTTTGGTAAGGTCGGCTGTTGATTGGCGGTGTTTATCGGAATTCGAGACGGTATAAATTTTCAAACTTATCAGTCTTGGATTTCTTCGGAATGAAACGTGCTGCGCTGCTCATAAGACGGCGATAGTCGTTTCACCTCGCATCTTAACGGAAAGGTACGTTCCGCATGAAACGAAAATTTTCGGACCGGGCAAATTGGCGGCGTATTTTGCGTAAGAGCTATATGTGTCTTGCCATGGACGGCGACGAGTTCAGAGGACTCGTCACTTTTTATCGGATTCATGAATTGCGCGAACCGTTGTGGAAAGAGTACAACGGCAGAAGGCTCTGCCTTGCCGATCGCGGCTACTTATGGATGCAGCACTTCCCTCGCGGCGAACACTTTGTTGTGACCACGATGTTTGATGACAAGGGCCGTGTGGTGCAGTGGTACATTGATGTGTGCAAGACGCAGGGAATGACGGAGCAGCAAGTGCCTTGGTTCGATGACCTGTACTTGGACATTGTTGTGCTGCCTTCCGGTGAAGTTTTCCTGCTGGACGAGGATGAGCTCGAGGATGCGCTTCGCCAAGGAGAGGTGACGTCCAAGGACGCAGCGATGGCTCGCAAGACGGCGGGAAGATTGTTGTCCGCCATTCGCAACGGACGGTTCCGCTACTTTACGCTCAGTCTCAAGCATCGGAAGAGCTTGTCAGAGCGCTCGGGAGAGTTGAGTGAATCGTGAATAAGGCAATCCACAGGCCGCACAAGCTAAGCAGCGGTTCGCGTCGCAGACGCAAACGCAGGCCGCTGCTTATTTTGCTGCGGATTGTCGTTTCTATAGGGGTGCTTGGCGTACTCTGGTGCGCGTATTTGCTCTGGTCGATTAACAGCTCCAACGTTCCGAAGTCAATTCCGAAGAGCGACGCTGCCATCGTATTAGGCGCTGCATTGTGGAGCGACAAGCCTAGTCCAGGATTGAAGGAACGACTCGATCGCGCTTATTTGTTGTACAAAGAAGGAAAAGCGGACAAGCTTATTCTGACGGGCGGATACGATCATAACGGCTCGACCTTGACGGAAGCGGAAGGCATGCGGAATTATTTGGTATCTCTCGGCGTTCCGAAGGAGAAGCTGCTGCTCGAGAAACGGGCAACGAGTACGTATGAGAATATGTTGTTCAGCAAAGCGATCATTGATCGGGAAAAGATGCAATCGATACTCATCGTGACGCATGACTATCACGCATCGCGTTCCAAGGAGATTGCTGAATATGTAGGGATTCATGACGCAACGATGGTGCCCTTCCATTCGAAGGTGCTGAAGCCTGTTTATAATCAAACGCGTGAGGTGCTCGCCTATACGAAGTGGAAAGTGGACGCGGTGCTCATGCATTTTGGCTGGTCATCCGGAGATCTGACAATCCCTTATTTTAATAAATAATAAGCTTGTTCGATCGTTCGACAGCATGTCCGATTATCCTTCGTATCGATTAACCATACTTTTTGGCCCACTGACGGAATATGCTTGTTATAGCGGCAGCCGTGCGGCGCATGTCCGTGCCATTGTGGCAGGCTGTCAGCAGCGACGGGATCGAAGGGACAGGTGATCGAGCGAATGAATAACGGCATAGCTTCAGGGGCGAAGAGCGGCACTCGGCCATCCCGCCAAATTAATGTCGTACTACGAAGCCAAGAAGCAGGAGCAGCCCCCGCGCCGATAGCGGAGAACGAACCATTGCCGGCGGTAAAGCCGCTTCCTCCTGGCGATCATTATGCCGACATTCAACGCGAGTTGGATGTCATGGTCGGTCTAGATAATGTAAAGTCGCTCATTTATGAGATTTACGCCATGCTTCAGATCGCTCATATGCGAAGCGAAGCGGGACTCAATAGCGGCGCGCATGTGTACCATATGATTTTCAAAGGAAATCCGGGAACCGGCAAAACGACGATCGCGCGGATTGTCGCCAAGCTGCTGCAGAAGATGGGTGTCCTCACGAAAGGTCATTTGATCGAAGTCGAACGCGCGGACCTCGTCGGCGAATATATCGGTCATACGGCGCAGAAGACGCGTGATCTCGTCCGGAAGGCGAGCGGCGGTGTCCTGTTCGTCGATGAGGCTTACAGTCTTGCTCGAGGCGGAGAGAAAGATTTCGGGAAAGAAGCGATCGACACACTGGTGAAAGCAATGGAAGATATGCGAACGCAGTTTGTGCTCATCCTTGCTGGCTACCCGGCGGAGATCGATTATTTTCTGCAGACGAATCCGGGGCTTCCGTCACGCTTCCCTATTCAAATCGATTTCCCCGATTATTCAATCGATCAGCTCATTCAGATTGCCGAGATGATGGCGAAGGATCGCGATTACGTCCTGCAGCCGCAGACCGTATTCAAGATGCGTCAGCATTTGGTTCAAGAGAAGCAGTTGTCCTTGTTCTCGTTCAGCAATGCAAGGTATGTGCGCAATATGATCGAGAAATCGATTCGCCACCAAGCGGTGCGACTGCTATCGCAATACTCGAACAGCGTCCCGGGCAAACAAGAACTAATGGCCATTCGTCCGGAGGATCTGCGATGCGAGAGCCAAGCCAGCGGCATAAGGCGCGACGGGATGTTAGGGTGAGAAGGATAAACTAAAAGGTTCGAATCGCAGCAATGGAAGGAGAACAACAACGTTACATGAAACATACAAGTCATGAAGTAGATAACGGTTTAGCGGACCGCGCAGTGCTCGTGAGTCTCGTGACGTCAGAGGATAAGCGAAGAAGCGGGATGAATCCCGAGCAATCGCTCGCGGAGCTTGTTAATCTGGCTGAAACAGCAGGCGTAGAAGTGTTGACGACAATGACGCAGAACCGAGAATCGGTTGATAACAAATGGTTCATCGGCAAAGGCAAGGTCGAGGAGCTGCGTGCGATATCGGATGAGCTTGGCGCGACTACGGCGATCTTCGACCAGGAGCTGTCCGGTGCGCAGGTGCGCAACCTGGAAGAAGCGCTTGATCTGAAGATTATCGACCGCACGCAGCTCATTCTCGATATCTTCGCACAGCGTGCGAAGACTCGCGAAGGCATTTTGCAGGTTGAACTGGCTCAGCATAGCTACTTGCTGCCGCGGCTCTCAGGTCACGGCAAAAATCTGTCGCGCCTTGGCGGCGGCATCGGTACGCGCGGACCTGGTGAATCGAAGCTGGAGACCGACCGCCGTCATATTCGTGATCGGATTTCGGATCTTAAACATGCCCTCGAGGAAGTCGTTCGTCACCGCCAGCTGCACCGTGAACGTCGCAAGAAATCAGGTGCTGTGCAAGTGGCGCTCGTCGGCTACACGAACGCTGGCAAGTCAACGCTGCTACGTCAAATGACGGACGCCGATGTGTATGTCGAGAACCAGCTGTTTGCTACGCTCGACCCAACATCGCGGACACTGGAGCTGCCAAGCGGCAAAGAGATAATTCTAACCGACACGGTCGGATTCATACAGAACTTGCCGCATGATCTGGTTGCGGCATTCCGCGCGACACTCGAAGAAGTGTGCGAAGCGGATCTCGTGCTGCATGTCGTAGACAGTTCCTCGCCAACGCGGAACGAGCAGATGGCTGTTGTCGAAGAGGTGCTCGGAACGCTAGGAGCTGCTGGCAAACCTACGCTCGTTGTGTACAATAAGAAAGATCTGTGCCCGCCTGAAGGACGTCTTCTGCTGCCGGATGGCGGAGATTCGCTCGTCGTCAGTGCGTATGAGGAAGCAGACCTTGATAAGCTTCGCCAGACGATACAAGATCGACTTGCCGGGGATACGAGAACGTTCGTCATTCCAGCCGAGCGGGGCGATCTGATTGCTCTCGTGTATCGGACGGGCGAAGTGAAGGAACAGGACGTAGACGGTGATCAAATGGTGCTTACGGTGGAGCTGAACAAGCAGGACTTTGAGAAGCATATGCGAACTTTGGAGCCATTCATTGCATCGACTACGTAATAGATGAACCATTTTATTGCTTGGAGTTAAGGGAGAGAATATTCGTTATGCATCAAGAGGATACGGTATGGACACACTTGGAAAGCCTAGCGGAATCGGCCGAACGGCGCGTTTCCGCTTCTTTTTCGCAGCTTGATCGGACTGCGGAACGCAATCAATGGAAAGTGATTCGTGCGTTCCAGCGGCATCAGGTAAGCGATTTTCATTTTAATGGCTCAACGGGCTATGGTTATAACGATCGGGGCCGCGAAATCCTTGATCTCGTCTATGCGGATGTGATGGGCGCCGAGGCGGCGCTTGTCAGACCGCATTTTGTGTCGGGCACGCATACGATCGGCACTGCGTTGTTCGGCATTCTTCGCCCGGGCGACGAACTGCTCTACATCACTGGCAGACCTTATGATACGCTGCACAAAGTGATCGGCAAGCCGAATGATGGGACAGGCTCGCTGCAGGATTGGGGCATTGGTTACGGGGAAGTGGAGCTGTTGCCGGATGGGCTGGTCGATTGGGAAGCAGTCGCAAATAAGATTAACGAGCATACGAAGGTTATAGGTATTCAACGCTCGCGGGGTTATGATTGGCGCTCTTCGTTCACCGTCGAGCAGATTGGCGAGATGGTGCGCCGAGTGAAGGCGATCAAGGCGGACGTTATCGTGTTCGTTGACAACTGCTACGGCGAGTTCACGGAGTTGACGGAGCCGACTGAAGTAGGCGTTGATCTAATGGCGGGTTCTCTTATCAAAAATCCCGGCGGAGGCATTGCCTCGACCGGCGGTTATATTGCAGGTAAAGCCGAGTACGTTGAGGCAGCAGCATACCGCCTTACGGCGCCAGGCATAGGCGGCGAGGTTGGCGCAATGCTGGGTACGCTTCGCGGCATGTACCAAGGGCTTTATTTTGCACCGCATACGGTTGGACAAGCGCTTCGGGGTTCGGTATTCGCGGCTGCATTGTTCGAAATGCTTGGCTTCGAGACGAAGCCTGCTTGGCATGAGCAGCGGACGGATCTCATTCAAGCGATTCGCTTCGGCAGCGCAGATCACCTGATTGCATTTGTTCAAGGCATTCAGCGGGCATCGGCGGTCGATGCGCATGTCGTACCTGAACCTTGGGATATGCCGGGCTACGAGCATCCCGTTATTATGGCTGCCGGCACTTTCATTCAGGGCGGAAGTCTTGAGCTGTCTGCGGATGCACCGATTCGCGAGCCATACATCGCCTATATGCAGGGCGGGCTCACGTATGCGCATGTGAAATTTGGTGTGCTTACTGCGTTAAACCGTATGGCTGAACGCGGAATCTTACCTATCAAACCTGCCACAACTTGACGCCTTATGTTAGGAACGTTACAATAAAGGCATAACTCGGAAGTGGAAGGTTGATGCGAACATGGGTGACGAAATACGGAGAAATATGGCGCTTTTCCCGATCGGAATCGTCATGAAACTCACGGACTTAACCGCTCGTCAAATTCGCTATTACGAGCAGCATGAGTTGATTGTTCCGGCGCGTACGTCGGGCAACCAACGGTTGTTCTCCTTCAATGACGTTGAACGTCTGCTGGAGATCAAATCGCTCATCGAGAAGGGTGTCAACATCGCAGGCATCAAACAAGTGATGAACCCGCTGAGCACGGAATCCGAAGAGGCAACCGTCATGAGCGAGCAATCCGAAGTGAAGCGTCGCGAGCTGTCCGATGCTCAGCTGCACCGATTGCTTAAGCAGCAACTGCTGGAGAAACGTCCAGGCAACAAGGCATCGCTTATTCAAGGCCAGCTTTCTCGTTTCTACAACAAGCATTAAAGCGCTGTCATTCGTTACGGCACCTTGATGAGCTTGGCCGCGCTTTAAGCGACTGCACCACGGACTTTACGATATTCATACACGTACGATGAAGGAGATGATCTTGT
Source organism: Paenibacillus sp. CCS19 (assembly GCF_033239625.1). NCBI lineage: Bacteria > Bacillati > Bacillota > Bacilli > Caryophanales > Paenibacillaceae > Paenibacillus > Paenibacillus sp. CCS19. The sequence goes on from NZ_BTCK01000059.1 coordinate 19,920, forward strand.
GGGTTACACGAAAGAGGACATCCTGCGTATTGCGAAGGAAGAGAACGTCAGATTCATCCGGTTGCAATTTACCGACTTGCTCGGTACGATCAAGAACGTTGAAATCCCTGTAAGTCAGCTGCTCAAAGCGCTCGATAACAAAATGATGTTCGACGGCTCTTCTATCGAAGGATATGTACGGATCGAAGAATCCGATATGTACTTGTATCCGGACCTCGACACATGGGTCGTCTTCCCGTGGGTGACGGAAGACCGCGTCGCACGTCTGATTTGTGATATCTATATGCCTGATGGCACGCCATTCGCTGGCGACCCGCGCGGCATTCTGAAGCGTGCGCTGAAGGAAGCGGAGGAAATGGGCTTCACTTCGATGAACGTTGGTCCTGAGCCAGAATTCTTCTTGTTCAAGACGGATGAGAAGGGCAATCCGACGACCGAACTTAACGACCAAGGCGGTTACTTCGACCTTGCGCCGATGGATCTGGGCGAGAACTGCCGTCGCGAGATCGTACTTACGCTTGAAGAGATGGGCTTCGAGATCGAAGCATCCCATCACGAGGTTGCTCCGGGTCAACACGAGATCGACTTCAAATATGCGGATGCTATTAAAGCCGCGGACCAGATTCAAACGTTCAAACTTGTTGTTAAGACGATTGCTCGTCAGCATGGTCTGCACGCATCCTTCATGCCGAAGCCGCTGTTCGGCGTGAACGGTTCCGGCATGCACTGTCACCAATCGTTGTTCCAAGGCGAGAAGAATGCCTTCTACGATGAGAGTGACAAGCTTGGTCTCAGCCAGACGGCTCGTTATTACATGGCAGGTATTCTGCATCATGCACGCGCTTATGCGGCCATTACGAACCCAACGGTCAATTCGTACAAGCGTCTCCTGCCTGGCTACGAAGCGCCTGTTTATGTTGCTTGGTCGGCAAGCAACCGGAGCCCGATGGTTCGTATTCCAGCATCCCGCGGCCTGAGCACGCGCATTGAAGCGCGTAACCCAGACCCTGCTGCTAACCCATACCTTGCGCTTGCTGTCATGTTGAAGGCAGGTCTGGACGGCATCAAGAACAAAATGCCGCTCCCAGCGCCGGTTGACCGCAACATCTACATCATGAGCGAAGAAGAGCGTATTGAAGAGGGTATCCCAAGCCTTCCAGGCGACTTGGCAGAAGCTCTGCAAGAGCTGCTGCGCAGCGATGTCATCTGTGAAGCGCTCGGCGAACACGCACTTGCTCACTTCTACGAGCTTAAAGAAATCGAGTGGGACATGTACCGCACGCAAATCCACCAATGGGAACGCGACCAGTACCTGACTCTGTATTAATCAGAGCTCGTTGGTCATAGCGCAATAAAGATAAAGCACGATAACGAACCTAACGGGGGAGTTATCGTGCTTTTTGTATTTCTAATAGTAATAATGAATTTGCGAGGAACTCGCATTATCAAGATAAAGGTTCAAAGGGGCGAAGCCCCTTGCCGTGATCGAGCACTTCCCAAGAGCGTGTCCCGCAGGGACGACAAGCGGCTCCCAGCACGTACAGGAGGTCGAGCACAAACATCGACCGTATCTAAACCCCTCAGAAGTAGAGCGTGTCCCGACAGGGACGAAAGCGGGCATCCCCACTCAAGTATCCAAGCAGCGAGTCCAGGAGTCCAGAGGGCGGAGGCCTTTGGGGCCCTCCCTCTTGGGAGAGGGAGGGTTTGGGAGGGAGTGGACTCTTTTATATGCAGTTAAAAAACAATTAAAAACCCCGAACGATGTCGAATCGTCCGGGGTTCTATATATCATGGAGTGGCAAGTCTAGTGAAGAAACGCTGACATGAAATCGTAAGATGGTGTCAGCTTGTCCTTGTTCGGTTCTTAGTGAATGTCGCGGAACAGACCGATAACTTTACCAAGAATCGTTACGTGCTTCAGACGAAGCGGCTCCATCGTAGGGTTCTGTGGTTGGAGACGAATATGATCGCGTTCCTTGTAGAACGTCTTCACCGTTGCTTCGTCTTCTTCGGTCATTGCTACGACGATATCGCCGTTCGTTGCGGTTGGCTGCTGGCGGACAATAACGTAATCGCCGTTATGAATGCCTGCATCAATCATACTTTCACCGATTACGTTAAGAATGAAGACGTCGTGATCACCAACCATATGCGTTGGGAGTGGGAAATAGTCTTCAATGTTCTCCGTTGCCGTAATAGGTACGCCTGCTGTAACTTTACCGACGATTGGCACCTTCGCGAATGAGGTCGAGAACGCATCGCCTGCGGAAGGACCGTCGCCATCGAGAATCTCGATCGCACGAGGTTTCGTTGGGTCGCGGCGTATAAAGCCTTTCTTCTCTAATCGATCCAAATGGCCGTGAACGGTGGAGCTGGAGGCCAGTCCGACCGCTTCACCGATCTCACGAACGGAAGGCGGATATCCTTTATCCCGAACTTCGTTCTTGATAAATTCAAGAATTGCCAGCTGGCGGTTGGAAAGCTTCGACACCATCATCACTCCAAAAATAAGATTATAGCAAATTATAGCACAGAACCCGAGTTCGTACAAACATAAGTTCGAGGGCACATTCGTTCGTAAATTAAACAGAACAATTGTTCGTAAAATGTGTTGACCAGAACAATTGTTCGTGATATATTATGGACAACAAATAGAACAAACGTTTGGGGTGCGGTTAACAATGATGAATACGACAAGCATGACAGCTTCTTATAATAGAATGAACGTACGGAATACGCGCGGCAGATCGACGCAACGCGCAACAATGACAAAGGCTCAGAAACATGCACTAATGAGCGTATTAAAGTGGGGCTTTGCTCTTATGTTCGCAATTATCTTATTCTGCGGTGCCTTGATGGTCATGACGGAAGCAATGAGCGATCACCCGGCTGAGCCTACCGCAGGCGAGTCCGTTGTCTATGTAGCGCCAGGCGACACACTGTGGAGCATCGCATCCGCGACGAGCGATGGAGATATTCGTCAGCGCGTATTCGAGATTAAGCTTCGCAACAATCTCGAATCGGATGTTCTGGAGTCGGGACAGATGCTCATCATACCCGCTTAATATAGAGTAGTTCGATAAGATGGCTTATTGGGACAATTCCTAATACGCCATCTTTTTTTATACAATGCTCGGAAACCGTTCAATTATAGGCGCATTAACCTTGACAATGGTTTGTCGAAAATGTCAAAGTAATAGGATAATGTGAACAAGTGCATAACAGAAGGGGGATGCAGCAAATGGAAGAGCTTATCGCGCGGATTAACGAGCTGTCGCGTAAACATAAAACGGTCGGTCTCACAGAAGCGGAAGCGGAAGAACGTGCACGGCTTCGGAAGCAATATTTGGACGTGTTCAAAGGCAATTTCCGCAACCAGCTTGATTCGATCAAGTGGGAAGGCGAAGAGGAGCCGCCGAAGAATCATTGATTTAACCTCAATAGAAGCGTGACGTTCTCCACTTATATCAAGTATGATTAGATTATATTGGATATAAACTGGAGGGATGGACATGCAGTATCGCTTGCTTGGGAACAGTGGATTGGCGGTATCGGAGTTATGCTTAGGGACGATGACATTCGGCAATACGACGGATGAACAGGAATCACTTCGAATGGTTGACCGTTTCGTGGAGCTGGGAGGCAATTTCTTAGACACAGCCAACGTCTATGTTGGCGGTCGTTCCGAAGAGATTGTCGGCAAGGCGATCCGGTCACGCCGCTCGGAGCTTATAGTCGCTACGAAAGTAAGGTTTCCGACTGCATCGCATCCGAATGGTGGAGGTTTGTCACGGAAACATATTATGGATTCCGTCGATGCGAGTCTAGCCCGACTTGGAACGGACTATATTGACCTGTATCAGGTACATACATGGGACAAGGCGACGCCAATCGAGGAAACGCTGCGTGCGTTAGACGATCTGATTGCGTCGGGCAAAGTTCGATACATAGGCTGTTCGAATTTCTATGCTTGGCATTTAATGAAGGCACTCGCGGTGAGCGATGCGCGTCAGTATGCACGTTTTGTATCCGTACAGCAGCAGTACAGCCTTGTCAGTCGTGAGATGGACCGCGAGCTGCTCGAGTTATGCCTGGAAGAGAATGTCGCGGTCATTCCATGGGCGCCAATCGGCGGGGGCTTCCTAACGGATCGTTATGGTACGACATATCCAACCGAAGGTCGTCTGGCGAATCCGAATGGCGGAGAGAGCTCATGGGCCGTTCGTGGTAACGAGTGCAACTTCGCGATCCGTGAAGCGGTTCAGAAGGTTGCGAAGGAGCTAGGGCGATCGACTTCGCAGGTCGCTTTACGTTGGCTTATTCAACGGGATGGGATCACATCCCCGATATTCGGTGCCCGCACGTTGGAGCAATTCGAAGATAACATGGGTGCAATCGGCTGGGACATGCCAGCTGATGTATGGGCAAGCCTCGATGAAGCAAGCGGGCTCCCATCCGAATATCCGAAACGTTTCATCAAGAAGTTCAGCAGAGGGCTCAACGACTAGAAGTCCGCTGTATCACTGAAGGAGTGTGCAATCCGTGTCACGTTCATGGGAACGCAAGGTTCGCAACAATATGAATCAACTGAACAAACAGCGTAAGAAGCAGGGGATCCAGACACCGATTGTTCCGTCCGGCGAGCGCTTTGATACGTTCAAAGGACGCAGCTATATCGGACCTATACTGCTCGTGCTGATTACGGCTATGTATGCGTTGTTCGTACAAGCGGATGAATCGCAAGCAACGATGTATTGGGTAACGATCGGCTGTTACTTGTTCCTTGCTTTATTGTTCGTTATTCGCCGCCCATACATAAAAGTCGGAACCGATTTTGTGCAAACTCGCAAATTCACAGGTGACCGCCGATTGAAGCCGGAAGACATCAAGTCGATTAGTTCGCAAGAGGGCTATGTCGTCATTGAGCGTGTTCGCGGCAGCAACTGGGTGTTCTCGCGCATTATGAACCGTTACCCAACGACTGAGATTGCGGAACGGCTGAAGCAATTTGCGAAGCAGCACAATGTTCAATACAGCGAGAAATAATACGACGATAACGATACAACAATAGAAGAGTCGAATAGGGAGAGACAAGTCGATGGCGAAGAAGGCAGTATTGTTTGATTTAGATGATACGCTGCTGTGGGATGACCGCAGTGTGAAGGAGGCGTTCGAGGCTACTTGCCGCTATGCAGCAGAGAAGACTGGCGTAGAGGCAGAAGCGCTCGAGGAATCCGTACGCAAGGAAGCACGCGCTCTATACGAATCGTATGAGACGTTCGCGTTCACGAAGATGATCGGTATTAATCCGTTCGAAGGCATGTGGGGCAACTTCACAGGCGGCGAACTGGATTCGTTCCGCAAAATGCAGGCGCTCGCACCTGGCTATCGCCGAGACTCATGGACGCGCGGCTTGAAAGCACTTGGCGTCGAAGACGCGGCGCTTGGAGCCGAACTCGCCGAGAAGTTCCCGGCTGAACGCCGTTCACGTTCGTATGTCTATGAAGAAACGTTCCGTCTGCTCGATCATTTGAAAGGTAAATACAAGCTGCTGCTGCTTACGAACGGCTCGCCAGACCTTCAGCAGGAGAAGCTGGACGGGGTACCGAATCTGATTCCGTACTTCGACCACATTATAATCTCGGGCGCGTTCGGCAAAGGCAAGCCTGATGCTTCGATCTTCCACCATGCTCTTGAGAAGCTCGGAATTACTCCTGAAGAGGGCGTCATGGTCGGCGACAAGCTGACGACGGACATTCTCGGCGCGAACACAGTGGGCATGACATCGGTATGGATCAACCGCCACGGCATGGAGCGTACGGATGAGATCGTTCCTACGCACGAAATTAAGCATCTGGAAGAACTGCTTCCAATTATTGAATAGAATCCGATCATTTGCGGTTGTGACTGCAGAATGAAATAGAGGGCGTTCCGCGATCATCGATAGATGGCTCGCAGGAACGCCCTTTGCATGGTTCTCTATCTCTATATATCGCCAATAAGAATATAGTCCTCCTATTATTAGGTAGCGACTAGGTTGTTATGTCGTTGAATTCTGCCTAAATCTCCTGAATTGTAGTGCAAAATAAAGTGCCTGTCGACGGATTGTCCTTTTCACGTTGTAAGGATTCTGTTAGACTGTAAGGTAATGATTTTGTCGAAAGCGAAGTGATGTTAGCATGACGAAACCCGACTTGAAGCAGCTTATGCAAGAACGCATTCTGATTATGGACGGCGCAATGGGTACGATGATTCAGCAAGTTGACCTTACTGCAGAGGATTTTGGCGGTGAGGAACTCGAAGGCTGTAACGAAATGCTCGTATTGACGCGTCCTGATGTCATTCAATCGATACATGAACAATACTTGGAGGCCGGCGCCGACATTCTGGAAACGAATACATTCGGTTCGACGAGCGTCGTCCTGCAAGAGTATGATATTCCGGAAAAAGCGCGCGAGCTGAACCTTGTGGCAGCGAAGCTGGCTGTAGATGCAGTCAACAAATATTCGACGCCTGACAAACCGCGTTATGTTGCTGGCGCAATGGGACCAACGACGAAGACGCTCTCGGTCACTGGCGGGGTAACATTCGACGAGCTTGTCGAAAGCTACTACGAACAAGCTCTTGCACTGATCGAAGCCGGCGTTGATGCGCTGCTGCTTGAGACGAGCCAAGATACGCTGAACGTCAAAGCGGGCGGTATCGGCATTCGTCAAGCATTCGAGACGGCTGGCAAAGAGCTCCCGATTATGATCTCCGGTACGATTGAGCCGATGGGTACAACGCTTGCCGGTCAGACGATTGAGTCGTTCTACCTGTCGCTTGAACATTTGAAGCCGATCTCGATCGGTCTTAACTGTGCAACAGGTCCAGAGTTCATGCGTGACCATATCCGGACGCTGCATGAAATTTCGTCTGCCGCGATCAGCTGCTATCCGAATGCCGGTCTTCCGGATGAGAACGGACAATATCATGAAACGCCGGACTCGCTGGCAGCCAAGATGGCCGGTTTCGCTGAGAGCGGCTGGCTGAACGTAGCTGGCGGCTGCTGCGGAACAACGCCTGCGCATATTAAGGCAATGTCGGAGACGATGGCGAAGTTCGCGCCGCGTACCAAGATTGGCGAGCACTTGCCGGCTGTAACCGGTATCGATACGGTATACATTGAAGACGCGAACCGTCCAATCATGGTCGGCGAGCGGACGAACATCTCGGGTTCGCTTCGATTCAAGCGTCTCATTAAAGAAGGTTCGTTCGACGAAGCTTCAGAGATTGCGCGTTCCCAGGTGAAGAACGGTGCGCAAATTATCGACATCAACTTGCAGGATACGGACGTAGACGAGACGTACGCGGTTCATCAGTTCATTCCGCAAGTCGTGAAGAAGATCAAAGCGCCGCTCATGCTTGATTCGACCTATGATCATATTATTGAGCTTGGGCTCAAATATTCGCAGGGCAAAGCAATCATTAACTCCATTAACTTAGAGGACGGCGAATCGAAGTTCGAGAAGGTCGTTCCGTTAATGCACAAATACGGCGCCGCCGTTGTCTGTATCCTAATCGATGAACGCGGCCAAGCGGTATCGCGCGAAGCGAAGATGGAAGTAGCGGATCGCTCGTATGACCTGCTCGTGAACAAATATGGCGTTACGCCGGACGATATTATTTTTGACCCGAACATGTTCCCGGTTGGCTCCGGCGACCCGCAATATATCGGTTCCTCGGTCGAGACGATTGAAGGCATACGGATGATCAAGGCCAAATATCCGCGTGCAAAGACGATTCTCGGTCTCTCCAACATTTCGTTCGGTCTGCCTCCTGCGGGCCGCGAAGTGTTGAACTCGGTCTATCTGTACGAATGTACGAAAGCGGGCCTCGACTATGCGATCGTAAACTCGGAGAAAATCGAGCGTTATGCATCGATACCTGCAGAGGAACGGAAGCTGGCGGAAGATCTGATCTTCAACACGAACGATGAGACGCTCGCAGCGTTCGTTGCAGCGTTCCGGGATAAGACGGTCGTGAAGAAGGAGAAAGCATCGAATCTGACGCTGGAAGAGCGCCTTGCTTCCTACATTGTCGAAGGTACGAAGGAAGGACTCATTCCTGACCTCGACGAGGCTCTGACCAAATATGCTCCGCTGGACATCATTAACGGCCCGCTTATGGCGGGCATGGAAGAGGTCGGCCGACTGTTCAACGGCAATGAGCTGATTGTAGCAGAAGTGCTGCAGAGCGCCGAGGTCATGAAGGCATCGGTTGCGCATCTCGAGCAGTTCATGGAGAAGGAAGAGTCGTCGGTCAAGGGTAAAATCATTCTCGCGACGGTCAAAGGCGACGTTCACGATATCGGTAAAAACCTGGTTGAGATCATTCTCTCGAACAACGGTTACAAAATCATTAACCTTGGCATCAAAGTTCCGCCAGAACAGCTGATCGAAGCTTATCGCAAAGAGAAGGCAGACGCGATCGGTCTGTCCGGACTGCTCGTGAAATCGGCAGCGCAGATGGTCGTTACGGCGCAGGATTTGCGCACCGCTGGCATCGATGCTCCGATTCTCGTAGGCGGCGCAGCACTGACTCGTAAGTTCACGAAGACGCGGATTGCGCCGGAGTATGAAGGCCTTGTGCTGTACGCGAAGGATGCGATGGACGGACTTGATATTGCGAACAAGCTCGTCGATCCGAAGCATCGCGAGCGGATCGAGTTAGAGCATGCAGAGCTGCGTGCGGCAGGCTTCGGCATTACGGAAGAGCCGAAGGCAATGCCAGAATTGACGCGTGCCGTTCGATCCAACGTAGCGGCGGACGTGCCGGTTATGGTTCCACCAGACTTGGAACGTCACGTACTACGTAACATTCCAGTGGCTCAAGTCGTTCCTTATGTGAACATGCAGACGCTGATGGGGCATCACCTTGGCCTGAAGGGTAACTATGAGAAGCTGCTCGCTTCCGGCGATTCGAAAGCCGAACAGCTGAAAGAAACGGTAGACGGCATTATTCGCGATGCGGCGCAGAACGGTTCGATCAAAACGCATGCGATGTATCGTTTCTTCCCGGCTCAATCCGAAGGCAATGACATCATTATTTACGATCCAGCGGATCATTCGAAAGTGCTGCATCGTTATTCGTTCCCACGTCAGAACGTGGAGCCATTCCTCTGTCTGGCAGACTTCCTTCGCTCGAAGGAAAGCGGCGAGATGGACTATGTAGGCTTCCTCGTTGTAACGGCAGGCCACGGCATTCGGGAACGTGCGGAAGCTTATAAGGACAATGGCGATTATCTGCTCTCGCATGCGATCCAAGCGACAGCGATCGAGCTTGCAGAAGGTCTTGCAGAACGCGTTCACCATATCATGCGCGACATCTGGGGCATCTCCGATCCAGTCGACATGACGATGGCTCAACGTCACGGCGCTCGTTATACGGGTATTCGCGTATCGTTCGGCTATCCGGCATGCCCGAATCTCGAGGATCAAGGCCCGCTCTTCGCGCTCATGAAGCCTGAGGATATCGGCGTTGAGTTGACCGAGGAGTTCATGATGGAGCCGGAAGCTTCGGTATCGGCGATGGTTTTCGCACATCCGGAAGCACGTTACTTTAACGTAGACAAAGCTTAATCAGACTTGATGAATGAAGCCTCCGGGTGCCGTCTGCAGGGCGGCTTTCCCGGGGCTTTTTGTATATAATCGCATCATTAGCGATAAGGAACGTCATTGGAATGGGTATGACGGTTGGTTGCACATGCCATACTGCACATAGGAGCTGCGTTGCGAAATAACAACGTTTGATGTGCTGGGAAGGGGAACGTAAACGCGTGGAGCTTACTTTATTAGGAACCGGTGCGGGGAGGCCTAGCCGGCTTCGCAATGTCACTTCGATGGCGCTGAAGCTGCCGGCTCCGTCGACATCGGTGTGGCTGTTCGATGCCGGAGAGGGTACGCAGCATAAGCTGCTCGAGACGCCGCTCAAGCTGAACCGAATCGATCGGATATTCATCACGCATCTGCATGGGGATCACGTATTTGGCCTGCCAGGGCTGCTCAGTACACGTGCGTACGACGGAGGGGTGGACCCTGTAACCATCTATGGACCTCCAGGTTTGCAGAAGATGGTGGAGACGTTGTTCGAGCTGAGCGGCACCCATATTGCGTACGACATCCATTATGTTGAAACGATTGAGGGCTTACTGTTCGATGATGGGCATTATCGGGTGGAAGCAGCGGAGCTTGAACACCGGGTGCCATGCTTCGGCTATCGAATCACGGAGTACGATCGGCCAGGCCGGCTCGATGTCGACAAGCTGCAGGCTGCGCAAGTGCCTGCAGGTCCGCTGTACGGCCGTCTAAAAGCGGGGAATGACATCGAGCTGCCCGATGGACGGACGGTATGCGCCAAGGATGTCATGGGTCCGAGCATTCGTGGGCGTATCGTTACGATTCTAGGCGATACGAAGCCTTGCGAGGGGGCTGTAAGGCTGGCGCATGACGCGGATCTGCTCGTGCATGAAGCGACATTCGCAGCGGGGCTTGAAGAGAAGGCAGAAGCGTACGGTCACTCTACGACCTTGCAGGCGGCGGAGATTGCGAAGCGGGCAGGTGCACTCAAGCTGGTCATGACGCATTTTAGCTCGCGGTATGAGCTTGCGGATGCGAATCGGCTTGCCGATGAAGCAAGGACGATCTTCCCGGTGACGGATGCGGCTAGCGACGGAGACGTGTTCGCAGTGCCGTGCAGAAGCTGATTCACCGCAGATAACTGTACGATAAACGGTAGTCATGTTGAAAAGGCTGTTCGAAAAGCGCGACGGTGCGTCGGCGATTCGAACAGCCTTTTGTGCCAAGATGGCGTGTTGGATGCTAGGACTCGAGCGGCTCTTCGTCTTCCAATTCACTCTCGAAGCCGGAGATGGCGGATTGACGATTGCGGTTTTTCTGTTTGAGAGCGTTCAATTCGCTTGGTGCAATCTCTTCTGCATGCTCATCGAGATAGTCTTCCGATTCACGCAGATTGTCCTGCGTATTCTGAATCGATTCGCGCAGACGTGCCGCGTTGTTGCTTCTGTCATCTGGTTTAGGTGCCATGTTATTGAGCCTCCGTTATGCGTATGTTTGGTGTAAGCTGGGAACTTTATCGCCGAGCCCTAGCTTAAGATGCACAGCATTTGCCACTTTATACATGCAATCCTGATCCTTACAATTTCGATAGAATCCGCAAACAATACGTTAATGGTTCTCCCTTAGGATGTGCGTATAGCAGATTCGAAGTGAGGGAGGAAGATCGTTATGGATTCAGCAAGTCATCTGCTCCTTGGCTTCACGCTGGCAGGCGCATCATTGGCTATACCGGGAGTCGCCGCCGACACGACGCTGCAGCATGCACTCATTGCCGCTTCAATGCTGGGCAGTCATGCACCTGATCTGGATGCAGCCGCTAGGCTGAAAGGGCAAACCACGTATTTGCGGGTGCACCGCGGCATTACGCATTCCCTGCCCGCTCCATTCGCGTGGGCTGTCGTCATTGGCTGGCCGATGGCATGGCTGTTCGGGGTTATGGACCATCTTGGTCTGCTTCTGCTGTGGACGTTGCTTGCAGTCTGCTTTCACATTACGCTTGATTTGTTCAACGGGTATGGCGTTCAATGCTTGCGTCCGTTCACGAGGCGCTGGCTGCATCTCGATTCGTTGTGCTTATTTGATCCCTATATATTCGGTTCGCACTTGCTGTGCGGGTTGATCTGGTTAACCGGCCTTGTAAGTGCATCAATTATGGGGCCGGTGTTTGTAATTTTGTATGGGCTGACTCTCATCTATATGGGCTGGCGTTTATCCGAGCGGCTGCGGTGGCAGCGCAAGCTTCAAGAAGCATTAGGAGGACGCACGCGCGTATCCCTGCTCCCGCTGATGTCGGGCCGAGCTTGGCAGTTCGTTGCGGAAGGGCCAGATTGCTATGAGTCGGGCAAAATCAGCAGTTCGGGCATCGTGCGCGAAGCCATAATATCCAAAACTTCGTCGTTAAGCGGCACAGAACCAGCTATTGCAACGATGCAAACCGACGGCGTCCGTGCATTCTTGGCTTTCGCTACGAACGTTCATGTGCAAGTCCAAGAGCGGCTGGATGGCTATGAAGTCACATGGAGCGACGTCCGCTTCTGGAGCAACGATAAACTGCCGTTTAGCGCCGCAGTGACATTGGACCGCAACTTGAACGTACAGAGCACAAGACTGGGCTGGGACAAAAAAACGTGGGAGCCGCCTTATGTGTAACTGTTCGAGGTAGTGTGCAGCTGTGAATGAAAATAGAAACCCGCCGAAGGCTCGCGCTTCGGCGGGTTATGGGCGCTTCCAGCAGTTGTCCATCGTTTCCATTGCCAGCCGAACATGCATTCTGTACAATATGGAATAGACTATGGCGTTCGGTGGAGTGGAGGAATCGGAATGAATCGATGGACGGGACGGGCGAATGATCTCGAGGAATGGTTGGAGGATCTGAAGAAAGAGCCGGAGCTGATGGACAATGTGACGCATTGGCACACTATTCCGCCGCGTGACGCGCGCACATCGCCGCTGCCAAGCGATCTGGCACCCGAGCTGAAGGAAGCGCTGCGCTCGCGCGGAATCGAGGATCTGTATGTCCATCAGGCCAAGGCATACGGCGCCGTGCGTGCAGGCGACCATGTCGTTGCGGTTACGCCAACAGCGTCCGGCAAGACGATGTGTTATAACCTGCCTGTGCTTCAATCGCTGCTGGAGAACAGTGATGGACGAGCGTTGTACATGTTCCCGACGAAGGCGCTCGCGCAAGACCAGGTAGCGGAGCTGCAGAAGCTCGCAGACATTATGGAAGTTGACATTAAGACGCATACGTACGACGGCGATACGCCGCCGACGGTACGAACGGCTATACGCAACGCAGGCCATATCGTCGTGACGAATCCCGATATGCTGCATTCGGCGATCCTGCCTCATCATACGAAATGGGTGAAGCTGTTCGAGAATATTCGATACATTGTGATTGATGAGCTTCATGCGTATCGGGGCGTGTTCGGCAGCCATGTGGCGAATGTCATCCGCCGACTGAAGCGGATTTGCCGATTCTATGGTTCGTCGCCGCAGTTCATCTGCGCCTCGGCGACGATCGATAATCCGAAGGAGCATGCGGAGCGGCTCATCGGGGAATCGGTAACGCTGGTGGACGATAATGGTGCGCCGATGGGCGAGAAACATTTTATTTTCTATAACCCGCCGGTTGTGAATCAACAGCTTGGCATTCGTCGCAGCAGCGTATTGGAGACGCGTAAGCTGGCGGGCATGCTGCTCAAGCAAGGCGTGCAGACGATCGTGTTCGCGCGCAGCCGTGTTCGGGTTGAACTGCTGCTCACGTACTTGCAGGAGCTGGTGCGGGATAAGATCGGGGACAAGACGATTCGCGGCTATCGCGGCGGCTATCTGCCGAAGCTGAGGCGCGAGATCGAGAAGGGACTTCGAAGCGGTGAAATTCGCGGCGTCGTCAGTACGAATGCGCTTGAGCTAGGCATCGATATCGGTCAATTGCAAGCCTGCGTGTTGAATGGGTATCCCGGAACGGTCGCGAGCACCTGGCAGCAGTCGGGACGCGCAGGCCGTCGGAAGACGAGCTCGGTTACGTTCATGGTGGCGAGCAGCAACCCGCTTGATCAATATATCATTCAGAATCCGGATTATTTCTTCAACCGTCCGCCGGAGCGGGCGCTTATTCACCCCGACAATCTGCTTATTCTGATCGATCATGTGAAGTGTGCGGCTTACGAGCTGCCTTTCGAGATTGGCGAGACGTTCGGGTCGGAGAATCTAGAAGATATGTTAGAGTTTCTCGTTGACGAGAAAGTGCTGCATCGGACGGGCAATCGTTGGTATTGGATGGAGCAGTCGTTCCCGGCGCACGGCATTTCGCTTCGCTCGGCTGCGCAGGAGAACTTCATTATTATCGATATGACAGAGGGCAGCCGCGTGCTTGGCGAAGTCGATCGTTTCAGCGCGCCGACCCTTATTCACGACGAAGCGATCTATATTCATGAGGGCGTTCAGTATCAGGTGGAGAAGCTGGACTACCATGAGAAGAAAGCGTATGTACGGGAGGTCGATGTCGACTACTACACCGATGCCAACATGGCAGTTGAGCTGAAGGTGCTGCACGCGGACAAAGAGCAGACGAGCGGCGAGATCGTGCGAACCTACGGCGAAGTGACGGTTAATGCGAAGGCGACGATTTTCAAAAAAATCCGATTGCGCACGCACGAGAATATCGGTTCAGGTCCGATCCATTTGCCCGAAGAGGAGCTGCATACGAGCGGCTACTGGTTCTCGTTCAGCGAGGAGGCGGCGAAGGGGAAAGGGACGAACGAGATGCAGTGCGCGCTGCTTGGTCTCGCGAACGTGCTCGTGCATATCGCGCCGGTCTATCTGATGTGCGACCCGCTCGATATTCGCGTAGTCCCGCAGGTGAAGGCCGTTCATACCCAGCGGCCGACGATTTACTTCTACGACCGATACCCTGGCGGCATTGGGCTTAGCGAGCGGTTATACGAGGTGCACGACGAGCTGCTCGGTCGTGCGCATCGGCTCATTAGCAATTGCACCTGTCTAAGCGGTTGTCCGGCTTGCGTTGGCCCAATCGAAGAGGTCGGCCTGCTCGGCAAGTCGCAGGCGCTGCAGCTGCTGGAGGAAGCGGGTGCGAGCGTATGAGTGCATTTCGCGATCGATTCAATCGGCTTCGAGGTACTGCGGCAGAGGCTCCTGCCGCAGCTGTTTCGGAGAGCGCTGCGAATACGGTGGATGCTGAGGTTAAGTCGGTTGCATCCGAAGTAGTTGCAGCTGTAGTAACGAATGATTCTGTAAATATAGAACGTGAGCAGGGACAGAGGGATGACGAGGTCAGTGCGATTGGAGCGCAGTTGTGTGATGAACCAGGGCTTTGCGAAGCATCGGCGAACGAACAAGCAGCGAAGCATGATCTAGCAACGAGCAACGATCAAGCAACGGATATGCATTCAGCTTCTCCTCCTGAATGGGAGCCATATGATGTGAGACTCGTGCGCAATGAAATGGGCGAGTTTCTGGCCAAAGAAATTCGATATCCGCTTGAATACCAGCATGGGCATCATGCATTTGCCGAATGGCATGAAGCTGTACAGGCCTTGAGTGCTTTTCATGGAGATGAACAGGTAATGGGCGTTGGGGTTAACGGCGCTGCGACATCGTCGTTTGCAGCGCTTCGCCCAGACAATGTGCTGTTCCTCGATCTGGAGACGACGGGGCTTGGCGCGGGTACGGGAAATGTACCTTTCATGCTTGGCATTGCGTACTACGAGGATGGCCATTATGTTGTACGTCAGTCGATCATTCGGCATCCTGCGGAGGAGCGGGCGATGCTATCCGATCTGAAGGAACGGCTGCCACAGTTCCAATACCTCGTAACATACAATGGAAGAACGTTCGACTGGCCGCTCATGCAGAGCCGCTTCATCATGAATGGATTCGGCAGCAAAGTGTGGGAGCCGCTGCATCTTGATTTTCTACATCCGTCACGCAGCATTTGGCGGAACACGCTTGTTTCCTGCAAGTTGAGCTATGTGGAAGAGGAACGGCTGGGCGTATTCCGAGAGGATGATCTTCCAGGCTCGGAGGCGCCGGGACGGTACTTCGCTTACTTGGCTGACGGCGATCCGAAGCCGCTGCTCGACGTGTTCCGTCATAATGAGATCGATATGCTGTCGCTTGCAGCGCTTGCGATCCGATTCGGTCATCTGCTGGCGGGACGAATCGGTTCTGCCGTTCCGATGCCATCGGAGCCAGAGGAGCTCGTCCGGACAGGGCTATGGCTGGAGCGGATGGGCGAAGAACAATCGGCAGCACCGCTGCTCGCCAATGTTAGACGCGTGACCGAAGCATCGCCATCGGTCTGGAATCGACTTGCAGAGCGCGATAAGCGGCTTGGACAATGGGCCGACGCAATCGCCCTCTGGAACAAGGCAGCCAGCGTCGCAGAGCAAGGTGCCATTCCTGACTGGGATGCACATATCGAGTTGTCGATGTACTACGAGCATAAGGCTAAGGATATCCCCCAAGCGCTCATCTACGCGCGCTCGGCTCTTGCATTGGCGCTCGAACAGCCACTCAGCAGCCGCCCAGACAGCAAGCGGCGCAAAGAAATCGACGCCCTGCGTCACCGCCTCGACCGGCTAACACGCAAAGCGAGTAAGTAGTGTTAGGTTGTCAGAAATAAGCGTTGCTGAGCAACGCTTATTTCTGTTGTTACACACACGCCCTGCGTAGGTGCATAAACGCACCTACACCGGGCTGAGAGCGGTAGACTAGCGATTGTAGGTGCAGAAATACACCTAAGCAGGGCTAAGCGTGGTGAACTGTCGATCGTAGGTGCAGAAACGCACCTACGCAAGGCTGAGCACGGTGAACTGTCGATCGTAGATGCAGAAATGCACCTACGTAGGGCTAAGCGCTGTGAACTGTCGATTGTATGTGCAGAAACGCACCTACATATGACTAATCGCTGAGAATTAGCGAATGTAGGTGCAGAAATGCACCTACGCAGGGCTAAGTGGATCCCTGTCAAGAAAGTAGACACAAATTTAGCTGACCTGTAGTTGCTCGTAGTATCTCTT
>NZ_BTCK01000060.1:0-34334 GCF_033239625.1 Paenibacillus sp. CCS19
TGCGCTCGCTGGCGGCGTACCGCTCACATATGGTGCATTTCTGCACCTTATTGCGCTCGCTGGTAGCGCACCGCTCACATGTGGTGCACTTCTGCACCTTATTGCCTCGCTGGCGGCGTACCGCTCCCATGTGCATTTCTGCACCTTATTGCGCTCGCTGGCGGCGTACCGCTCCCATGTGGTGCATTTCTGCACCTTATTGCGCTCGTTGGTAGCATTCCGCTCCCATATGGTGCATTTCTGCACCTTATTGCGCTCGCTGGCGGCGTACCGCTCACATGCGGTGCATTTCTGCACCTTATCGCGCTCGCTGGCGGCGTAGCGCTCTCATGTGGTGCATTTCTGCACCTTATCGCGCTTGCTCGGTTCCCCCCCCCTTCTCTACCACTTCCATGAATCAAGCATCGAGTGGATATACTCATACTTTGTTACTCTTGCGCTCTGGCCTAACTGAAGCGCTCTAAATTTCCCTTTGGCAGTTAGCGATTGAAGTGCTTGTACGGCTGTACGCCGGTTAATCGAGAGCTCTTGTACAAGATCGACCGGACGAAGTGGTTGGTTACTGCGCAAGGCAAGCGTAAGCACATCGCGCTCCAGTCGAGAGTATCCGTTGTCCAGATCACGGACGATAGATAGGGAGAAAGCAGCATTTTGATTAGGGATATCGTGAGATCGGGCTGTTCAGCCAAGTCATCGTATGGAATCGCAATGACCTTGTAACCAAGCACATGTAAGTATGTCTCACGATTCAATTCTTGACGGTAACGAATCCGATCCGTTTGCTGCACGTGCGGGCCGAAGCCCTTGATTTCAAAAGCAAACTTGCATCTCCCATCGCCCGGCATCCAAACTAAATCAAGGAAGTAGGGCCTGCCTCTCCAGTCACACACCTCGTACTCAGGATGTAGATCGTCTAAATTACCGAAAACCGGCCACCACACTCGCTCTAGAAACATCGTCTCGCCATGCCCGTGTCCGCGCTCAAGTCGTCCCTTCCGTTCTCCACTTCTGCTCTTAAGGTGATGCTGCAACCACTTAGCGTGCTCTTCAATAAATCTCAACTTAATCTCCTCGCTTCCTCTGAAAATAAAAAAGTCCCGAACCCCGCAGTTTTGCGGAAATTCAGGACGTTCTTCGTCACATTTCATATATGGTTCACTCAATCACAGTATAGCGAGAAGTTACTATAAAGCAAGAAATACTAGACCATAACAACCAATCCTCTACCGTCCCGGGATCAAACGTTTGATCCAGTCGCCGAAGCTTTTCGGGTTGCGGCTCTGGATGAGCACGACGCCTTCTCCGCGGAAGCGGCAGACGAGGCCTTCGCCGCTCGTTAAGCTGCCCAGCCAGCCTTTGGATGCTTTCTCGATCGTGTACTGCATATAGTCAGGCCACGCAACGAGATGACCGTTGTCGACGACCACTTCTTCGCCTGGTCCAAGGTTGATCGCATGGATCGCACCGTAAGACGAGAGGAATACCGTTCCTCGGCCGCCGATCTCAACGATGAAGAAGCCTTCGCCCGACAGCAGGCCGCGACTTAAGTTCTGCATCTGCGTCTTCACTTCAATACCGCTTGTCCCAGCTAGAAAGCCGTCTTTCTGAACAAGCAGCTTGTATGAGCCATCCAGCTCAACCGCCTGAATGTCACCCATCGATGCCGGTGCCAGCAACACCTCTCCTGCGCCCCGTGAAGCATTCAGCTCTTGGAAGAAAAACTTCTCCCCGCTCAGCATCCTGCCGATACCGCGCATGATACCGCCGTCAACCGTGCCCGTCACTTCAATGGATGGGGACATCGATACCATCGCACCCATCTCGCCTTTCACGCTCTCGCCGCGATCCAGCTTCACCTTCAACAGCGCGAAAGCACCTTGGTACATCACTTCATACTTCATGGAAAATCCTCCAAATCACCTAATATAGTACAGAACGATTTCATGACGAATGAATCTAATAAATCTTCTCATCTTTGACAGTAGCATATGTAATACGAAAAAAGAAGCGATCGGTTTCCCGAACGCTTCTCCATCAATCATTCTTGCTAGCTATAGCAAGTGTTGCGACTTCTTTGTCCGTCCATACTAGCAGGCATCAACTTACGTGGCGCTGCCCTCTTTGCTTGTGGATTTCTGCTTATCGTCCGTGTCGTTCCGGCGTTGGTCAGCACCTTTGTCTGCATCGAATTGCGCACGCTTCTCCATAATATAAGCGCGCCACTTATCCGGATTCTTCTCGCGCGCAGCCTTCAGCTCTTTATGAAGCTGTTCAACCGATTTGCCTTCCGTCGCAATGCCAAAGTAGCGAGCCGCATCCTTCAGACGCTCCTCGAATTTCGCCTTGTGCTCCGCTTTGAACGCTTCCCATTTCTGAGGGTTCGCTTTCTTCGCTGCTTGAATCTCTTCATACAGCTGCTTGCTGTCTTTGCCTTCGGTCTTGATATCAAAATACCGCGCGACATACTGCAGTCGTTTCAGTTGATGCTGCTCGTCGTGATGACGGCCATGACCATGGCCGAACGGACCATCATGGCCCTTGTCCTCTTTCCGCTGCTCTGCGTTCGGTGCCGTATTCGCTTCCGGAATCGTCTGTGCGCTTGCCCAGGAAGGCGAAGCCGACAGCAGCAGCGTCGCTGCGATACCGAGCGCTAAGCTCTTGGATCCAAATGTCATGTTGAACATACCTCCCGTTGTAGAATCGGGAATAGTATGGGCATTATTACCACTCAATATGCACAAGCAGATTTCTGCAGCAGCGACTATTTCATTTGCTCCAACGCGTGAAGTTCGCGAAGAACAGCCTCTCGCGAGAAATGCTCCCCGATAAATACGGCAACGTCATTGACCTTACCCTGAGGGTTAATCCGAATAAAGTCGGTTTCCTTATATGCATATTGGAACAGGAAGCGGCTTGCCGTCTCGCTGTCGCTGAACGTCACAACTCCCTTCGCCCGATAGACGTTGTCGGGCAAAGCGCGCAGAAACGCCTCAAACGCGTGACTATCGACTGGCCCTGTTAGAAAATGCGTCAGCGACATCACATGCGCATGCGATTCATGCACATGGTGATGCTCATGCTCGCAATTCGGCCCGCAATCATGCGAATGTTGTTGCGAATGGCTATGAGCGACCTCCTCGTCAGATACAGCTCTCACTGCACCGCCATCTCCATCCACAATCGCTTCGAGCCATTGCTCATCTACCGCGCAGCGCACCGTCGCGGCAATAGGGGCATAGCCATTCGTCTCACGCATCAGTTGCTCCGCCTGCATGCGCTCATCGCCCTCCAGCCGATCCACCTTGTTCAGCAGCAGCTGCGATGCGCAGCGGATCTGCTCTTTCATCAGCTTGAAGGTTTGTCCTCCGCTTCGGCTGCGAGCAAGCAGCTCCGGTCCGTCGACGACAGCGATGATCGATTTCAGTTCGATCGGCGCATACAGGGAAGTCTCCGTCACGCCGTCGATCATTTCGAACGGGTTCGCTGCACCCGTTGCCTCGATAATGACGACATCAGGCATATGCTGATCGATCAGCAGCTTCAGCTCCATGCTTAGATCACCGCGGATCGAGCAGCAGATGCAGCCGCCGAGCAGCTCTGCCATCGGCACATCCGACTCCACAGCGAGTCCGTCCAAGTTCACGTCGCCGAGCTCATTCATGACGACAGCCGCCTTAAGCCCCTGCGACTCATAGCTCTGCAGCAATCTCGTTAAGAGCGTCGTTTTGCCGCTGCCCAGAAAGCCCGTTAGAATATGGACGTCTATGGTTTGTTTATCTTTGTGCATCTTTACAACCTCCCAAAAGCAATTTGCTTTACTTCCAGACTACTCCCTGATAGTAAATCGCTTGCTTCGTAAGCCTATATTTACTTCCGTTCAACCGATTCTGCACAATCGTACCAAAATCCATCGATTTGAGCCAGCCCTCTGCCATCCAGGCGCAATAAGAAGAGCTGACACTTAGCGCACTTCCGCCAGCATCAGCCCTCATCCTCTATACCTTGAAACGATTCACGATGCCTTCCAGCTCGTTCATAATTCGAACCATTCGATCGGTCAAATCCGTCACATTCTCGATCAGACTAACCTGCGACTCAGTGCTGGCAAGCACCTCCTGCGAGCTTGCCGCGCTCTCCTCCGCCATTGCCGAGCTTGTCTGAATGAAACTTGAAATCGTCTGCTTGCTATCCATCAGTTGATCCATCGACACGGCAATTTGACCGATATAGCCATTCATGATTTCGAAAGTTTCCCGAATCGCAAGGAATGTCTCCGATGTGACTTGCACAGCTTCCTCCTGCCGCTGAACGATATCAGCAGTCGCCTGCATCGATTGAACCGTCACCTGCGCAGAATGCTGTACAGCGCCCAGCAGTTCTTGAATGCGGCTCGCGGACACATTCGACTGGTCAGCCAGCTTGCGAATCTCGGAAGCGACAACGGCGAAGCCCTTGCCATGCTCGCCTGCACGCGAAGCCTCGATGGAAGCATTCAGCGCCAGCAGGTTCGTCTGCGAAGAAATGCCCGCGATTGCACCTGTCATATCGCCGATGGCGTCGATGTCGCCCTTGAGCCGCGTCAGGCTGTTCATGACATCGCTGGACATCTCAACCGTCCGCTGCATGGATGCCGACAGAACGGATACCGCCTCGTTGCCCTGCTCCTGCTTCAACTGCAGCGTCTGGTTATAAGCATGAAGCTGGCTCGCATTATGTTTCGTTTCGTCGATGGCGCCCGTTAGCTGCAAGACCGCCTCCACTCCATGCTCCATATCCTGTGCTTGCGTTGCGGAAGCGGAAGCCATCTCTTGCACGGCCATTCGAATCTCGCGGGATATCGCGACCGTCTGATCGGAATGCGCCTTAATCGTCTCCGTATCCGACTTGCTTGCCGCCGTTGTCCGCTTCACGTCCTTGACGATGGAATGGATCTGGTCGAAGAATCGGTTAGCCGCATTCGACACTTCGCCGATCTCGTCCTTCGAGCCGACAGGCAGTCGATGCGTGAGGTCTGCATCCCCTTCGCTAATCGCCGCCATCGATTGCTGAAGCAGCTTAATCCGGCGCGTCTGGCGGCCTACGATCAGGAAGACGACCGCAATGGACAGTACCAACCCAGCAACTGCGCAGCCGATCGTTAAGTTGCGAATCTCATCGAGCACTTTGGTCGTAATCCCCATAACGAAATAATTGCCATTCGATAAGGAAGAAACATAATAGTCCACCCGATGACCCTGGAAACTGGAAGCCACATAGGCCGTCTCTTTCGCCTGCAGCCCCTTCGCCGTTTCCAGAAGCGAGCTGCCGAGCGTCTTCGTCGCTTCGTCGCTAGTAAACAGCAGGCTGCCATCCTTGTCCGCCATCGCCGAGAACAGAATATCGTCACCGAGGCTTTCTTTGATTTCGTTAATAAGCGGCTGCGCACCGATAATCGATTCCAGCTCCTTCAACCGAGCGCCGTCGCGGCCGACCTGCACGATACGTTTGGAATTCCAGCCCGATACGCCGACGAATTTGTACACCTTTGTATCAACCGTTCTGACCTGAGCCGGCTGCGCGACACGATCCCGTTTGCCATTGATCAAATCCATAAATTCGTAGGCCTGCGCCTTCGGATCCGTTCCGAAATTAAAATCAATGTTCTGTCCGAGGTTCGTAACCGAAACTTGTCCCTTGCCGTCCGTTACCCAGAATTCATCGATGCCTGACCGCTTGGACAGCTCAACAGCCGTCTCGTATGTAAGCAGCCCCTTCTCTACAAGATAGGAAACAAGCGTTGCTTGCCCAAACATTTCGTTCTCCATCACATTCTCTGTCGTTTGCCTTGCAACTAACGCGTTCTCAAGTCCGATCGCAGCAAGCTTCGCTGTGGTTCGGCCCTTCTCGTGAATGCTGTCCGCTGCCAATTGATAGACAATGACAGACAGTGCGATAATCGTCGCCATTACGACAACGGCTACCGGCCAGATGATTTTGTACTTGATCGATTTCGAGATGAGCAAGTGAGCTGCCTCCTGTTTGGTGTGACCCTCTAGTTATTTTATGAATTTATGGTAATCGCGAGGGATTAAGACAAGCAAGTCATTATGTTTCTAGATTTACAATTATTTGTATGTTATTCGACAAAGTTTAACGTTACTTTAGACAAAACGTTTAAGTTTTTTAACTTTTGAAAAGGGAGCCTTATGATTTCAATTGCCCAATCGGCGCTCATTTGCCAACCTTTCCTGCGCATATGCTGTAGTAATTAAGCTAGCTTGAGAGGTGATAGCTAACGATGATCATGGACGGACGAATAATAGGCGAGGCTCTGCGGCAATCCTTGCCGAATAAACGTGTGCAATTCACGAGGCTGACCGACGGGGAGCATAGGCGACAGGGTTATCAATTCCGTGCAGAAGGCGTTGGATTGCGAGCCCTATTCGCACCGGATCGGGCATCCATTATGCTGTACGGCAATCAGAGCGGAATGGCGCTCCAGCTTCATTTTATCGATGCCAGCTCATCCGTTTATATGGAATTAATCGATCCATTGCCGGGAAAACGAAACGTGCTGCGCGGGCAAGATTCCAACCGATGGGTCATCGATGAAGCCGTCTACCACAGGTTAGCCCTTCGCAATTTGTATCCGGGCATCGATATGGTGTACAGCGAAGGACATGATGAGGACGTTCAACTGGGGCTTAAATACGATCTGATCGTACATCCGAATGCCGATGCTGCCTCAGTGACATTCGAGTATGAGGGCGCTGATCAGCTGTCGCTCGATGAGGAAGGCAATCTGCTTATTCATACGTCGCTTGGCCTTTTGGTCGAGCAAGCCCCGATCAGCTATCAAATCATAGAAGGCGAAAGGCATTTCGTCAGCTGTAAATTCCGATTGATAGATGGGTATGCGAACCGTTTCGGCTACGTTGTGGAGTCCGACTATGACACTTGCACGGATCTCATTATCGATCCCCTTCTTCTCTATTCCCGGTTAATTGGCAGCGATTCTGGCGAGGACATCTGCCAAGGTGTCGCAGTTGATGCGGAAGGCAATGCTTATGTGACCGGCCTATCGGAATCGCCTGACTTCGTGGTCACTCCTGGCGCATTCCAAACAACCTTCACAGGATCGATCGATGCCTTCGTCGTGAAGCTGCCGCCCAACGGCGACCCGTTCATTTACTCCACGCTCATTGGCGGATCCGATATAAGCGAAGGCATCAAAATAGCGGTAGACGCAAGCGGGCATGCCTATATCGCCGGCGTCACGAGTTCATCCGACTTTCCTGTCACATCAAATGCTTTCGGAACTGCCTTTAACGGTAATTTGGACGTGTTCGTCACCAAGCTTAATCCAGCCGGCAGCGGGCTCATCTATTCGACTTTCCTTGGCGGCAGCGAAGAGGATACCCCCTTCGATATTACTACCGACTCTAATGGCAGCGCTTATGTAATCGGCTCTACCCGCTCTTCTAATTTTCCTGTTACACCTGGCGCCATTCGAACGTCGTACAACGGCGCTTCGGAGGATGGCTTTCTTACGAAACTAAATGCAGACGGAAGCGGACTCGTTTACTCGACCTTCTTAGGCGGCTCGGCCCCAAGCAATGGTACTGGCATTGCCGTCAACTCTGCCGGCCATGCCTATGTCGTAGGGCTCACGCAAGCGACTGACTTCCCGACCACTCCCGGTTCCTTCCAGCCAGTTCGAAATGGCTCGGCCGACGGTTTCGTCGCGCAAGTCAATGTGGAAGGAACAGCGTTCATCTATGCAACCTACTTAGGAGGAAGCAACTCTACGCAATGCACCTCCGTTGCACTCGACCAATTGGGCAATGCCTATGTGACCGGCTTTACCAGCTCAACCGATTTTCCGACCACTCCTTCAGCCTTTCAGTCATCGTTATTAGGCTTTCGGAGCGCATTCGCAACCAAGTTCAATGCGGAAGGCACCAATCTCATCTATTCCACCTACCTAAGCGGTTCTGACTTCGACGGCGCAAACTCAATCGCGGTTGACCAGACTGGCACCGCACATATTACAGGAACAACGACATCAACCGATTTTCCAGTCACGCCCGATGCACCTCAAACGAAGAATCGAGCCTTCCTATTCAATGCGTTCTACTCTTCCGTCAGCATTACGGGAACGAACCTATTGTTCTCCACTTATTTGGGCGGCGATTTCTTCGATGGCGGAAACAGCATTGCGGTCGATCGATTCGGGAGCGCATATGTGGTTGGATTTGCCGGCTCGACGGATTTCCCAATCACACTGCCGGACGGTTCATTCGCTTCGGGCCAGGGCTTCATTGCCAAGTTCGGCATCCCAATCAAGCCAGGACCAGCAGGGCCGCAAGGGCCTCAGGGACTTCAAGGCGCACAAGGGCCGCAAGGGCCTCCAGGGTTGCAAGGACCTCCGGGTCCTCCCTCTCCGACGCCGCCCCTCATCAATGTAACGGTGAATCCGACTGTCGTTCCGATTGGCGGAGAAACGCTCGTTACGATAACCATTCAGAATACAGCCAGCATTCCGACAACGGCCCAACTGCGTACGCGGCTGCCTGAAGGGTTCGAGTATGTGCTGCAGTCCCTGTTCGTCAGCAATCGACCGCACTTGAAGGAACTGCTGGAGACGCTTGATCTTGGCGCCCTGCAGCCCGGCCAGGTCGATACGATCCGTTTCCGATTGAAAGCACCGCTCCTTCGTCTCATTCAACGCGGGCTTTTATCGACGATATTGTCGACGTCGCTTGGCGATGTGGCGGTACACTCGGAGGTTTCGTTAGAGGACGAGGAGGAATAGAATCGCCGACGAATTAGCTTCACACAAAAAAGGCTGGGCTCCCATGTGCGGAACCCAGCCTTCCTATTATTAAACCGTCGATGCGCTCAGCAGCGCAGCTTCCTTCTTCCGTACTAGCGGGATGACCTTCTCGCCGAACGCTCGAATATCCTCTTCATAATGAAGGAAGCCGGTCAGGATCAGATCGACTCCGATCGCCTTGAGCGCAAGGATTCGGTCCGCTACCTGCTCGGCCGTGCCGATCAGGCCGGTTTTGAACCCGTCATTATATTGCACGAGATCCTCGAAGTTCGAATTCGCCCACATGCCTTCCCGCTCCGGCGACGATTTGCCTGCGAACTGCACCTGGCTGCGGAAGCCATCCACAGCTTCAGGGTCTGCGTAATGGATAATGTCTCGCAGCACCTGCCGCGCCTCTTCCTCCGTATCCCGGACGATGACGAATGCGTTCACGCCGAATTTCAACTGCCGGCCATACGAGGCAGCCTGCTTGGACACATCCTCGATCTGTTCACGGAACCCATCCACCGTATTGCCGTTCATGAAATACCAATCCGACACTCTAGCCGCCATCTCGCGGGCTGCGCTCGAGTTGCCGCCTTGAAACACCGGAGGTACAACATGAGGCTTCGGCTTATGCGGCGCCCCGTTCGTGCGATAGAAATCGCCGCGGAAACTGCTCTCCTCTTCCGTCCACAGCTCCTTCAGCACGCGAATGAACTCCTCGGAACGGCGATAACGCTCGTTATGATCCAACCACGGCTCGCCGAAGCCGTGGAACTCGCCCTTGAACCAACCGCTCACGATATTGATTGCCGCACGCCCATGGCTGATCTGGTCGAGCGTTGTGATCGCCTTCGCGATCGTGCCGGGATGCCACAAGCCCGGCAATACAGCCGCGATCAGCTTCAGCTTCTCCGTTACGGCCGCCAGCCCCGCTGCAAGCGTGATCGCCTCCAGCTGGTTCTCTGCGCCATAGCTTGCTATGAACCGCGTTTGCAGCAGCGCATATTCGAAGCCCGCTTCTTCCGCCAGCTTGGCGTACCTTGCGTTATCGTCGTACGACCAGCCCGTTCGCTGCGGAATTTTGGAAATGACGAGCCCTCCGCTTACATTCGGTACCCAATATGCAAATTTCAACGACATTGATCTTCACTTCCCTTCGAATAATGGAGCACCCTTAAAGCGCCGATACAGCCGGCTTCTCTTTCACGACATGATCAGGGAGCTTGTTGTTCGCGATCATTTCCCCGAACGGGCTGATGAATGAACGATCCGACTCGTCGTACCGCGGTCCGTACCCAAGCTTAGGGAACAACAGCTCTGCGACGCGATACGATTCTTCCAGATGCGGATAGCCGGACAAAATGAACGTCTCAATGCCGAGCTGCTCATATTCCCGAATTCGTGCAGCTACCTGATCCGGATCGCCAACAAGCGCCGTACCTGCTCCGCCTCTTACGAGGCCGACGCCCGCCCATAAATTCGGACTGATCTCCAGCCTTGAGCGGTCGCCGTTATGCAGCTCGGACATTCTCTTCTGTCCGACCGAATCCATGCGCGCCATAATCTGCTGGGCGGAAGCGATCGTCGCTTCGTCCAAATGGGCGATGAGATCCTCCGCCGCCTGCCAAGCTTCCGCCTCGGTCGGACGAACGATGACATGCATCCGGATGCCGAAGCGAAGCGTACGGCCTGCCTTCGCTGCCACTTCGCGCATTTGCTGGATCTTGCGCTCCACTTGTGCAGGCGGCTCGCCCCAAGTGAGGTACACATCGACATGATCAGCCGCAACTTGCAGCGCCGCTTCGGAGGAGCCTCCGAAGTAGAGCGGCGGATACGGCTTCTGCAGCGGTGGATACAGCACCTCGCCGCCATTGACCTTCAGATAATCGCCTTCGAAATCAACCGATTCGCCTGCGAGCTCACGCCGCCAGATCGTCAGAAACTCGTCCGTCAATGCGTAACGGTCATCATGCGACAGGAACAGTCCGTCACCTTCCAGCTCAACGGGGTCTCCGCCGGCAACGACGTTGATGAGCAGCCGCCCCTTCGAGAATCGATCGAGCGTCGCGCTCATTCGCGCAGCCGTCGTCGGCTGCATGAGACCTGGACGCACCGCGACGAGAAACTTCAGCTTCTCCGTTACGGATACGAGCGTCGAAGCTGCGATCCATGCATCCTCGCATGATTTGCCGGTTGGAAGCAGCACCCCGGCGTATCCAAGCTCATCGGCCGCCTGAGCGACCTGCTTGCAATATTGAAATGTAACCGCCCTTGCCCCTTCTGTCGTTCCAAGATGACGGCCATCTCCATGGGTTGGTATGAACCAAAATAATTCCATTGCATTTCCTCCTCATCTATTGGTCAATCGTTCATGATTAGTGCGTCTTCACGCTTCGTTTGCTCTTCGCTCGCAGCAGCTCCCAGATCGGATCGACGAGCGAGGCTTTATCGTACCGGTTGTAATGATTCGCAAGCCCTCTGATCGGATCGCCGGCGTAGAACCGCTCGTACAGCTGATGCCTCGCCCCGAGCGGACTGCCGATCAAATCCCAAGCGAGCTTGAACAACGCGACCTTCTTCTCCGCACTGACATTCGCTCCTTCGAAGTACTTATGCATAAGCTCCGATATCGGGCCATAGAAGTCCTCGATGCCCGAGGGCGTCTGAACGAATCCGCCAGCGCCAACCTGCTGCAAGATCTCGATCGCCCGCGGATAATATTTGGTTCCTAGATTACGCGCCGTCTCGATATATTGCAGATTCGGCACGAGTACGCCGGAAGCATCGCGAGAAGCCGTCGTCTCCGATGCGATGATAAGCGACTTGATGACGTCGATCTGGGTAATCAGCTCGCCCAGCTTCTCCTGAATGTGAAGAAACCCTGTGACGCCGATCGATTCCGCAACGGTAAAAGCAACCCCCGTAATAAACTCCAGCTTCGCTACGAAACGAACGACGTTCTGATGGAACGCCAGACCGTTGGCCGTCTGATTCGCGCGCAGCGCGAGCACCCTCTCCGTATCCCCGTACAGAAGCACCCGCTCCCATGGGATGAGCACATCATCGAAGAACAACACGGCGTCCATCTCATCGTAATGACTGCTCAGCGGATGGTTCTGCTCATGTTGGTCGGCGAACGACTCCCGGCATACGATGTGCAGCCCCTTGGAGTTGGCCGGCACGATCAGCACATGGGCATGTTTCTGCTCCTGCGACTGGAACTGCAGGAACGAGAAAATAACGAAATCATGCGTATACGGCGCGCCCGTCGCGATCATTTTGGCACCGCGGACGACGATGCCCTCCGACGTTTCCTTCACGACATGCAGGAACCGCTCTGCTATCCGCTTGTCATCGAGCCCATTGGATCGGTCGATCTGAGGATCGATGATCGCCGTCGTCAGGAATAGATCCCGATCGCGGGCTTGCTCGTAGTAGGCGGAGATTTTATCGCTGAAGCCGGGATCCAATGCGGACAGCTCGTCACGAGCTGCATACCAGCCAGTGATAAGCGAGCGCGCATAATCGGACAACCGGCTCATCATCCCATGCGTCTCTGCGGACCAAGTCGAGAATGATTCGCTTCGCCTCGCCAACTCTTGAGCGGAATACGGAACGAGAAACGAGCTATGCGCATAACGTCCCGTCTCCGGAACGAGGAATCCTACCTTCTCCCGTTGAAGCGGATCGTCCAGCATGTCGAAGAGCGACTTGATCGTACCGAGCGAACCGCGAAATGCATGATGCTCGGCGATGTTGTGAATTTGCTTGCCTTCCAGCCAGACGCTTCTGCCATCGTCCAAGCTTGTGATGAGCTTCTCTCCTCGCAAAATGATCTGCCTCCTTTTTTATTTTATTAATCCGATTGAATATGTCGGCTTTATCCATTATGATAGCTAATATCCAATATATATCAATCAGCAGTGACATTGATTTCGATGGATATCAGACGAAATGAAGTAGAATGTTGGATTCGAGTTCAATAATCAACATCCAAATATGTTTTTGACGCACTGCAGGTTACACCACTCGTGTCGGATAACCAACATATCGTTCTATCATGTCGGATATGAGGTGAATGTTTAATGAGTGAGAAAAGAGGCTTGGACCGGCGAATTGTACGTACACGCGTTATGATATTCGATGCCGTAATTGCCATGATGCAGAAGCAATCGTACGCTGAGATCAGCATTGTCGACATCGCGGATAAAGCGAATATTAACCGCTCTACCATCTATGCGCATTTTGTGGATAAAGAGGATTTGCTGGAGCAGATGATCGCGCACAATCTGGAGCTGCTGACACAGTCGATGCAGGAGGCCAAGCCGTACACCCCATCGGAACCTGCCGTCAATGAACCTGATCCGATCTTCCTATCCCTGTTCGAGCATGCGTTCGAGCACAGCTCGTTCTATCGGGTTATGCTGCTGCAAACGACCGAAGGCGGCTTCCGGCGCAAGCTGCAGGAGGCGATACGGGATTATTTTTTTGGGCGGATAACGAAACTCGGACTCGAGCAGAAGCTGCATGTCCCGCTTGATCTTCTTCTGGACTATATAAGCTTATCTTCCAGCGGTATTCTGGAGCGATGGCTCGACAGCCATCAAGTTTACTCACCCCACCATATGGCGCTGCAGCTTACACGAGTCGCCTCCATGGGCATCTATCGATCCATGGGTGTCAATGCAGAGAACAGCTGAATCCACTTAAATGCAAGAGGACTGTTCAGGTCGTTAGACCCAAACAGTCCTCTTCGTTGATCTATTAACACAACCTTCACAATTACCGCCTCTGTTACCTTAATTATCCTGTAATGGGCCATAAACTTCCTGTAGAATGGCAAATAGCTTATAGCTAATTCGAACTAGTTTACGGAGGTTAAGTTTCAGTGAAAAAAGGACTACTCTTGCTATTCATTGCAGTACTTCTGAGCGTGGCTCTGCCGGCTCCTGCGAGTCATGCGGAAGGCAATCAATCGATTGCATCCGGTGATCTCATTAACGGTTTCAGTACATCGAAAGATGATACGAAAACCTACAGCTTCTTTACGGCAGGTGATGGCGAAGTACGCGTCGAACTGGACGGCACGACAGCGGGCTTCTCGATGTATCTGTATGATGCGAACGGAAACTCATTGGGCGGCGACTACTACAGCTCCCGGGGCAACCAGATTGTAATCGATAAAACGCTGCAGCAGGGCTACTATACGATTGAAGTAGCGCCTTACTACTGGAGCGGCGTTTCGTATGGCACTTACACGCTCAAAGCAACTTATACGACGGCGGTAACGCAAAATGCACAGACGT
Source organism: Paenibacillus sp. CCS19 (assembly GCF_033239625.1). Taxonomy (NCBI): domain Bacteria; kingdom Bacillati; phylum Bacillota; class Bacilli; order Caryophanales; family Paenibacillaceae; genus Paenibacillus; species Paenibacillus sp. CCS19. The sequence continues at coordinate 14,107 of NZ_BTCK01000060.1, forward strand.
TCGAACCGAACAATACGTTCGGAACGAGTTATCCGATCAAGTCGGGCCTATTCTACAGCTCGTCGAGCGACTCTTCGCTTGATGTGGACAGCTATCAGTTCACAACGAAGCAAGATGGCGAAGTCAACATCGCACTGGAGAAAACATCGGCCGGCTTCTCTATGTACCTGTATGATGAGCAAGGCAACAGCCTCGGCGGCGATTATTACAGCTCCAGCGGCAGTAATATTGCGATTACGAAGCGTCTAGTAGCCGGCACTTATTATGTCAAAGTCGCGCCTTACAGCTGGAGCAGCAGCACGGCTGGCACCTACCGCCTCAGAGCGACTTATGCGGGCGATTTCGAGCGCAATGCTGCAACGTACGAACCGAACGAGACGGTTGAGACGAGCTATCCGATTCAATCGGGTATCTTCTACAAATCGACGAGCGAATCCGTGCTTGATGCGGACGTATATCAATTCACAACGGATAAAGACGGCGAGGTCAACCTCGCACTGGAGAAAACGACCGCTGGCTATTCCATGTATCTGTATAATCAAGACGGCAGCAACTTAGGCGGCGATTATTACAGCTCCGGCGGACGTTCGATCAATATTATCAAGCAGCTCGCCGCAGGCACCTACTATGTGAGAATCGCTCCATACAGCTGGAGTGGTTCGACAAGCGGATCCTATCAACTGAGAGCAACTTACGCCGGCTCCTTCACACGTAATGCGAAGACGTTCGAGCCGAACGAAACGCCAGAGACGAGCTACACGATCGCATCCGGCGTATCTTATGCTTCGAACGCAGACTCAGCACTCGACCTGGACATGTACTCATTCACAACTTCCAAGGATGGCGAAGTACGCATCGAGCTGGACGGAACGACAGCAGGCTTCTCGATGTATCTGTATAACGAGAATGGCAGCAGTCTGGGCGGCGACTATTACAGCTCCAGCGGTCATTCCATCGTCATCGATACGCAAGTGACGAAAGGCAAGTACTACGTTCGAGTCATTCCCTATTACTGGGACGGCGTAACGACAGGCAGCTATCGCATTAAAGCGACGTACCCAGGCACGACCAAGGTTGATGCCAATACGTTCGAGCCGAACAATACGTTCGAGACCGGCTTCAAGATCGCTTCGGGCTTGTTCTACTCGTCCAAGGCTGATTCGGCCATTGACCAAGAAGTGTATCAGTTCACAACGGCTAAGGATGGCCATGTCGACATCACGCTCGACAAAACCTCGGCGGGCTTCAGCATGTATGTGTACGACGCTAACGGCAGCAGCGTAGGCGGCGACTACTACAGCTCCAGCGGCTATACGATACGTTACTCGAACGACCTGAAGAAAGGCACTTATTACATCAAGGTCAATCCTTACTACTGGTCGGGCGTTACGTACGGCACGTATCGTCTAACTGCGCAATATCCGGTGTTCAAGACGGTAGCGATCAATGGCAAGAGCCAGACGTTCCAATATCAAGTAACGAGCGGTGTCGTTCAAGTTCCAGCGAAAGACGTAGCGCTTAAGCTTGGCGCCAAAGTGTCCTACGATGAGAAGAAGAAAACGATGACGCTGACCAAAGGCAGCATCAAAGTCGTCCTCGTATCAGGGCAAACCACGGCGAACGTGAATGGCAAGAAAATTACGCTGAGCAGTAAAATTACGGCGTCCACCAGCAACCTGATTGTGCCGGCTACGCTGTTCCGCGATGCTTTCAAAGCGACGGTAGAGGTCAATCATGCAGCGAACACGCTGAACATTAACTTGAAATAATCTATACGTTATATAGGACGACAAATACCCCTTAATCGCAGGTCTTCAGCTAACATCAACGAGTTGGCCGTTCCTGCGGCAAGGGGTATTTGTCATTGATCGTTCGAGAATTTCTTCTGTACGCGTACGGAGCGTAACTAACATGCTTTCTCCTTCAATTTATGGGATAATACGTTTGTAACATTTTACCTGACATTTATTCGCGGGAGGGTTCTTATCATGTCTGCGCTAGCGACTTTCGTCCTGATCATTATGATTCTACTGCTGCTTCCTCCGCTTGTCTTCTTCACTTACATGTACATCCTCTCCAAGCAGCCAAAGCACTCTATCATCCGCGCACATCCGTTCCTCGGTTGGCTGCGCTACTTGCTGGAGAAGCTCGGTCCTGAATTCCGTCAATACTGGTTCGATAACGATACAGATGGCCGCCCGTTCTCGCGGAGCGACTTCGTTGGACTGGTCTTCGCCGCCAAATACCGGACAGACCTGATCTCCTTCGGCGGCAAACGCGATTATGAGAAGCCAGGTTATTACCTGTCGAACGCCATGTTCCCGAAGCTGACGGGCGAGCTTCGCGTCGATAACAGCAATACGGTTCCGGCCAAGAAGTATGTCATCAAGAGCGAAGGCGTGTTCACCCGCAAGGAAAAGTTAATCGACGACCACGTCCGTCAATGGCTGCTGCCGGATGAGGATGTCATCGTTGTTGGCGAGAATCGCGAGAAGCCGTGGCGGCTCAAAGGGATGTTCGGCGCCTCCGCTACCTCCTATGGCGCTGTAGGCGAGAACTACATTCAATCAACAGGCAACGGCGCTCGCATGGCCGGAGGGTCGTGGATTAATACAGGTGAAGGCGGCGTCGCCGCTATCCATCTGGAATCGGGCGCGGACATCGTCGCACAGATCGGCCCCGGCATGTTCGGCTATCGTGACGATGCAGGCAACTTCTCCTTCGAAGAATTCAAGGAGAAAGCTTCACTTGAGTCGATTAAGGCGTTCGAGCTCAAATTCCATCAAGGCGCAAAGATCCGCGGCGGCCATCTCGAAGGCTCGAAGGTCAATGAGAAGATCGCAGCCGCCCGCAGAGTGCCGGTCGGCAAGACGGTCAACTCGCCGAACCGGTTCGAGAAACTGACCAATCCCGAGGAAGCGCTCCGCTTCATCAGCAAGCTTCAGGAGGTTGGCGGCAAGCCGGTCGGCATCAAGATTGTTGTGGGCGATCCGCAGCGGCTCGAACCCTTGTTCCTCGCCATGATCGATCTGGATATTTTCCCGGACTTCATTACGGTTGACGGTTCAGAAGGCGGTTCTGGCGCTACGTTCAAAGCGATGGCGGATAGCATGGGGCTCCCGCTCTATGCCGCACTGCTCATTCTGGATGATCAGGCTCGGCGATTCGGCATCCGCGACCGGCTCCGGATCTTCGCCTCCGGCAAATTGATCACGCCTGACAAAGTAGCCATCGCAATGGCGCTCGGCGCAGACTGCGTCAACTCGGCGAGGGGCTTCATGATGGCCAATGGATGCATTATGGCACTGCAATGCCACACCGGCAAGTGTCCGACTGGCATAACGACAACCGATTCCAAGTATCAAGAAGCGCTCGCCCCAGAGGAGAAGAAGTGGCGCGTCATGAACTACATCATCCAGCTGCGCGAAGGCTTGTTCGCCCTCTCTGCAGCCTGCGGATTAACGAGCCCGCGTGAGCTGCGACGCGAGCACATCGTCTTCACGAGCGAGAGCGGACAGACGATACGCATCGCAGAGCTATTCCCTTATCCCGAGAAGAAGTGAACAAGCTGCTGAAACGTAGGTGAAAATGCAACCGTTGAACATCTACTTGTCCCCCCTCTATAATGACACTACGCCGGCTAAGGGGGGATAAGTTCCTATGATGGAACGATTAACGAATCTAGAGCAGCGTCTCACGGTACAGCATCATAAGGACTTGTTTCTGCATACGAAGCATACGATTAGGGCCATTGAAGAACTGGCCGAACAGCATCGGCTGCTGACGGCCGCTCATGCGATCAACGGCTACAAGATCATCGGCAGCGAAGAAGTATTGTTCTACGATACGCTCGCGCTCGCGAAGGAGCAGATCGTGCTGACACTGGAGAAAACCCTGGACGACCTGGAGCACAAAGGGGACAAATATTACGATAAGAATTTCGCGGATGGTGTGGAGTGACACCGAGGGACTGGCGCCGAATGACGGTGCCAGTTTTTTATTTTGGACAAGAACCGGTAATCTCTCTTGGTGATCCTGTCCATATCCATTCCAAACGCAGTTTCATATCATGAAAGAAACGTAAACAAGCTTCCCTAAGGATCATGACCGATCCAAAGGGAAGCCCGCTGGCAACAAATGAATTAAGTCAATTTCTCAATAATAAGCGATGCGCTCGTGACAGGCGTACCGCCACCGATGCTTGCTTGCAAAGTCAGAGCGCCCATGTTGTCGATCCGATTGAGCGTAAGCGTCCCTCCGGCAGTGAGCGATGCAACGACTTGGCCAGAATACGGTTGGTTGCCCGCGTTTGTGCCGTAGTTGCTGCAAGGAACGAGCGTCGGAAGGGTTGGACCCACACCGTCCGGATCGAAGAACAAGCCGAACGCAGAGTTGCCTGGAGTCGGGAACACTTCCCACGTAATGCGATAAAATCCAGTCGTCAGGATGTTAATTGTAGAAGGAGCGGTAAAGGATACGTCTGTAGAATTAATCAAGGAGTTGTTGAACGTTACCGCTCCACCTTGGGCACCGGGAGCGCCCGCAGCTGCGACTACCTGGTCTACCGTGCTGCACAGGAAAGCGAAAGTATCCGGAGATGCAGGACCAGTAGCACCTTGCGGTCCAGTCGGGCCGACAGGGCCTTGAGCACCCGCTGCGCCTGTTGCGCCAGTTAATCCTTGTGGGCCTTGAATCCCTTGAGGGCCTTGTGGGCCTTGAGGTCCCTGTGGCCCTGGAGGTCCCGGAGGACCTGGTAATCTACCCATATGTCAGGTGCACACTCCTTGTTTAAGGTGATAGAAACCGGGCTTAAGATCCGATGAGGACGCCCGCTCATACCATATTCCAATACAAAACGTTGCGTTCCAACTAGGGATACGTATTTTTTGCGTTGAGTTGTATTGTTGTCCACGCGGGTAAAGGCCGGCTTACATACTCTGATCTTATGAATCTTGCAACGGAGGCCAACGATGACTATCAAAGGTGGGTTCGTAGGAATCCTTGTCGCTAATCGGACTCAAAGAAAAAGCGTACTCAGCCAATATCTAGCGCACAGCGCAGCAGGAGTGAAGCTGATATCTTTCACTCCGTCTTCTATCGATTGGAAACGCAAGACTGTGGTCGGTTTACATCGTAATAAGGGAAAGTGGTCGATTGAACGGTTTCCTTTACCCCAAGTCGTATATAACCGCTGTTACGGTACGGATCCCAAACTAATCGAAAGATTGGGGGCTGAACTCGGAGGCAACCACTGTTTTAACCATATTAATCAGCTAAACAAGCTGGACATTTACAACAAACTATCGAAGTGGCTTGCGCCGAATTTACCGGAAACGATTCCTTACGAGGAAGCGGACGTCATAAACATGCTGGAGCGTCATAAGGAGATTTATTTTAAACCCCTCTTAGGTTCAATGGGCAGAGGCGTGTACAGAGCGGAGATGAATCTATCGGGAGATGTACGCGTGGGCCAGCACTATTTCGCACCTAAGACCGTGACGAATGACCATGTATTTGTCCAGGAGCATATGAAGAAGTTGGTTGGCTCCACTCCATATATCGTTCAGCAAGGAATTCCGATTCATCAGATCGACGGGCATGTCTTCGATATTCGTTCCCTTGTTCAGAAGAATGATCAAGGGCTGTGGTCCGTCACGAACCTCGTGAGTCGGATCGCCTATAAAGGCAGCTTTAATACGAGCATCTTCGATAAAACTTGTTTGTCGGAGGACATCCTTAAGAAGCTGTATCCGCCTTACAAAGTTCAAGCCATCATGACTTCCATATATGATGTCAGCCTTCGAACGGCAGAGATCATCGATATGGAAACCAATTATCATATGGGTGAATTCAGCGTCGACATAGCACTAGACCGCGAAGCGCACCCATGGATTATCGAGTTGAACGGCCAGCCTCAGAAATCACTGTACCGAGGCATTCCCAATCGGTCCGTCGTTTATAATCGTCCCATTCAATATGCGAAGTACTTGTGCGGTCAGGGATCTTAGTGATGATCAGTATATGGATAAGAGCTTGGATGTGTGACATTTGACGTTTTGATATTTAGTTTCCCAAGGGTACGATCGAGAGCAGCAGGGTTATCCCTACTGCTCTTTGGCATGACTGAGTGAACGTCTGTAGTACATGCTGCTTATCGTGTCGTATACTATGTCATAAGCTAAGAACTTTTTACAATCCAATAAAGGGGAAACAAATATGACTTTAGAAGAAGTTTGTGAAAGTATCTGTTTACCAGATGAAATGAAAAGAAAAGTACTTGATCTCGCATGCAAACTTGATTTTAAAGCCATAGCGCCATTTGTCGCAGACCTATATGATTCATCTGCATGGGAAAAGGGAGTTAAAACAATCGCAGAGCTCCTGGGAGAGGATCTCGATGGGAGCAAGATGCTTACTTTAATGCTTCTGCGTGCAGAAGCGGCGCATATGGAATACGACAAAAGAGGAATCAGCGAGACCATATTTATAGATACCATGAAATTCTGTACCAGATTCACTGAGGAACATTACAAAGTGCATGGCACATATGCTTTCACGTGGGGATGGTGGTTTCCGAGACAGATTTCACTTCATGAGTTCCGAATCGGCGAACTTGAATATGAAATGATCGAAAAAGAAAAAAAGAAATTAATAAATATACATATACCGGCTGATGCAAATATGGGACAAGATGCTTTGCGAAAATCATATGAGGATGCCAGGAAATTTTTCTCCAAATATTTTCCTGATTATGGTCAATCTGATATGGTGTGTGATTCATGGCTGCTCGCTCCCGTTCTTGCAAAGCTATTGCCGGAGAGCTCAAATATTATCCGCTTTCAGAAGGCGTTCGATTTGATACAAGTAGACGAAAAGAACGACAGCTCGATCAGATGGGTTTACGGAAGAACCGATCTTCCGGTTCAAGAGCTTCCAGAACGTACATCCTTACAGAAAAAAATCAAGGCTATTCTGCTGGAAGGCGGCACCATTGGCGCAGCCTACGGAAGATTGCAGGATGATCCTTGGAAGGTCTAAACGAGTATTTGAACTAGTATGGTGCTTTGGCTCCTAGGTTATTGAATTGATATTTTTCGTGATTTTAAACAAAAACGGGACCCCGAAAGGTCCCGTTTTCCTTGATACTATAAGGTTTGGGCTGATGCGATTACATCATGCCGCCCATACCGCCCATGCCGCCCATGTCAGGCATTGCAGCTTTAGCTGGTTCTGGCTTATCAGCAACGACAGCCTCAGTCGTGAGGAACATAGCCGCTACGGATGCAGCGTTCTGCAGCGCGGAACGCGTTACTTTCGCCGGGTCAACGATGCCTGCTTCGAACATGTTTACCCATTCGCCCGTCGCAGCGTTGTAACCTACGCCGATTTTCTCGTTTTTCAGACGCTCAACGATAACAGAGCCTTCTTGGCCTGCGTTCGCTGCGATCGTGCGAACTGGCTCCTCGAGGGAACGAAGCACGATGTTAACGCCCGTTTTCTCGTCGCCGTTAGCTGCAACTGCTGCTACTGCGTTGTATACGTTCACGAGTGCCGTGCCGCCGCCCGATACGATACCTTCTTCGACTGCTGCACGCGTCGAGTTCAGTGCGTCTTCAATGCGGAGCTTGCGCTCTTTGAGTTCTGTTTCCGTTGCTGCGCCGACTTTGATTACTGCTACGCCGCCAGCCAGTTTAGCCAGACGCTCTTGCAGCTTCTCGCGATCGAACTCGGAAGTCGTTTCTTCCAGTTGTGCGCGGATTTGGTTTACGCGAACGTCGATGTCGGATTTCTCGCCAGCGCCGTCAACGATGATCGTGTTTTCTTTCGTTACACGGATTTGACGAGCCGTACCGAGTTGGTCAACCGTCGTTTGCTTCAGCTCAAGGCCGAGCTCTTCCGTGATCACTTGGCCGCCTGTCAGAGCAGCGATATCGCCCAGCATTGCTTTACGGCGGTCACCGAAGCCTGGCGCTTTAACGCCGACGCAAGTGAACGTGCCGCGCAGACGGTTAACGAGCAGCGTAGCAAGCGCTTCGCCTTCGATGTCTTCTGCGATGATCAGCAATTGTTTGCCGGATTGAACGACTTTCTCGAGAACCGGCAGGATCTCTTGAATGTTCGTGATTTTCTTGTCCGTGATCAGGATGAATGGATTGTCGAGGACAGCTTCCATTTTGTCCGTATCCGTGATCATGTACGGCGACAGGTAGCCGCGGTCGAATTGCATACCTTCAACCACTTCCAGCTCCGTAGCGAAGCCTTTGGATTCTTCTACCGTGATAACGCCGTCGTTGCCGACTTTCTCCATCGCTTCTGCGATCAGTTGACCAACTTCGTCGTCAGCGGACGAGATTGCAGCAACTTGAGCGATCGATTGTTTGCCTTCGATTGGCTTCGCGATCTTTTGCAGCTCTTCAACTGCAGCGCGAACAGCTTTCTCGATGCCTTTGCGGATAACCATAGGGTTAGCGCCAGCCGTAACGTTCTTCAGACCTTCGCGGATCATCGCTTGCGCAAGAACAGTAGCCGTCGTCGTGCCGTCACCAGCGACGTCGTTCGTTTTCGTTGCTACTTCTTTAACGAGCTGAGCGCCCATGTTCTCGAATGCATCTTCGAGCTCGATTTCTTTGGCGATCGACACGCCGTCATTCGTGATCAGCGGGCTGCCGAATTTCTTCTCCAATACAACGTTGCGGCCTTTAGGACCGAGCGTTACTTTCACCGCGTTAGCCAGTGCGTCAACTCCGCGCAGCATTGCGCGGCGAGCGTCTTCGCCGAATTTGATATCTTTAGCCATCGTCAATGACCTCCCGAAATAAGTATGGTATTCTCGAAGCTTATCGCTCCGCTATGTCTTCTTGCCCTGTATGTGACTCAATCTCGAGCAATTAGCCCAGGATCGCGTGAATGTCGCTTTCCTTCATAATCAAATACTCTTTGCCTTCGTATTTGACTTCCGTGCCCGCATATTTGGAGAACAGAACGCGGTCGCCTACTTGTACTTCAAGCGCAATGCGTACGCCGTCCTTGAGCGTGCCGCTGCCTACAGCAACGATTTGTCCTTCTTGCGGCTTCTCTTTCGCCGTATCCGGAAGCAGAATGCCGCTAGCCGTAGTCTCTTCTTTCGCGATCGGCAGTACCAATACGCGCTCACCCAAAGGTTTGATCATGAAAAACAGCCTCCTTTAGAAAATGTTCCTTGTACATTATGTTAGCACTCGAACGACTCAAGTGCTAACAACCATTTTTATAATACTCATTTCTGCGATACATTTCAAGTGCCCGGCCATCAATTTATCTGATTTTAACATTAGGGTTTTACAGTTCGTACTTGCCACTCGACTGCAATGTCGTATGCACTTCGATCGTCATATCTTCCTCTCCCGGCAGCCAGTTGCGTCCGGACATATGCTTCTTCCAATAGGGCAAGTGGTATCGGTATATATTCAGTCTTGTCTGGAAGACGTCGGCATGCCGCTTAAGTCCCGCCGCATAGGCACGCTTAAGCTCTCGGGCTACCACCTTATTGGTCTCGTTCTCGAGCTCTTGCTTCGAGAACTTGCCTCCCCTTTCAACCAAATGTGCCTTGATCTTTACTTCCAGCTTGAAACGAACGCGGTCGCCTTGAATAATCGCATGCAATTGCTGCTTAACATGATCGACCGAAACAGTCGCTTTGTCGCCGTCCGACTCGATAGCCAACAATTCATGATTGAAATCTGGCTGTATCCATCGCAACCCTCGATATTCATTGTCGCTCATATATCCGATAAAGTTCCGATTCGAGAACAGGAATACGCCATCGAGCAAGTTGAACTTCATCGGCTTGTCCTTCTGCTTCCAATCATCCGTCTCGGTAGTCAAACTAGGCAGCATGACGGTAATAGAGGATTCATTCAATTGCTGGACGTACATCTGCATATTGATAGGCCGATAAGCGCTTATTTGCTCATACAACAATTGCGGCGCATACAGCAGACTGATGAGCGGAGAGCGATTAAACAGATTGTCGGTCGTGAACAGCTCCTCGATTTCCTCGCGCGTACCGAACATCCAGATCGTATACCTAGAAGCTCGCTGCCGGTTGAGCGCATCCAGCAGCTCATTGATCTGCTGCATCGCCCGCTCTTGAATGACGATCGATTTCAACTGTTCGATGCTTAACTGATATTGGGAAGATCTAATCAGCGAGCGAATCGCCTCGAATACCGTATCGCCTTCGCCGCGTCCGATCCATATAACAGGGCTTTTGTCCGACGTTGCCTCCTCGGTCTTCGCTACTGCACTGAAGCCGACCAATTCCCCATATAGGACGTATTTGCCATCCTTATAATCCACGCCAAGAGCGGTAACGTAACCGACATCCTGCAAATCGACTTCGTCCCAGCACCCTCCTAACAGCAGCGCAGCGGACAAAACAAGCAACCCCTTGCATATGTATTTGAGCCACTGAGCGCTCATCTGCTCTCGCTCCTTCTGCTTCTATGCCTCAGCAGATCCCAGGGCACTTGAATGATCGCTCTTAGCAGCTTACGCCATTCGATCGGGGCGATCGGCGCCATGAAGGGATGTCCGAACGATTCCAGCGAGCACATGTAGACTAGAACGACGAACACGCTGACGAAGAAACCGAATATCCCCAGTATCGAGGACATGATCAGAATGAATAGTCGAATGACGCTAACCGATCCGTTCAATGCTTGATTGACCAGCGTAAAAGTCGCGACTGCCGTTACAGCTGCTGCAACCAGCATCGTCGGGGAAGTAAGTCCTGCCCGAATGGCAGCATCGCCAACGATTAGTCCACCAACGACGGACACGGTCTGCCCAACCGGTCTGGGCAGCCGGACGCCAGCCTCGCGAAACAACTCGAACATGGCGAGCATCATGAACATTTCCATCGGGGCGGAAATCGGTAGCCCTGCCCGCGATACCGTTACGGTAGCCAGCAAATTGAACGGAATTTGATCCGTATTGAAGGCGGATAATGCGACCCAGAAGCCCGGCACGCATAGCGCTAACACAAGACCAAAAAAACGGAGAAGCCGCTCCATCGTCACGTAATGGTATGGCAAATGCGCATCCTCCGGCGACTTGATCAGCAGCGATAACGATGCTGGCGCGATGATTGCAGAAGGCGAGCCGTTCACTAATATAGCGATCCGCTTGCCGACCAATGCCTGAACGACGTAATCCGGGCGCCCATTGTAATCAAGCAGCGGAAATAAAGACAGCGGACGATCGGAGATCAGCTCTTCCAGCTGCGTCGAGCTGTACATCGCTTCAAGGTCGATCGCTTTCAGTCGGTTTCGCACCTCATCCACGATCGAACTCCTTGCTTTGCCATCCAAATAGAGCATCGCCACTTCCGTCTTCGTCGTCGTCCCAAGCGAGTAGAACTCGCAGCGCAGATCAGACGTCCGCAGCCGCTTCCGCACCAACGCCAGATTCGTATCCAGTTTCTCAACGAAGCCATCCCGGGGGCCCTTAAGCGATACCTCCATTGTCGACTCCTCCGGCTGGCGGCCAGGAGGATCGCTAATGTCAGCTTTATACCAGCGTTCATTGCAATTGACAATCAGAGCACCCGATGTAAGCTCCATAAAGATGGACTCCAAATCCAGCTCCTCCCGAATCCGAGAGAAGATCGGCGGCATGCTTGAATCCGAATTGAACTCCCAACGCTCGATCTCATTCATGATGCCGATATGCAGCTCACGGCTGTCAATCATGCCGATACAGTAATACATATGAATTTGCATAGCGCCTTCATTTACTGGGATATTGCGTATCGTCACATCACCGCAGCGTTCCACCAGCTCATTCCAATCCTGCAGACTCGGATTGCAGCTCGCTGTGCTTGTCCTCGTTTCCGATTCGTCCATGTTGATCATGCTGCTTTCCGCCTCCTTCCGCTTCTTTCCCATTGGCGCCGCCTGCGACGGCGATAACCCACAGAATGAGGGTCAGCAATAGAACGACGATGCCCGAGTAGTGAAAATAGCTCTGCAGCATATTTCGATAAAACAGCTGTCTTTCCACGGTAAGGTAAGCTGCGATTCCGATGAGGATAGACAGCCCAATAATGCCGTAATTTCGGCTCTTATCGGTCCGAAACATCAATTCCGACGCCAAGTACAGCGTAAGCGAGATCCGCACAAACGAGCCAGCCATCCATTGATAGATGGCAAGAAAATCAAGATGCTCGATGTAGTGTCCAATCGTAACGAGCCTCCATTGGGAGAACGCCGGGTACTTCAACTTGGCGCTCTCGAACGGACCGAACTCAGCGATTGCTCCTGTGACAGGACCAAGCGCAAGCAAAGCAAGAAATGCAAGCATTAAGACGAGGCCCCAGCGGTTCATCCTACCTTTCAGGTGCGGTTGAATGAGCACCAGCATATACAACTCCAACAGAGCGCTGAAAGCGTACAGGCCCCCGTCAAGAATCGATCCGAAGCCATGCTCGGCTATCGGCAGCATAAAGTGGTAATCCTTATGTCGGATATTCGCGGACATGACAAAATCCCCTAGGAAAACAACAAGCGGCAGCAGAATGCACGACACGAACGCAATCGTTCGAAGGCCGGCCAATGCGCCGTATGCGCAAAGCGCAAGGAAGAGGAACGTTACGACATAAGCAGGCGTAAGCGGCACATAGGTTGAATTGGAGAATCCAACGACATCGACAAGCGAATGGAAGCACGTGAATGCAAGCATTAGGAAAATGATGAGTATCAGCACCCATTTGGTCACACCTGGCACTCTCGCGTTCAGCCAATCGTTAAAGGAGCGTTCGCGGATGGAGCGAACAATGCCCTGAAGCGGAAATACAGCCCACAACATAGCCACTGGAACCGACACAAGCACGCTCAGCCATGCGTCGCGCTTGGCCGAATCCAATAACAGAGGAACAATAATGACATGATTCACGATTCCGACCGACAACGTCATCATCATGATCATCGGCCATAGACCAAAGTGCTTCATCGCTTGCATCCTACTCTCACCTCCATCGCCAATATTTTCCCCGCGCGCCTGCCGATCATACATGATTTGTCGAATATTGGAATGATGGACGACAAAAAAACCGATTCGCGTCATCCCTCGCCCGGGACGTATACGAATCGGCTTGCTCTTTCTACTATACAATTAAGACTCGTTCACGGTGCTGCCTGCTTCAAAATCCTGCTCCCATGCGGCGTCCGCCGCAAGCTGCTTCTTATAGACGGAACTCGATAAGAAGATGCTGATCTCGTACAGCAAGAGGAGCGGAATCGACACGAGCACATCCGAGATAACGTCAGGCGGTGTAATGATCGTACCGACCAGCACCATGACGAAATAGGCAATCCGTCTCATCTTGCGCAGCCGAATAGGGTTCAGAATGCGCAGCTTCGTTAGAAACATGATGACAAGCGGAAGCTCGAACAGAAGCGAGATCGGAATAAGAATATTGAATAGAAACTGAATGTACTGCATAACGCCGTAGGTTTCGATCAAGCCAAGGCTGCGAGACACGGACGTCGTGAAATCGAACGCCATCGGGGCGATGACGAAATAAGCAAAGGAAAGACCTAACAAGAAAAGCAGCAGCGCAAACGGAATATATTTCAACGTTGCCCGCTGCTCCTTCGGCGATAATGCCGGCTTCACGAATCCCCACAACTGGAAGAATCCGAAGGGCAGCACAAGCACCAGCGAGATGAGGAACGCGAACTTCATGTACATGCCGATACCGTCCCATAATGAGAACGTATGCAGATCAACGCCATTCATCGGTCCATCCGTTATTACGAATTCATACAGCGGTTTCGCATAATACAGCCCAATGCAGAGCCCGACAACGAGTACGAGCACCGTCCAGAAAAGGCGGCGTCTCAGCTCGCCCAAATGCTCCAGCAGCGGCATCATTCCCTCTTCGCGGATGCGGCTTCTAATTCCCGCCGCCGACTGATCGGAAGACTGCCGTTGTTCGGCCATGTTGGCTCACTCCTTAACCCAGCACACGTATCTGTTTCACTCGGATGGCGAGACAGCTATACGCGTTTCTTATGTATGCCATGCAATGAAAAACGGCTCCGACTATTCCGGGAGCCGTTTATTGTTGACTTGAACGTCGTCCACCTTGTTGATTTCAACACGTTCCTTCGACTTCTGATCTTCGTTGTCGCTCATCACTTCGCGAGCGCCTGCCTTAAATTCGCGCAGCGTACGTCCGAAAGCGCGGCCAAGCTCAGGCAGCTTGTTCGGTCCGAACAGCAGCAGCGCGATAACGACGAGCAGAATAAAACCCGTTGGTCCGATTCCACCAAGCATTGCATTCACCTCTCCAATATCCGTTTTATGAATGAAATTGTTGTGACATGAAAACGTACAACTATGTACTAGCAGCCGTGCAATCCGCCATAACCCATCGTTACGACATCCTCTTGTGTAATCGTGTCTCCAGCCAATATCCTTGGCAGCAGCACATCGAAAGAGGTATGCGGGTCATGCATGACACAACCCGGCAGTCCCATGATCGGAACTCCGTCCAAATAGCCGATTAACAGCATCGAGCCCGGCAGCATCGGCGTGCCATAGCTTACGATGCGTGCGCCGGCTTCCCGGATCGCGCCCGGCGTACGGTCGTCCGGGTCAACGGACATACCGCCAGTCACTAGTATCATATCATACCCGCTGTCAAACAAGGAACGGATATGATTGACAATTGTTTGTCGATCGTCAGGAGTGAATCGCTGCTCGGCCACCTCTGACCCAAGCGCCTCCAGCTTAGCACGGACGACAGGACCGAATTTGTCTTCGATTCGACCGCTATACACTTCACTGCCTGTCGTTAACAAACCTACTTTAAACTTGTTCAGCGGGCGCACCTGTATCGGAGCGGCTCCATCATTCGCCAGTCGATAGTTTGCAGCCAGCTTCTCTGCCGCTTCCACCTTCGTCTTGGGCAGAACAAGCGGAATAGCCCGAGTAGCGGCAACCGGCTGTCCTTCGCGGACGAGCGTATGATGCCGGACCGTTGCAAGCGCAATATCGCCAATCCGATTAATAGACTCTACCAGCTCTGGCGGGATAACCGCAAGTCCCGTGCGCTGCGCGCGCAGCGATACCTTGCCTTCATGAGGCTCCGACAACACAATGCCATCGCCCTGCAATGCCTCTGCCAGTCGGCCTGCCGCATCATCCTCGTGCAAATCATTATCGCCAATATCCAGCGTATAAATATGTGCCTTGCCAATGTCAAGAAGCCCGGGAATATCTGCTTCCGTAATAAGATGGCCGCGCTTGTATTTGCGCCCTTTGAATTGGCCCGGCACGATCTGGGTCAAATCATGCGCAAGCCGCATCCCGACCGCTTCTTCGACCGGAATTTCCCGCATCACTGTCGCCTGTTTGCCGTTCGATTCATTATCGCTCATTGGCGTGTTCCCCAATGTGACCGGATACAATGCCGAGTGCATGCGGAAGCTGATCGATCACGCTCATCAAACTTTCCTGTACGCCCTTCGGGCTGCCAGGCAGATTAATGATAAGCGAGCGGTCTCGTATGACGCTGACGCCTCTGCTCAGCATCGCTCTGCGCGTCCGGCTCATGCCATTCATGCGCATCACTTCCGAAATGCCGGGTACGAGACGATCCGCCACCTTCAAGGTCGCTTCAGGCGTGACATCCCGTGGACCAAGGCCAGTCCCCCCAGTTGTAAGCACGAGATCCGCCTTATAATAATCGGTCATCTCGATGAGCGCAGCCATAATCTCATCCTGCTCATCCGGCACGATGCGATAGTCGACGATCTCGCCGCCGATCTCCTCTTCTACGAGCTCTCGAATGACCTGCGCGCTCGTATCTTCGCGTTCTCCCCTCGAGCCCTTATCACTTGCTGTCAGAATCGCCACTTTCCATTTCATGAACAATTCCTCCTGACATCAGGATCTTTGAGCCGTGCTCAAAGTCACTCTGCTGCATAAATCAGGATCTTTGAGCCAAGCTCTAAGCCACTCTGCATACTCAAAGTCACTTTGCTGCTCGGCAATTTGCCTAACAGGGAGCTAGAATGACGCTTCGTCATTCCGCCGATAATCCCCGTTCTTCCCGCCGGTCTTCTCGATCAACCGTGTCGGGCCTATCGCCATATCTTTATCGATTGCTTTGCACATATCATACACGGTCAAACCTGCAGCCGAAACAGCGGTCAACGCCTCCATCTCTACGCCCGTCTTGCCGGTCGTTCTGACCGTCGCTTCGATATACAGCTCATCGCTGCCGTTATCGTCGAAAGCAATGTTGACGCCTGTCAGCGCAATCGGATGACACATCGGAATCCATGCCGACGTCTGCTTCGCTGCCATAATGCCTGCAACTTGCGCTACGCCGAGCACATCTCCCTTGCTGATTCTTCCTTCCTTGATCGTCAGCAGCGTCTCCGGCCGCATCGTTACTGCTGTCCGAGCGATTGCTGTCCGCTTCGTTACATCCTTCTCCGAAATATCGACCATCCGTGCTCTGCCCTGCTCATCGAAATGCGTTAACGATTCCAACTTGATCGACTCCTTCGTCCGCTCCAATACACGTGCTGCTCGGTCACGACGGCATCCATCCGCGCGTCATGACTGTCCATCGGCACTGCTGAGACGATCTGCGTCTCGTAGCAGCAGCCCGCCCATAATGGCATATCCGTCTCGCTTGGGACAAGTCCCCGAAGACGGTCGTAATAACGATCATAGAAGCCTGCCCCGTAACCAAGCCTTCCGCCCGATTGATCGAAGGCCAATCCCGGAACAATGACCATATTCGGCACAAACGCTGCATCACACCTCAGAGCCAATGTCGGATTCGGTTCTCGAATGCCGAAAGCACCAGGCATAAGCTCGTCCCAGCAGCGAATCCAGTAGGGCGTCATCGTAGCGCCGTCCGACTCGCATCGCGGTGCAGCTACGGCAATTCCGCTCCGCCAGCAGTGTTCGATGAGCGCCGATGTATCTAGTTCCGAACGCAGTCCGATATAAACCATAACGTTCGCTGCCCCTATGTCCGCGAGCAAGTGCGATATCCGTTCGCAAGCCGCCTGTGACCAGCTAACGCGATGCGCCGGCTCTACCGCCTCACGTCTGCGCTTCATGGCGACCCGCAGTTCGCGCTTCTCGCCGTTATTCTGTTGCATCATGAGTTAGCCCTCTCTACCAATTCTTGCAGCAATAATCGTTATTAGTTTACCATTGTTGAACAGCTTTCGCCAATGCGAAGGCTGGTTTCATTTTCCGACATGATCTTGCGAGAAAACCCTCTATTATGCCTTTTTTTAAGATGAGCGGCTTACAGTTATATCTAGACTTACACGTTGCAATGCTGTTCACAGGCCGGTGGTAGCTGTTTCGCCCTCGCCAACAAGAATTTCATCTTTCCTGAATTACACCGGAAACTTATAAATTCTTATGTGGTAAACTGTCACTATACGTGATTTCTTGTAGTTTTTAATTTGACCCATGTTGTGAATTGGAGGTTATCATTCCATATGCTGCTTCAAGTTTCCGACTTATCCAAAAGCTACGGCGTGACGCCGATTTTATCCCGCATTACCTTTCAGATCCAAGAGCGCGAACGAATCGGCCTCGTTGGCGTGAATGGAGCCGGCAAGTCGACGCTGCTCCAAATTATCGCAGGCGAGATGTCCTACGATTCCGGCACGATCTACAAAGCCAAAGAAACACGCATCGGCTATCTCGCGCAGAACAGCGGACTGAATTCGGATCGCTCTATTATTGAAGAAATGCGCGAAGTGTTCCGTGTGCTGCTCGATACGGAGCAGGAACTTCGCCAATTAGAGGTTGCGATCGCGGATCCCGATCTGCAGCGTGACGATAAGCGCTATGAGGAAACGCTCGCCCGCTATGCCCAGCGCTCCGACTGGTTCCGCGCAAATGGCGGCTTCGAGATGGATACGCGCATCAAGAGCGTCCTTCACGGCATGGGCTTCGGTCAATTCGATCCGAATACCGTAATTTCCACGCTGAGCGGCGGACAGCGTACGCGGCTGGCGCTCGCCCGCATGCTGCTGCAAGCGCCTGATCTGCTTATGCTTGACGAGCCGACCAACCACTTGGATATCGAGACATTGACATGGCTCGAATCGTATCTCCGCGGCTACAGCGGTTCGATCCTGATCGTCTCCCATGACCGCTACTTCTTGGATGCGCTGGCGACAGGCATTGTCGAGATCGAGCGTCATGCAGCGAAGCGATATACGGGCAACTACAGCCGCTACATCGATCTGAAAGCGGCGGAATACGAATCGCAGCTGAAGCAGTACGAGAAGCAGCAGGATGAAATTGCGAAGATGGAACAGTTCATTCAACGCAATATCGTCCGCGCTTCTACGACGAAGCGCGCACAAAGCCGGCGCAAAGCGCTCGACAAGATGGAGCGTCTCGACAAGCCGCTCGGCGAGCTGAAGAAGGCGCATTTCTCCTTCGAGATCGATCGCCAGACCGGCAAGGACGTATTGACGGCCGAATCGTTATCCGTCGCGTTCCAGGGTGCAGAAGAGCCACTGTTCAAGAACATCAGCTTCCGCCTTGAACGCGGCGAGACGGTTGCGCTAGTTGGTCCTAACGGTATAGGAAAGTCGACGCTGCTCAAGGCGCTGATTGATCGTCAACCGCTGGCCGCAGGCTCGTTCCGTTGGGGTTCGAACGTCAAGCTTGGCTTCTATGATCAGGAACAGGCGACGCTGACAGGCTCCAATACCGTGCTGGAGGAAGTATGGAGCGCATTCCCTCATCTAGAAGAAGCACGTATCCGCACCGTACTTGGAAGCTTCTTGTTCAGCGGCGACGATGTACAGAAAGTGGTTTCTTCACTCAGCGGCGGTGAGAAAGCACGCGTCGCGCTCGCCAAGCTGATGCTGGATCGCGCTAATGTGCTTATTCTCGACGAGCCCACCAACCACTTGGATTTGTTCAGCAAGGAAGTTCTCGAATCCGCGTTGATCGACTATGACGGCACGTTGCTGTTCATCTCGCATGACCGCTACTTCTTGAACAAGATGGCCGAGCGGATCGTGGAGCTGACACCAGACGGATGCCGACATTTCCTGGGAAATTATGACGATATGATCGAGAAAAAACAGGAGCTCGAAGAACTTGCCGCGCTCGCCGCAGCTGAAGCAGCATCCAGCGGTAAAGGAACGCGGTCGCAGGTTGCAATTGTGGACGCAGCACCTACTTCGAGCTCATCATATGAAGCGGATAAGCAAGCCAAACGCGATGAGCGCAGCCGTCAGCGCAAGCTGGAGCAGCTGGAAGCTTCGATCGCCGAGCTGGAATCCGCGATTGAAGAGTTAGAGACGGAGCTGACGAAACCCGAAGTGTTCAACGATTACGTGCGCGTTCAGGAGATACAAGCAAGCATGGATGCGAAGCGCGCTGAGCTCGCATCGGTATACGAGCAATGGGAAGCGCTCGTTGGGTAGAGGTGTTTAGGGAACGGTTGAGCTGCTGCTCAACCGTTTTTTTTGCGCTTTAGGCTGGCTCGCTTCTGCCGAGCGGGGGCATATGTGCCGAGGCGGGCAGCAGTAGGTGCACAATTGCACCTACGCAGCGTGATTCCTCCGAGGTGGCGGTCGTAGGTTCCCCATCACTCCAACACGCAGCACAACAAGGTGGCGCAGGCTCTACTTGCGTCAGCGTATGGTCATAGCTGCGATCCGGCGCTTTCAGCTCCTCGCTTGCACCTGTCTCCAACGGCGAGATTCGATAATTCGTGCGTTGTTAGGCGGGGGTTTGTCGTTTGTCACACTTAATTGGTTTCGAGTCAAGTTTGCGAACGATTAAGTGTGGCTGTGACACACTTATTCCAACCTGTGGGGCGAGATTCGATTGTCGGTGCGTAGTTAGGCGGGGGTTTACCACACTTAATCGGCTTCGAGTCAGGTTTGCGGACGATTAAGTGTGGTTGAGACACACTTAATCCATTCTGGGGAGCGAGATTCGAGTGTTGGTGCGTCGTTAGGCGGGAATTTGGCACACTTAATTGGCTGCAAGTCAGGTTTGCGGACGATTAAGTGTGGCTTTGACACACTTATTCCAACCTGTGGGGCGAGATTCGATTGTCGGTGCATCGTTAAACTAGGGTTTAACACACTTAATTGGTATCGAGTCAAGTTTGCGAACGATTAAGTGTGGCTGTGACACACTTAATCCATTCTGAGTAGCCAGATTCGATA
>NZ_BTCK01000061.1:0-34011 GCF_033239625.1 Paenibacillus sp. CCS19
GTACCGACGCCAGCTTGCAGCCTAGGGCTTTTTTCAATGTCCGAAAAATGGGGTCTTGACCACGAGGGCTTTGGCTTTCTATTCGATTGCGTTTAAACGTGCAGGTCGCCCTCGTTTGGAGGGCCCTGACCTTTACCATTTACAAATTCGCCAGCTTCCGATCCAGCTGCTCCAGTACGAACGGCCAAGCCTGCTCATGGCCGCTGCGGGATTCCTCGTCCGGGAAACCGGCATGCGTAAGACGCAGCTTCGTGCCAGCGCCGGCTCGTTCAAGTTCAATCGTTACGACGGTCTCAGCGCCTTTGGTCCCGCCTGCCCCAGTGATCCATGTCAGTTCAATGAGGTGGTCCGGTTCCAGCCGCAGGAATCGTCCGTAATGCGGGTGGCGGCTCGTCTCGTGCACCGTCTCGAAGAAGAACGCCGTATCCACTTCGCCTTGCATAATGAGCGTGCCTTTCTCGGCGAACCAGCAATCAAACCGTTTCGTCCATGCGAGATAGATTCGTTCGGGCGATGCCTCCATATGACGTTCGACTGTCAACTGAAACGGTCTAGCGGATAAATCGGGTACCGTAACGGGCTTCATCGATTGCTATCCCCTTCCTTATGATTCGTTTGGATGAATAAGCGATAATTCCGGGATGCTGCTTCTCATATGCTTCATCGTTGCATCGAACTGCTTGCTTGCCTGCGCGAGCTCGCTGTTCTTCGTTTGCTCCAACGGCGTAATCCGATAGTCTTTCCAATTGCGGAAATAGACGTAGGTCGGCATGAAACCAGGGTTCGATAATTCAATCGTGGATTGTCCATCTACTGTTGTTTTAACCACATCGATGTACCCGATACCACCAATCTGCTTCTTCATCCCTTCTTGAGATGAAATATAGTTGCCCAGCGAGAACCATACGAACGTCTTATGGCCATCTGCTCCTTCCAACCATTGCGGCGGTTGCAGCACATGCGGATGGTTGCCGATGACGAGATCGACGCCAAGATCGGCAAGCTGCTGCGCCAACTGCTGCTGCTGTTTGTTCGGGAAGTCCTGATACTCCGTTCCCCAATGCATGGCAACGACAACGACATCCGATATTCGTTTCGCCTGCTTCACGTCGGCTTCGATCTTCTTCAGGTCGATCAGGTTGACCAAGTAATCCTTGCCCTTCGGCACCGGAATGCCGTTCGTTCCATACGTGTAGGCAAGTACCGAGAACGTAATATCGTTGCGAGTGATCGTGCGGATGTGGGACTTGTCTTCTTCATTCTTGAAGGCGCCTGTATAAGGCATGTCCAGTGCATCCCAATATTTCAAAGCACTCTGGATCGCCTTCTCTCCACGGTCCAACGTATGGTTGTTGGCTACCGTTACGAAATCTACACCAACATCCTTAAGCGTGTCGCCCACCTCATGCGGACTATTGAAAGACGGATACGTCGACAACCCGATTGCCTTCCCGCCGATCATCGACTCTTGATTCGCGATAAGCAGATCAGGCTGCAGCATCGTGTTCTTGACCAATTGGAACACCGAGCCGAAATCATAAGTGCCGTCCTTTTGCTCCGCCTCCCGATAGATCGGACGGTGGATGAGCACATCGCCAATCGCGGCAAGCGTGACGCTCGTTACGACAGAATCCGGCTCGATCGGCGCTTGCGATTCGGCGTCCGTGCCAGTGTCAGCGTGCGTGTCGGCTTCCGGAGTCGTCACCGTATCTTCTGCATCCGGCGTAGTTTCATTTGCTGTATTCCCAGACGCCGAAGCTTCCTGTTTCGTATAATCCAGCGGCTCTGTTACGACAACAGGCGGCGCGACGGTTTGTATATTCTGCTTGAAAGGACCTGCTTGAATCGAGCAGCCTGCAAGGATTAAGACGAATAATACTGCGCCTACGGTATAGCGGAAAAGATTAATTCTATAAATAGCGATAACCCCCTATCATCTCCTCTATAATTCTAGCTGAAGCGACATTATCCTTTCTTTGTGCGTTTAAACAACAAAAATCCACAACCTGGTCGATTGTGGACTAAGATTATATTTCCAGCTTTGCAAAAGTGATATAGTAAAGGTACGACTAATGGAGGGTTGCATCTAATGGAGAAAGAATTAAATCCGACTCATAGCACCACCGTACTAAATGAAAGACAAAAAGAAAATTTCACGATTAAATATACTAACAGTGCCGAAAATGATGAATATATCGCCATATACTTTTCTAGCAACGGCATCTATTTTCCTAATACGCTAGAGACATTCGAACACACGATTATAAATAGAAATAGATATGAATGGACAAGTAACCTCATCCAAAAAGCACATAAACATATTTTTGTTCGAGATCTATTTAAACAATGGTACTTAGAAGGCATCAGCAGCGAACTCAACACTATTGAAACTGTGTTATCACTATTAAGGCGTGAGACAGCTGGCAAAAAAATAATTACGGTTGGCAGCTCGGCGGGCGGTTATGCATCTATTTTATTTGGGACAATGCTGAATGCAGAAATTATCTTTTCTTTTGCACCGCAATTGTCTCTGCGTGTCTGGGCACAGGAAAGTCAAGCAGAGAGGGATCCATTGCTGTTTAAACACTTTCATAATAAAGCTGTCAATCAATATTACGATCTGAAAGATTACATAGAACGTTCACGATCATACGTTTTTTATTTTGCACCCGCAAATAGCACACTCGATATCCCTCAAGTTGAAGTCGCACAATCCATCTCGAATATCAAAATGTTTAAATTCACCTCATCAAAACACGGAGTCCCGTTCACACTTCCAGCATTAACATCCATCATGAATAGGGATACCAGTGAATTAATTGACCTATACAATAAATATAAAGGTAAAGAAATAAATCCTTTATTATTCTCTGTCAAAATCGCAGGCTTATATCCTAATATTCGAATGGCAATAAAGAAAATCCAAAAAAAATTAAAACGTTAATACGAAAGCAAGGAAGCCGTTAGGCCCCTTGCTTTCTGCGTTCTTAAAGAGTTCAACTCCGATACTCCAGCGTCACTTCATACACCGTACCGTTATACGAATAGCTGTACCGAGAAACGCTGCCGCCGCTGAAGATGACCTCTCTCAAATCCGACTGCACGCTGCCTTCGTAATCGGCACGGAACGATACCGTCTCTGCGCGCGAGGCAATAGCGGCACTTACACGTGCTTTCATCTCTTCTGCGCTTCGAACGACTAGCCCCTTCGATTCATAGTAGTTGGCGGCGGTTGCCGCAGCATAAGGGAAGCTATCCATCTCCCACTCGTGGTCCTTGGCTAACTGCTCATCCGTTACGTTGAAATAAGCGTATACCAACCGTCCCTCTTCGTCTGGAACCGGATCGTCCCAAGTGACATCCAGATTGTAATAATCGCCGTCGATATTCACTTTGTTCCACGCATGGCCGCCGCCGTTCGCCGTTCCCGTCACGATAATGGAATCAATGCCAGCCAGCTCGAGCATCAAATGCGCAGCATAAGCATAACCTTGGCAAACTGCCGTTCCTTTGAAAAGGACGCCGTATGCACTGTAAGAGTCATCCGGTATCGTATCCTTCAAATAATTGTCGTAGTCATAGGCGGTATGCAGCACAATGTAATCGTGGATGGCGAGCTCCTTGTCGACCTCGGTCATGTCCGGTTTCAGGATCTCGTTGTTGATGCGTACAGCCTCATCATAAATTTTCTTCGTGCGGCTGTCTTTGATAATGATCCGCTGATCGCGACGCTCGACGGCGTCCAGCAGGTCATATTCGCTCTCGACGTATAACGGTCCCAAATCATTCGAAATTCGGTTGGCCAGAACGAAAATCTGCTCGCGCGTCACGCTCGCCTTCGGTTGGAACTGCAGCCCATTCTTCGTATTCGCGCCCTGCATAATGCCTGATCCCGCAAGCTTGCTTACAGCCTCGGCAGCCCAGCTCGCAATGGAGCTCGAATCAGTGAATGCCGCAGCCTTATCCCCATTGGTCGCATCCTTCAGTCCCGCCTTGACGAGCGTATTGTACAGCATGACCGCTAACTGCTCGCGTGTTACCGCTGCGTCCGGCGAGAACTTCCCTGCTCCGGTCCCGCCGATAATACCAAGCGCGAAAGCCTTAAGCACATCGGCATCCTTGGTATCCTTGAACGGGTTCGACACTGCCGCAGCTGCCTTGCTGTCCGTTAATCTCTCATACAGACGAACGATAACGCCGCTCAGTTCTGCTCGAGTAATCTTATCCTGGAAATTCCCCCACACCATGTCCGGGATCAGTCCGTTCCGGAACGCTTCATACGTATCATCCTCTGCCCACGCGCTGGGACCATGGGATGCCGCTGAGACAGGAGCCGGAACCGTCAAGAGCGCGGAGGCACAGATCATAATGGCCGCGGCTCCTACAAGCTTGCGTTTAATCTTCTGTGAAGCAGTGACGACAGCCAGGTTACTTGATGGTTGATCATTCAGTATTCGCAAGACCTATTCTCCTTCGAAATGGAATATAATTCCTTCTATATCGGAAGAACGATTCTAATCCTACAGACACGGATTCCTTCATGGTGTGTTCTCTCGCGACTCTATTCACTCTGCAAATCTAGCTTATACAGAATAATATCATTGCCCTTCGTATTCGCAGCCCAATAGACCGCACCGTTCGCGTAGTGAATCGAGTCTCCGATGTTGATGCGCGCGCCACGGATTTCCGTTGCCGGCTTTATAACCTCACCGCTCGCAGAAACGATCATATAGTAAGTCGATTTGTAATCCAGCGAGGACTTGCTGTTATCCGCGCCTACGTTCTCCCACATGACGACGAATCGATTGCCATCGATGCGAGCGAGCTTCGGATGCGCCGCATTGTCTTTCGTTAGATTCGTATAGCTGGTCAGCCACACGACGCCTTTGTTATCGACCGTATTCGCGTTGCCTGGCAGCGAGATGGTGAAGCGCTGATTGTCGCCAACCGAGCGCACAGGCTCGGACACATTCTCGAAGTTCTTCGCTACAAGCTGAAGGAACAGGTTGCGCGATTCATTATGGTTCGTCTGCGCCATCTCTGCGCTCATCGTTCGCTCGGACGTGCCGACCAGCACATAACCGTCGTCCGCTACGCCAATGCCGCCAAGCTCCGAGAATGTCTGCTGATAGATTGCCGCACCGAATTTGAACCAGAACGGGGTCACGTTTTGCGCGTAATCGCTCCCCTGCGTAACCTTCGATATCGTAAACCCACGATCGTAATAATCGCCGCGCTCTGCAAAAACAATCGTATCCCCGTCAAAAGCAACGTCCTGATCGAACGAGTGACTTGAATACGGAATGGCTCGCGCCACTTGCTTCATGTTATCCGTGTCCACATACAAAGCGGTCGAAGACTGATGATTCAATCCGTCCTCGGACTGGAACATCACTCTGCCGAAGTAGGCGACGAGCAGGCCATTCGAATATTGCAGCTTCGCATTCGCGTAGTGAAACGGCTCCTTCGTGCCGCGGAAGTACTGCGTACCGGACGTGAACAAGACATCCCCCAGCTTCGCGCCCGTACTCGAATATTTGCTAATTTGGACGCTCGGTTTGTCCTGCTGATCTTCTTCCACCCAGCGGCCCCACAGGATGTAATAGTTGCCTTGATCGTCCTTAGTGAAGGTACCGAAATTCGGCATCTCCATCTTGAACGTCAGCACATTCGTGCGCTTCAGCTGTTGATCCATGGCAGCGATCTTAATGCTGCTGCTCTTCGTGTCCACCCATCCGACATTAACCGTTCCGTCAGGGTTCACATAGCTTACAATCGACGGCGCAAGATCGGCATAGGAATCGAGGAAATCATCATAGAGGCCGATTACGCGCGACGTGTTGGCTGCCTTCTCGACGATCTGCGTCTGCACATGCGGAATGATGATTGGCTTGCTGATGTTGATCGTATCGGACGTGACCTCAAGCGTCGCGCCGGCCATATCGGCCAATGCACGCATCGGAACGAACGTTTTGCCCCCGGTAATGATGGCATTGATCGTCTTCGACTGAAGCTTGCCGTCATACTCCACCTTCAACGTTACCAGACGCGCATCTATGCGATCGTTGTAAGCGAAGTCTTTGAACGAGCCTCCAAAATCGGACTCATACATCTCGCTTCCCGATAAACTGAGCGTAGACTTCGCTGAATTCAGCGTTACCTGCTTGCCCAGCGCCTCGGCTATTTTGCGAACCGGGAGATAAGTCGTCCCTTGATATAGAATCGGAAACTCCTCGTGCTGGAAGAGCATCTGCTCGCCATTAACGGCAATGGTTTTCCCTCCGCCCCTCGTGACTGCTAACTTCTGGGTTCCAGCGGCAGCAACCATCGTCGACTGTGCCGCCAGCAGCAGGAGCGTAATGACCATGATGCATCGTATTGCTAGCTTCATAGCTTCGAATCTCCTTCACTCTCATAGAATAGGTATAATTATACTTGTAACATTTTGTATTACAATGACGGATTATGACTGCAGCACAAATAACCCCCAACCTACCCGGCGGGGGAAATCTGGTGCGCAAGCGGAATACGACCTCTCTATTCCGTCGAATGTCCGAATACGCCGATAACGCCAAAGATGATCGCCGCCATCGCAAGCAGGATCATGACGTATTGGGAAGTTAAGAACAGCGATCGATACTCGCTCTGCGAAGCTTGCAGCTCCTCCTCGGACTCGCTGCTGCTGTTATTGTAATATTGGGATTCTTGGGCGATATAGCTGCCGACGCGTTTTCTCGTTCGGACATAGACGATCAGGTAAGCGAAGCCGCTTATTGCAGAGATCATTAACGCGAGCTTGGACATGCTGTCGGTCACGGGTTAGCCTCCACGAATCAAATTTACTCCATAGTATTATTTTTCCATCTGGCTAACGCACTATACTTCCGTGTTGGAATTGGTATTCGTCGAATCCAACTCGCGGACGAGTCCATCAAGCACTCGCTCGCATTCAGCGGCCGACTGCCATTGACCATCCAATAGTCCGCGAACGAACAGCTTCACCTTGGGATCCATCGTCAGCTCTTCCTCCCAGCTTCGCTCCTCCTGCCCTTCGACAGGCTCATAGCCCGCATACATGAGAAACAAGAACAGATGCCCCAGCCCGTGCAGATCGCTTGTCGTCTCGGGTGCACGCATTCGCTGCTTGACCGCTTCCCAGCCGTCCGCGAAGCCGCTCGGCTCTTGACTCTTCGACTTAGCACTTGACGCGCCTTCCGCCCGCAGCTCCTCCCCGATCCGACACGCTAAGCCGTAGTCGATCAGATAGATGCGCTCGCCGTAGGCCAATACATTCGGAATGCGGACATCCCGATGGACGAAGCCGGCAGCATGCAGATGACCGAGCGGCCCAAGCAGGTCGCGTACAATTCGAAGCGCCTGCCACTGCGTATACGTTGCGCCTCGTTCAATCATCGCCCTTTCCAGACTGTCCCCTTCGATAAAAGCCATGACAAGCGCAGTCTCGCGCCGATGCACAGCCTCGCCGAGCCAGCTCGGAATTTGCGGATGACGGAGCGTCTGCAGGACATCGCTCTCGCGCTGCAGAAGCTTGCGTCCAACCGCTCGCTTGCTCGGCTTGCTCCGCTTCAGAAGGACCGCAGCACCCGTCTGCTGATCGATGCAGCGATACGCCTGTCCGTAGCTGCCCTCGCCAATATATTGTTCAATGCGGTAACGTCCCGCCCAAACCATCCCTTGGCGAAGCGGAAAGTCCATCCAATTCAGCCGCCGCTGCCTCCACCATGCCATGAGCCCTGCCAGCATCCGATCGCCTCCCTTGGTCTCCCATACGTTGCGCCAAGCACCTTGGTTTCTATCCTTTGGGACTGGGAAATGTATAGAATAGGCCGTCTATGCTGAAACCTCGTCATGAATAGATCGTATGAACAGGTACATCGAGCATCTTAGCTGTCTCGAATCGATTAGGAGGTCTCGCACATGTTAAGAGATTTGGTGAATCGGCTCCTCGGCTCTTTAACAGGCCATAAGAATCACGGCAACCACGGTCATTACGGTCAGCATGGTCAGCATGGTCATTACGGCGGTTATAAACATCATAGTCACAGCAGCAGCGACTATAAGAAAGGCCATTATCACCCGCCTCAACACCCGCAATACGGCCACGGCTTATATAAAAAGAAAAAAGGCAGCTACAGCAGCTAATCGTTAGACGAAAGCCCTGAATGAAACCGCGCGTGACGCGCCTTCATTCAGGGCTTTATTGTTCGACTTAAGGCTGAGCCGGCAGCAGCGAGGCTGCCGCCTCGTCAAGCATAACCGTTGCAGCTGAATCAGCGTTGAAATTGCGGCAAATAGCGCTCATTGGCTGCAATAATATCGTCCAATACCCGCCTTGCCGCCGCTTCATCCCCGACCAACGGGTGAATGGTAAGCGCCTGAAGCGCAATCCCATAATCGCCTGTCACCGCCGCTTCGACGGTCAATTCCTCGTACGCTTTCACGATTTGCAGCAGTCCGCGAATTTGCGCCGGGAGCGGTCTTGTCAGCCCAACCGGCTGCGGTCCGTTGGCAGTAATGCGGCACTGCACCTCGACGGCGACTTCCTCCGGCAGGCATTCGATCGTTCTTCCGTTGCGAACGTTAACGACTTGCATATCGCCCTTGTCGTTATAGATCGATTTCATGAGCCGAATGGCGGCCTCCGAGTAGTAAGCGCCGCCTCTGTTCTCGAGCTGCGGAGGCTTCGCAACGATCTCAGGCTTGCGATAAATACCGAACAATTCGGCTTCAACGCTAAGGACTTCATCCGCTCGCGTCGTCCCTTTCTCTCTATATACCTGAAGGAGCTTTGCCAGCATCTCATCCTTCATGTAGTAATAGCGATGGTAAGCGCAAGGAAGAGCGCCAAGCGAACGAATAAAGTCAGCGTTCCACTCCAGATCGGGTATATTCTTCACCGACTTGCCGCCGAGCGCTTCGACTCGGTTCATGAAATCGTCGGTCCGATCGACGCCGTCGATTCCGATTCGGGTCGTCCAGTGCAGGTGGTTAATGCCCGCGACCTCCAGATCGACCGTCTCCGGCGCAGCGTCGTATAACCTGGCAACCTGCATTTGCGTACCGATCGGAATGTTGCAGAGCCCTACGGTGTTGACATTCGAATGCTTCAGCACCGCTTCGGTGACGATGCCTGCCGGATTCGTAAAGTTAATAAGGAAGGCGTCCGGAGCGAGCTCCTCGATCTCACGGCAAATTTCGAGAATGACCGGTATCGTACGGAGCGCTTTGGCGAATCCGCCTGCACCTGTCGTCTCTTGACCGATCAGGCCATGGGAGAGCGGGATTTTCTCGTCACGGGATCGCGCCTCCAGCATGCCTACGCGAATCTGCGTCGAGACGAAATGAGCGCCTCGAATCGCTTCGCGCCGGTCGAGTGTCAGCGCCAGTCGGATCGGCTTGCCGCTTGCTTCGATCATCCTGCGGGCCAATGCGCCAACGATTTGCAGCTTGTTATAGCCAGCCTCAATATCAACCAATACAAGCTCCGTCACCGGAAACTCGTCATAATAGCGGATCAATCCGTCAATCAATTCCGGCGTATACGAGGAACCGCCGCCTATTACAGCTAGTTTGAGCTCTTGCTTAGACATCATAGCGTCCTCCTCTGAGAAATGTATGAATTTATCAAATAAAATCGTTTAATGGAGCCCTCGTCTCTCCTACTGCTCCAATCGAAGCAGCTTCGCTGCCGCCGCGCTCTCGAGCAGTGCAGCCGTGCGCATCGGGAACGTGCGGCCATGCTGAACATCCAGTGCCATAAGATACGCGCCAACGACCGGCTCGTACAGCGAGTCTACAACCTCGGCATTCGGTGCGCTCTCTGCGATCGATGCCGCAATTACAGCCTGCAGCGTACGATCCTTCGCCTTGAAAATGCTGCCCGACAGCACGACGTCCGTCTTCGCGTCCTGCAAGTCGAGGCTGCGAATGCCAGCGGCCGCATATCTGGATACCGATCGCCCGAATCGCTCTACAAGGTCTCTGGCGACTCCATCGCCCTTGCGAAGCGTCTCGAACAACAGCGGCGCCAGGAGCTTGAACGGACCTAACTGCCTCGTAATGCCTTGATGCAGCAGTTCATCGACCGAAGGCAGCCCATAATATCGCAGCACCGCTTCGGTAAGCATTGTAGGCGGCGCTATGCCAATATGCGCGTTACAGACCGCGAAGAAAACGGACTTGCCAAGCGCCGACCCGCCCATATCCTCTTCGTTAATATAGAAGCCGTATACGACTTCTCTGCCGTCCTGCGCTATTACGGCCGCATTGAATGCGGTTCCGGCGCACAAGACGACTGCATTCTTCCGATCCGACCCTCCGCGCAGCGCAATCATGCAGTCATTATATACACGAATATTAGCTATCCCTAATGTTGCAACTAACGCATCGCGCAGCAGCGTATATTCGTAATCCCAATCGGCGCCGGTCAACCCGCCGAGTACCAGCAGCACGTCGCTTGGCGTTATGTTCGCTTGCGCGAACGCGCCATCGCACGCCTGCTTGACCATCGCCATTGCCATCTCTATGCCGACATCCTGATGGCATGCTCCACCGCCGTATCCGATGCCGACGATTCGGCCCTGCTCATCACCGATCAATGCCACCGTCTTGGTGCCGCCCTGATCGATTGCTAATAGATACCCCATTGCGCCTCCCAGCCTTTGCCCATGGTATGTTATAGAGCGCTGCCTTAACCTCACTTTATAACAAAAAAAAACAGCTGAATCTGCTACAATTCAACCGTTCACTGATACTATTTTATGATCGCAGATGTTCAGTCTATTCGAACGGAGTGATTCGAATATCTTTAGGAGATTGCCCGATATGCTTCATGAACAATCGGTTGAAATTAGATAGGTTGTGGAAACCGCAGGCCAGCGCGATATCAATGATTTTCCGATCGGTCGAATTGAGCAGTTCAACCGCGCGAGCCAGCCTTAGCTGGATCAAATATTCCATTGGCGCCATGCCGACGAGCTCCTTGAATATAGCACTGAAGTAGGAAGGGCTGAACTGTACCTGAGCGGCTATCGACGCAAGCGTCCACGTCTCTGCGAGACGCTCCTCCATCATGCGCACCGCGATCTGGATCATCTCGTGATGACGCTGAAGCGGAGGGGGCCCAGCCTGCTGCTTGACCGCGCAATGGCGATTTATCTCGATAAGAAACCGAAGCAAATAAGAGCGGATCATCGTAGGATAATGACTGGTTTGCTCGGTGTATTCCGTATGCATATCTGCGCACAGCTGCTGAAGCAGCGCCGCCTTCGGATGATTGCGCCCCAGCAAATTATCGTATCGGCTGCCCATAAGTCGAAAGGCTTGCAGCAGATCAGGATCATAACGATGATCGCCGGCAAACAGGGATCGGTCGAAGGAGATCACCTGCAACAAGAGACCTTCTGTCGTTGGACTCTCATAGGCACAATGCAAGTCGTTCGAGCCGATAAGCAGAATATCGCCCGTCTCGAATGGATACGTTCTGCCGTTAATGATATAGTGCCCTCTTCCTTGCTTAATGCAGTTAATTTCAAGGCCGTCATGCCAATGAAGCCGCTGGAACATCGGGACCACGCCGAATGTCTCCTCCGATTCGAACGGAAAAGCGGCAGGCAGCCCCATATCGTCTCGGGCGATTTTGACTTTGCTATCGCTGGCTGCACACATGCGCCAATCCCTCCTGCTTGCCTGCTCCTTATATCGTCTGCCTCTTCAGGTGTCATCATACAAGTTTTCCCTGTTCGATTTAATCCTTGGCGGGACATATGCTTACATCGAAGAAAGCCCTGAATGAAGCCGCTAATGCGCCTCAATCAGGGCTCTCTAATTATCCGTTCCACGCATTCGGTATGCGCTTCAGCTATACCCTAAGTCAACCCGTGCCCGCAAGCGTACTGCTCCGATATCGTAACGGGCAGCTTACCGAACGGCGCAGCTTCTCCAGTCAGCACCTTCGCCAGCGCCTCCATCATAATCGGACGGTTCTCATAGCAGGCCAGATAACCATGAACGTCCGGGAACTGGTTCAGATCGTATGGATTGCGCAGCGCTGCCACGATGACCTTCACGCCGTCTCTAGCGAGCAGCTGGTTCACAAGCGCCGTCTGGCCAGCAGAGAAGGATGCGTTGTATGTGCCGACGACGACCTGTGCATAGCCATTGCTTGCTTGCAGAATCTGCTCGATCTCCTCTGATGTCGGCTCCGTTCCAATGACGTTCTCCACGACGCTGTCCAGATAGGAACGAAGCGCGCTGCCGATCGTCACTTCCTGCACAATGATTTCGTCTACCTCCGTATTCGTCCGAACCTCCGGCCAGACGACGAACGTCGGTACGTCCTTCTGCAGCGGAACCGCATGCTGCTCATTGCGCACCAACGTTACGCTATGCGCCGCCGCTTCACGCGCCACTGCCAGATGCGTCTCCGAACCGATAGCGGCGTCATCTCCGATCACGCTGCTTCCGGCCTGACCGCGTCGCAGCTTTAAGTCGACAATCCGGCGCACGGATTCGTCGATCCGCTCCTCCGTCAGCTCACCGCTCTCGACTGCGGCATAGATCGCTTCGAACGCCTCCAGCTGTCGATCCAATCGGTGGCTGACAAGCACAAGATCGGCACCTGCCCGCAGGGACATGACAGCCCCTCTGCCGATGCCTACCGTCTCCGAGATCGCTTTCATCTCGAGGCAGTCGGTGACGATAACGCCGTTATAACCGAGCTCCTCCCGCAGCAAGCCCGTAATGATATTCGCCGACAGCGTGGACGGGACGCCGGAGTTCTCATAAGCAGGGAACATCACATGCGCCGTCATGATCGCATCGACACCTGCCTCTATCGCTCTACGAAACGGGACAAGCTCTACTGCATGCAGTCGATCATGGTCATGCCCAACGACCGGAAGCTCGTGATGGGAATCCGCTGACGTATCGCCATGACCCGGAAAATGCTTCGCGCAAGCCGATACGCCTGATTCCTGAAACCCTTCGATCGCCGCCGCGCCAAGCTCCGCCACCTGGTCTGGGCGTTCGCCGAAGGAGCGGACGCCGATAACCGGATTCGCAGCATTGTTGTTCACGTCCAGACACGGTGCAAGATTCATATTAATGCCCATCTGCAGCAGCTCGTCGGCCGAGACCCTTGCCGTGCGATAGGCATACTCCAGCCTGCCCGTCGCCCCGATGGCCATATTGCCTGGCATGAGCGCGATATCTTGGTCAATCCGCGACACCATGCCGCCTTCTTGATCGATCGCGATCCAGAGCGGAATGTCCGTCACCTCGCGCGACAGCGCTTGAAGCTCGGCCGACAGCCTTGCGACTTCGCTGCTCGGACCTACATTGCGGCGAAAATAAATGATGCCGCCAAGCTTATAATCTTGAATCAGCTGTTTAATGCCTTCCGTCGGCGTCGTACCGTCGAAACCACACATGACGATCTGGCCGATTTTGTCCCGCAAGCTCCATGTCGATAAGTCCATCACGTTTACTCCCCCCATGTCTGCTCCTTGTTCTTGCCAGCCCTCTTCTCCCGAAATTCAGACGGGATCTCGCCCGTAATCTTATGGAACACTTTCGTAAAATATCGCCGTTCCGCATAGCCGACCGACCGTCCGATATCGGTAATGCTCCGATCGGTCATGAGCAGCAGCGACTTCGCAAGCGTAATCCGTTCTGCCGTTACATACTCGACGAACGTGCAGCCGACATGCTGCTTGAACAGCTGACTGAAGTAGCTCGCGCTAATGCCGAGACTGCCTGCCACCTCGTCGACGCCAAGGTCGCGAGACAGATGCGTGCCGATATAATCCTTCGCCGTATGCATAAGCACATCGCCTGATTTGCGATTCATGGACGATTCGAGGCTCGCGTTCATAATGCGCCGGACAACGGCCAGCATATCCTTCACGCGGGTTGCCTGCTCCATGACGGTCCAGATTTCTTTCTCCTCTTCAGCGGACAGCACATTCAGATCGCGCATCTCCCGCATCAGATGCATCGCGGCAAAATGGACCAGCTTCTCCGCATGCGCCAGCGACCGCCCCGGTACCGACTGAACGCGAGCCGTCAACTGCTGAAGCACCGACTCCACCGCTTCACGGTCGTTGCGTTTCAACGACGACACCAGCTGCTCGAGCGTCGCCCAGAGCGTCTCTTCCCCGTCGGTCACTGCATCGCCTTCGCTGGACAGCAGAATCGAGCGGTCCTTGCCAGACGCCAGATGCACCGTCTTCTGCAGTGAACGGTAAGTTGCTGACAGCTCCTGAATCGGAATTTCCTGCGGATGCACGCCGATGGACAGCTTAACGCCGACGTGGCTCTCGACGGCAGCCTGCAGCAATTCCGCCCAATGCCGTACGTTCGTCTGCGGCACGGCCGGCTCCGCCTCGTTCTTCTCGAGCACAATGCACCATTCGCCCTCGCGCATCTGCAGCACTGCATAATGCAGCTCTTCGCCTTGCAGTGCATCCTGCAGCACATTGCGAACGGCAAAATTGCGCAGCTTCCGGTCCTGCTCGGATGTGAACCGATACTTGTGGGTGTAGTCGTCGATATCGGCTAACATCAGAATATAACGGAACCGGCTCGCATCGACCTCCACATCGTCGAACATGAACTGCGTCTGCACGGACGAATAGTCCATCAGAATGTCGTAGAGCATCTTCTCGTGTACGAGATGAACCGCTTGGCCAAGCTGAGCCTGGGCCACATTCCGCTCCCGCCTGCGTTCGCGGACCGTGCCCGCGAGCCTTCCGATAATATTCGTCAGCTCCTCATAATCAATCGGCTTAAGCACGTAATCGCGCACGCCGAACTTCATAACCGAGCGTGCATATTCGAAGTCTTGGTAGCCGGTCAACATGATGACCTCCGCTTCTTCGCCGAGTTCGCGCAGCTTGCCGAGGAACGCGATGCCGTCCATGACGGGCATGCGGATGTCGCACAGAATGATGTCCGGATGATGCTCCGATACAAGCTCGAGCGCCTGCACCCCGTTTTTGGCTAAACCAACGACTTCGACCTCTAGTTCATCCCATGGCAGGACAACCTGCAGGTTCTTCAGAATATGCACTTCGTCATCAATGAGCAGCGCCTTCAGTCTCATGTGCAACACTCCCAATGTCTTTCTTCGGAATGGTGAACTTCATCGTTGTCCCTTTGCCCTGCTCGCTGCAAATAAACAGACCATACCGACTGCCGTATTGAATCCGGATCCGGTCCGCGACATTGTACACGCCAAGTCCCCGCGCCTCTCCTGTCTGCGGCGAATCTTCATGCCGACTGTCCCTCATCTGGTTCAGGCGATCATAGTTGAAAGCCTGAAGCCGCTCCGGCGGAATGCCAATGCCATTATCCTCGATATAAAAGGCGAGCGCATCGCCCTCCTCACGTGCGGACACGCGAATATGGCCCATGTAGTCGATGCCCTCAAAGCCGTGCTGGATGCAGTTCTCGACCAGCGGCTGCAGCGTCAGCTTCAGCATCTCGTAACGCATCAGCTCAGGCGGAATATCGATCTCGAAGTCGAACAGCTCCTCGAACCGGAACTTCTGGATACCTAAGTAGCTAAGCAAATGATCGAGTTCCTGCTCGACGGTGATCTGCTCCCGCTGCGTAATGCTGATCCGAAGCAGGCTGCCTAGCCGCGTTACCATCTGGCTGACCTTCTTGCCTTGGTTCTGCACGGCGAGCACGTTGATCGATTCCAACGCATTGAACAGAAAATGCGGCTTGATCTGCGCCTGGAGTGCCTGCAGCTCGGCATGACGCTTCCGCTCCTGCTCGCTTTTCACTTCCGTAAGCAGCTCCGACACCTGCGATACGAGACTGTTGAAGCCCCTTGCCAGCAGCGCCGTCTCGTCGTTCCCCTTGATCGGCAGTCGCGCGTTCAGATCTCCTCTCTCCACGCGGCGCATGAACTTGACCGTCTGGAGAATCGACTTCGCGATCCGATTCGCGAAGAACATAATGAAGTAGCAGGCGGACAATACGCAGAACAGCAGGATGCCGACAACCCAGCGGGAGTACAAGCCAACCTCGCTCGACAGCGACTTCCAGGACGTAATGGAGACGAGATACCAGTCTTCCTTCTCGATGCCGGCACCGATGCTGGAGATGACGCTGTCCTGCCCGTCGAACTTGCCTCTGCCGCTTCGATAGGTGGTATCGAGAACAAGCGGTTTCTTCACATATTGATCGATGAACTTGCCGTTCAGCTTCTCGCTGCTGTCATACATGATGAGTCCTTTGCCGTTTACGATAAGAAACTCCGTTGTGCTCTGCTTCTGCTTGTAGCGAAAATAACGGAACACCGACTCGATGCCGGAGTTCTTGATCTGAACGAGCAGAATGCCTTTATCATTGAGCGTAGCAATATCTTTGACGACTCGAATCTGCGTAAATACCGGATCGACGCCTGTCAGCTCCGGATATTCGTAAGGTCCCACCCAGACCGGCTGCCCATTGCGCTGAAGCACCTGCTGGTAGATCTCCTGCTTCTTGAACTGAGCGAACGGCATGGCCTGGAAGTGCTCTTTGGTGAAGATACGGTTGATCCGCTCGTTGTTGAGCGTGTACATGAAGGCATAGCTGACGGACGGATGGTTGATGAGCAAATCTCGGAAATTGCGCTGGACCTTGTTCAGGTCCAAATAATCGATTTCCTTCAAATCCGTCTCATAGCCGTTATTGAGCATCTCTTGAATCGCATCGCTGGCTATGGTGCTGTCCGTCACCTTGTTCATCTCGCCGAATACGAAGCCGACGCTCTGAGTGAGCGCGCGGAGCGTCAATTCGGCTTGTCCGGAATATTTCTCTTCAATCATATTGGTAACCAGAATATATAGAGCGAAGCCGAGCGCGATGAGCGGAACGATAATGAACGTCATAAAGGCGCCAAACAGTTTGTATGGAAGTGACATAATGCTGCACGGCTCCTTCTCGATGATTGGTTACGCCATTCATAATCGTTCGCTCGTATGGGTCGTTATCCCTTCACGCTGCCTGCTGTGATGCCTTCAATAATTTTCTCCTGCAAGAAAGCATACAGGACAAGCACTGGCGTCACGCTGAACACGATGCCTGTGCAGATAAGCGCGTAATTCGTCTGGAACGAATCACGGAAGCCGACCATGCCTGTCGGCAGCGTTCGGAGCGAATCCTTACTAATGAAGAAATTCGCGAGCAAATATTCGTTCCAGACGCCGAGGAAGTTCACGATGAATACCGTTACAAGCGCCGGCATCGTAAGCGGCAGAATGAGCACAAGGAACATACGGATCGCCCCCATGCCGTCTACGACAGCCGCTTCCTCTAGATCGGTCGGAATATTCCGCATGAATGCTGCGATCAGCAAGACGCTCAATGGCAGCGCGCCCGCCGTATACGGCAGAAACAGCGCCCAGTGCGTATTCAGAATGCCCATCTTCATGACGAGCATATATTGTGCGATGAACAGTACGTTGCCGGGAATAAGCATCCCGATCAGTACGAATTGATAAATTACCTTGCTCATACGAAGCAGCTTCATCCGCGTGAGCGCGAATGCCGTTCCGGCAGCCAGCAGCACGCCGACTGCCGACGATGATAATGATAAGTATAAACTGTTCCAGAAGTATACACCTATTTTGGCCTTTACCCAAGCTTCCGCATAGTTGTGAAAATACAGCTTCGTCGGGAAGCCGAACGGATGCGCTGCAATCTCAAGATTGCTCTGCTTCAAGGATGAGAAGACAACGAATATGAACGGGAACAGAATGATCGCCACGTAAACCATCAACACAACATGCGGGAGCACCCGCTTTACTGGCTTCGGGACGGCGACTCGGCTGCGAACGGCAGGCTGGGTGCGCTTAAGCAAAGTTTGCATGATCAATCATTCCCTCCCTGATTTCTTCCGAGCGTCAGCTGGTAAAGCGCGGTCAGAACGAGCGCAAAGGCGAAAATAATAAGCGAAATCGCCGTGCCGAATCCATAGTTCGGATCGACGCCCATTGCCTCGTTCACGAGATATGAAGCCATTACTTCCGTCGAGCCGACCGGGCCGCCCTTCGTCATGACGAGAATGATATCGACGACGCGCATGGCGCCTGCGATCGACAGCATGATGACGACGGAAATAATCGGACGAATGAGCGGCACTGTAATGAGAAGCGCGCGTTGTCTGCCGCTTGCGCCGTCGATTTCGGCTGCTTCATTCACTTCTCTCGGAATGGCGAGAATCGCAGCTAACACGAGTACGATGTAGAAGCCCATCCACTGCCATGCATTGGTTGCAAGAACTGCAAACATCGCCCATTTGGTATCGGCCAGCCAGTAGATCGGATCAATGCCGAATACGGACAACAGCTTGTTCAGCGGCCCGATCTCCGGTTCATAGATGAAGCCCCACAGGATGCCGATTACGGAAGTGGACAGAATAGATGGAATGAATACGGTTGTTTTATAGAAGCCCTGGAACCGTTTAACATGACCAACGAGAATCGCAAAGAAAATAATAAGCGGCACTTGAATGAAGACGGAGAACAAAATGAAGTACATATTATTAACGATCGCGTTGCGGAAATCTGGATCGCTGAATGCCGTAGTAAAGTTGTCGAATCCAATAAACTTATAGTCTTCGAGTCCGTTCCAATCGGTGAACGCATAGAACGATGAAGAGGCCATCGGATAGATGAAGAACAAGCAGTACAGCAGCAAGGTCGGAAGAACGAACATCGCGTATATATAGGGATTTTTCAGCGCGCTTTTCATGATTTGCCCCCTCATAAGGATAGAAAGGCGTCGCCCGCGTGTCGGGCGGGCGACGCCTCTATCAAGCATTGGCCGATGGTGTCAATTATTTCGCAGCGGCGAGTGCTTTCTCTTGTACTTTCTGCATTGCATCCGCCACTTCTTGCGCAGACGACTTGCCAGCGATCAGCTTCTGAATTTGCGATTCGGATTCTTTGTACACGTCAGAAGCTACCGTCGAGTCGAAGTGCGAGAATGCGCCACCGGAGTTGCCGAGAATTTGCATCACTTGCTTAACAATTGGATCTTCAACCTTCGCGATCGATTCGTCGGACAGCTTCATCGAAGGCAGCAGGCCGTCTTCGAGCAGGCCGCGAAGCTGCATTTCTTCGCTGTACAGGTTCTTAATGAACGCTTTTACAGCCGTCAGTTCTTCCGGTTTCAGATCGGCAGAGAAGCCATAACCGTTACTGTAGTTACCGTTAACCGCCAATTGGTTGCCTTTGCCGTTCGGCACGCCCGGCATTGTGAAGAAGCCAACTTTGTTCGTCAGATCGCCGGCTTGCGCTTGATCCTTGAACACGGACGAACGCCAGCTGCCGTCGAACATCATGCCTGCTTTGCCCGTAACGAATTGGTTGAGCATGTCAGCATACTCCAGACCAAGCTCGCCTTTCGTGAAGTAGCCCTTCTTCTCCCACTCTTGATATTTCGAGAATGCCGCTACGACCTCCGGCGAGTTCCACGCTTGCGATCCGGCTGGGAAGCCGTCGATCGCTTCCGGTCCTGCGTAACGTCCGATGAGCGTGTTGACGAGCATGTTCGGTACCCATGCGCCTTTGGAGCCCATTGCGAACGGCGTAATTTTATTTTTGCTCAGCGTATCCGCCGCAGCTTCGAGCTCGTCCCAAGTGGTCGGCTCTTTGATGCCGTATTTCTCGAACAGCGGTTTGCTGTAGAAGAAACCTTCCGTGCTGCCGCCGATCGGCAGGCCGTATACTTTGCCGTCCAGCGTGAATTGGTTCAAGTTAAGGAACTTATCCCCGATGCCGAGTTCTGCAATAATTGGGGTCAGATCGAGCAAGCGTCCTGCCTTCGCATATTTGAGCGCGTCGCCCGCGCCGCCGAACAAGTCGAAGATCTTCGGTGGGTTGCCTGCTGCCATCTCAGCCGGAAGCTTCGTGAACCGGTTGACTTGGTCCTCTACGCCGTCGAGCTCGATCGTCAGGCCCGGCACATCCGCTTCTGTTTTCTTCACAACGTCATCCAGAATCGCTTTGCGGAACTTCTGTGCGTCCGCAACTTGGATGTGGCGAAGCGATACGGTGAATGGTTCTGCTTCTTCTTTCTTCGGCTCTTCTTCCTTAGCCGGCGTTTCCGTTTTCTCCGTTGTATCCGTCGTCGTTGCAGTCTGCGTCGTGTCTGTCTCTGTGGAGGATTTGTCGTCCTTGTCGCCGCAAGCGCTCAGAACCGTGGAAGCTGCAAGGATAAGCGTAATACCTAGATAAATCGACTTCTTCATTCGATGACCCCCTGATCGATAATGTGAAATCTTCTTTACAATTCGATTATAGTTCCCGCCTCTGTGATGCATAAGATTCACATTTCCATGATAGGGGGGTAAAATTCTCTACTCTTTTGTATCCCTTATAATGCGTGTTCAAAAAGTTCGGTTTTCAGCACCGAGAAGGCTCGGACTTTTTGAACTACCTTACATGCAGCACTTCTTGTATTTCTTGCCGCTGCCGCATGGGCAAGGGTCGTTTCTGCCGACTTTGACGGCTGAAGCAGAGGATGGCTTGCGTTCGCCAAAGAGCTGACTGAACTCATTAGGCGTATAGCCTTGATTCGCCCACAGTCTCGTATTGTTCTTCACTTCAATTACAAGCTTAATGAACTGTTCAAACTGCGCTTCCGTATTAAATTCCAGCTCTCTTCGTTCAAGCTCATAGATGACCTCGTCCAGTGGTTCATCCATTGAACATACGAGTTGAATATCGTCCACAAGGTCGTCCATCAACGCTTTATGCTTCGGGAAGCTCTTTAACAGATAAGACTTCAAGCCCTCAAGCTGAGGCGTCCATTCGTAATAAAGGTTGTCCGCATATTTCAAGAACAGTTCCTTGTCCGGAATGTAATGGGGCTTACTCTCGAAGCCATTCAGGAGCGACTCCAATTCCTCCTCACCGTCTACCCCTTCGCTAATAAATTTCCCGTCTTCAAAGAACCATGTCTGCTGATCGCTCATTAACAGCTTCGCTGAACCCGCAAACTCCTCGGGCGTCATAGATTCATCACTCGTGTGCTGCGCGAGATAAATTTCATATACCGTGCCGATGGAACAAACGCCATATAAATTGACGCATGCATCAATATACTGACTAACTAACTGACAACGATCTCGCGAGTCCATGAATTCGCTGAACGGAAGCTGACGGTACGCCTCTTGGATCTCGGACGGAATCAGGTAGGTAAGCTTCTCATCCGAATAGAAGGAGAACAGCATGCCGCGATTCATAAGCGATACATATTGCCCCGGCACGATGCCGTCATCATGCAGATAGGGTACTTGGAGCAGTCGCGTAGCAAGCTCCCAATCGTTCGGTCTGGCAACCTGAAACGCAATACTGACCTCATTCCCATCTGCAATTCGCTCCATTAATGCATCAGCCAGCTCCGACTTGTTCATCTTGGATCGTCCCGGCACATTATAGCTTGAAGCGAGTTCACTCAGCCGCTCCTTGGTAAGCTTAAGCAGAATGTTCCTTAATTCCGTTGTTACCTCGCCTTTGATCGCATGTTTAATATTCAATTTTTCGAGCTCTTGTGCCAAATTC
Source organism: Paenibacillus sp. CCS19 (assembly GCF_033239625.1). NCBI lineage: Bacteria > Bacillati > Bacillota > Bacilli > Caryophanales > Paenibacillaceae > Paenibacillus > Paenibacillus sp. CCS19. The sequence goes on from NZ_BTCK01000061.1 coordinate 21,588, forward strand.
ATAACCGCTAGTCCCCCGTATTCGATGTTTATTTGTTATTTAGTTTAATTGATTTGGTGCTTGTCCACACGTTTTATCCTCAGAAAGACAAAATCCCGCCGTCCTTCATCGAACTATAACGGTTCCAACAGTGGCTGTTTCGTCGAATTGACGGCGTTTGGCGTTCTAACGGTTGCATGCGTGCCATGAGAGTACGATCGAGGTCATTCTGCTGCATTCAGGTGAAAAAAGCACTATGGCAACCGCAAGAATGTGAATGCGGCCCTGCAATGCGAAATAAGCATAACCACAACCGTTACATATACCGCACCGTCTTACGCGCTTTCCGAAGCCCCTCCACTTTATAACCACCCAGAAAGTGGTATATTAGTATATATAACACTAACTCACTTTTCTCATAGGAGGATTAATGGTTAAGAAGTCCACTGTAATCGGTACAACTTTCACAGCAGTTTTACTGCTCTTATCCGTAATAATTTCAGCCTCGACCAATAGCAGATCCACTCAACAGCCAGTTAGAGAGGTCGCAAGTACCGAACAAAGCAATATTCAACAGCACATCACAACATTCATCGGTCCAATCACCGAGTCTTTTCATACAGCTTTGATTTCACAAGTCACGCACACAGGTGTAGGTGCTTACTATAACGAGTTCTCGACCGCACCCGAGAATGGCCGTAACCTTAACATCTATATTTCGAATAACGGTACTGGAACAGTGAAATTCGATGTCACTCGCAACGGCGAACAACTCGAAACGGTCGATGTTGCCGCAGGTTCGGGTAAGCTGAGATCATTTACTGAACTCGCCGCCTCAGCCGTTGGCCTCTCCGGTGACTGGGAAGTGTATGTTTATACAACGGACGGAACTGCAATGAATCTCAACGTAAACGCTCTTCAATACTAAGAACGAGGAAGTGGCACGTCTCCGTTGAACGGCGAGCTGTAACGGTTACTATAGTGGCTATTACGTCGAAATGATGGCGTTTGGCGTTCTAACGGTTGCGTGCGTGCTTAAGGGAGTACTATCGAGGTCAACTTGCTGCATTCGCGAGAAATATTTCAACCGCCCAGGGACAACAAACTCCGATAATAACCCTCTGACTCTCCAACCCCTCCATATATCAAAAAGAGGCCGTCCCTCCGCTCATTGTTCACACAATGAACGGAGGTAACAGCCTCTTACGAATGGCACTATCTACTGATTCACATAAATCTCGTACGCCCAAGGCGCGAGATCGACCGCTTGCTCCGCCTTCAGCTCCGCCGTCCCGCCGCTCTGCGTCGTGTACGCGCCCGCCAGCGCCGCGTCAAGCTTCACGCTCGTCGCTACTTGCTCCGCAGACAGGTTCATCACGACAACGACCGTGTTGTCGTTCTTCGTCCGCTCGAACGCTAGCACATGGTTGTCGCCTGCCTCGAGTGTATGAAACACCCCGCCTGCGCTGCCGTTCCACAGCGCCTCGTTGTTGTGCTTCAGATCGACGAGACTCTTATAGAATGTCTGCATCGCGAGATCGCCCCAGCCGATTTCATCCTTCTCGAACAGCGGCAGACGCCGGTTCAGACCCGCTTCCTGCCCCGAGTAGATAAGCGGCATGCCAGGCAGCGTGAAGCTGAGCGCCGCCATCGTCTTCACTGCATCGCCAAGCCGCTCGTACTCGGTCCCCGTCCATGCATTCTCATCATGGTTGGACGTGAAGTTGAGCGGATATGTGCCCGACGGGAAGCTCTTCGCGAGACGATCCGCATACGATGCCACCTGCCGCGCATCGCCTTGCCCCTTTGCCAGACGGTTCATCGTGTTGTACAGCTGCCAGCCGTAGTTCGAGTTGAACGCATGGCTGAGCAAACTAATCTGCTGATCGTCTTCTGCCAGCATATACAACGGCTTCAGCTTCTCCAGCTCAACTCGTGCCTGCTCCCAGAACGCCTTCGGCACGCCGCCCGCATAGTCCGCGCGGTAGCCGTCGATATCGAACTCGCTCACCCAATATTTCATCGCGTCCAGCATCGCGGCTTGCATATCTGCATTCTCGTAGTTCAGGTCCGCTACATCGGACCAGTTCGTATTCGGCGGCATCACGACATTGCCCGCTTCGTCGGTCGTATACCAGCCTTGGTTCGCCAGCCATGGATTGTCCCAGCCTGTATGGTTAGCCACCCAGTCGAGCATCACCTTGAAGCCGAGCTCATGCGCCTTATTCACCAGCGATTTGAAGTCATCAGCCGTACCCATATCGGGATTAACCGCTTTATAGTCATCCACCGCATAGGGAGAGCCTACTGTACCGTTTCGCTTCGTATGCGAGATCGGATAGATCGGCATGAACCATAGGATGTCGACGCCAAGCTCCTTGAGCCGAGGCAAATGCTGTTCGAATGCCGAGAAAGTGCCCTCCTTCGTATACTGCCGCACATTCACTTCGTACATGACGGCCTTCGCCGCCCAATCAGGTGTCGGCACCCGACCGACGCTGCTCTGCTGCTGCGAATCAGCCGTCTCCTTAACCGGTTCCTTCTGCATCGCTGTCTCCTCCCCTGCCGAGCAGGCGGTCAGGCCGACCATGGATACAAGGAGCGGCATCGCGATCAGCCATTTCCAAGTCCTGCGCATCTTAACACCATCCATTCCTGTCTAAGCGCGAATGACGAGATTTAATCCGTTAACCGGACGATCGATGACGATCGTCAACTCTTGCGAAGCTTCATCGTAGAACCAGCTCTCATCACGTGCATTCGCTCCCAACTGTGCTCCAGCAGCCGCATCCATAGGCAAGCCAAGCACCTCGCGCGGCGTCCACGACAGCTGCTTGAATGTCAGCGTCCAACGCTTGCTGCTGCCCGCTCCATCGAAGCCCGCATGCAGCGGCTCAATCGCAAGAGCCAGCTGTTCCGAAGCTACGCTCACCGTGAACCGCGTCAGATTATACGCCCCCGAACGATAACTGACCGTTAAGCCATCATCCTCATAATGCTCGAACGTCGAAGAATCGCCGCCGATGCCACTACCACCGTAAATATCAAACGCCAACTCGCCAGCAAGAACGCCGGAGAGCTCCGCCGAAGACTGTGCCACCGCAGACCCGGCAGCACGCGGAATAACAGCGCCCGCTTTCACATAGATCGGCATCGTCTCAAGCGGCGCATGCGCGAGCACATGGCGGCCGCCCTCCAGCTTCTCGCCTGTCCAATAATCGTACCAGACGCCTGCTGGCAGGTAGACCGCGCGATGATCGGTGCCCGGACGGTAGATCGGCGCCACCAGCAGCTGATCGCCCAGCAGGAACTGGTCGCATAGATTCGTCACGTTCGAATCATCCGGGTATTCCAGCACAAGCGGACGAATGACGGGCAGGCCCGTCTGCGCCGACTCGCGGAATACCGAATAGATGAGCGGCATGAGCCGGTAGCGCAGCCCGATATATTCGCGGCAGATCGCTTCGATCTCCGGCCCGAAGCTCCACGGCTCCTGCCGAATCGACCGCAGCTCGCTGTGGTTGCGGCAGTAGGGGAACAGCGCGCCCATCTGCGTCCAGCGCGCCAGCAGCTCGCCGCTGCAATGATGCGCGAAGCCGCCGATGTCCGGTCCCGCGAACGATACGCCCGACAGACCGAGGTTAAGCACCATCGGCATCGCAAGCGCCATATGCTCCCAGAAGCTGCGATTGTCGCCTGTCCAGACGGCAGCATACCGCTGAATGCCAGCGTAGCCGGCCCGCGTCAGCACGAATGGACGATTGCCATCGAGATGACGGCCGAGTCCCTCGAACGTCGCCTTGGACATGAGCAGTCCGTACAGGTTATGAACATCCCCATGCGTAACCGGCTTCCCATTATTGCGATGCAGCGTCTCCACATCCATCGTCTTGCTCTCATTGAAGACAGCCGGCTCGTTCATGTCATTCCATGCGCCTTCAATGCCCATCTCCGTGTAAAACTGGTGCAGGTCGCCCCACCACTGGGATACTTGGTCCTCCGTGAAATCCGGGAACACGCTCTGCCCCGGCCAGACCGGACCAACGAACGGCACCCCCTCCGCATTCAGACAGAAATAACCTTCCGCCGTTCCCTGCTTGAACACCTCATAGTTCATATCTACTTTGACGCCCGGATCGACGATCGGCACGATGCGAATGCCCATCTGCTTCAGTTCCGCGATCATCGCCTTCGGATCAGGGAAACGTACCGGATCAAAAGTGAACACACGGTAGCCTTCCATATAGTGAATGTCCAGGTAGATGACGTCACACGGAATCTGCTTCTCGCGGAACGTGCGGGCAAGCTCCAGCACCTCATCCTGCGACATATAGCTGTAGCGCGATTGATGATAACCAAGCGCCCAATGCGGCGGCAGCTCCATTCGACCCGTGAGCGAGGTATAACCTCTCACAACATCCTTCAATTGGTGACCCGCAATGAAGTAGTAATCGAAACTGCCCGTTTCCGATTGGATCACATAAGCATCCGACTCACTGCGCATATCGAAGAACGTCCGACCCGGGTTATCGAGGAAAATGCCGTAAGCAGCGTTCGGTTCACGCACAACGAGCAGCGGAATCGACTGGTACAGCGCTTCGATCTCCGGCACATGCGGCGCATACACGTCGCTGTTCCACATCTCATAGCGCTCGCCGCGCTTATCAAGGCTGCCCGTCTTCTCGCCCAAGCCGTAATAGTGCACATCCGCCGTCGCGGCGAACACGCCAGTCACGGCCTGCCCCTCATTCCACGCAAGCTCTCGTTGATGTGCCAACACCGAGCCGCCGTCTGCGTCCTCGAATCGAATCGAGCAGTCACTCTTCGCTACCGCCACGCTGACCGTATCCGTCGATACCCGGAACGCCGCATCCTCTTCGACTACCGTCCAATTCGCACCGTCCCCAGCGTCCGGCACAATCGCCACCGTCGAAGCCATATCCAGCGTCGTTCCACCCGCACCCGCAGCCTCACGCTGTTCACCGGCCCCGCCAATGAACAGCTTCACGCGAATCAAGCCGCTGCGAACGATCTGCACAGCAACGCTTCCCTGCTCCGCACGAACAACTACACCACGTTCCTCACGCACCACACCAAGAGCGGCACCCAGCGAATTCGTATAGCCCCCTCGCGTACCTGCATTGTCCTGCACCTTATCCGGGCTAATCGCCTCACTCGTTAACATCGTTTATGTCCTCCTCTATCCCTTGAGCCGAAACTATCCCTTAACCGAACCAAGCGTAATGCCTTTGACAAAATACTTCTGCAAAAACGGATAAATCACGAGCAGCGGCAGCATGGAAATAAAGATCTTCGCCGAGTTAAGCGTCTGGTTGGACAGGTCCGACATCCGCTTCACCGTCTCCTCATCCATCTTCGTCGGGTCGATCACGACCGCAACTTGCCGTATATACGATTGCAGCGGATAATGCTCCGCTTTATTCATCAGCACAAGCGCTTGGAAGAACTCATTCCAGTGGTACACGATCGTGAACACCATAATCGTCGCGAGCACCGGCACCGAGAGCGGCAGGCAGACGCTGAACAGAATGCGCCAAGGACCCGCACCGTCGATCATCGCCGACTCTTCCATCTCCTTCGGCATATTGCGGAGGTAGTTCATAACGAGAATGACGTTGAATACCGGAAGTCCGCCGCCAAGCACCAAGCCCCAAATGTTATTGATCATGCCAAGCGACTGCATCGTCAGATACCAGGGCACCAAGCCGCCGTTGAACAGCATCGCGAACACGAGCAGCCACATGATGATATTCCGCGGCTTGAACTCCTTGGACGACTTCGACAGCGGGTACGCCATCAGCAAAATAACGAAAAATGCGATCACTGCGCCATATACGACCCGTTGGATCGAGATCCAGAACGATTGGAAGAACTGATCGTCCTTCATAATCGTCGCGTATGACCCCCATGTGAATCCTTTGGGCCACAAGAACACTTGCCCTGCTGCCGCCGACGCTTTGTCGCTCAGCGAGATGGACAACGTGTACCATACGGGAAGGAGGCACAACAGCATCATAACGATTAACAGCGCGAGATTCAGACCGTTGAACAATCTGGATGTAATCGAGCGTTCCGTAACCATGTCGATCGACCTCTCTATTAGAAAATTCGATAATTCGCGAATCGATAAGCGAGCGTATACGAAATCGTGATGAGCACAAGTCCGACAACCGATTTCAGCAATCCGACAGCTGTCGCAAGTCCGTACTGGAAGTCAATCAAGCCTGCACGGTATACCCACGTATCCACGATATCGCCCGTCGAGTAGACGGATGGATTGTACATGTTGAAGATTTGATCGAAGCCTGCATTCAGAATGCTGCCCAGGCTGAGCGTCGCCAGCAGCGCCGCTACCGGAATAATGCTCGGAATCGTAATCTTGATCAGCCGCTTCCACTGGGAAGCGCCATCGACGGCCGCCGCCTCATACATCTCAGGGTTGATCGCGGTCAGTGCCGAGAAGAAAATAATCGCGTTGAAGCCGAATTCCTTCCACACATCGCTGCCGACGACGAGCGCCGGGAAGATGTGCGCATTGCCGAAGAACATAATCGGTTCCAGCCCGAGGCCCGAGAGCACCTGATTGACTGGACCTGAATACGAGAAGATGTCCAGCATCATGCCTGCCACGATAACCCAAGACAAGAAGTGCGGCAGGTACACGATCGTCTGAACGGTACGCGTCAGCAGCCGATTCTTCACCTCGTTAAGCATGAGGGCGAAGACGAACGGCACGACGAGGTTACCGACCATTTTGGCAAAAGCGATCAGAACCGTATTCCGGAACACGATCTTGCTGTCATCGAGCTCGAACATGTATTGAAAGTTCTCCATCCCCACCCAAGGGGATTTCCATATGCCCACGCCCGGATTAAATTCCTTGAACGCCGTCAGGACGCCGTACATGGGATAGAGATTGAATAAGGCCAGCCAGATCAGACCGGGAATCAGCATGATATAAAAATGTTTCGAGAAGCTCTTAGGTATCATCCGCTCTCCACCTCCACTACTGTGAGAAAAGCAAGACGAGCGACAAGCGCTCGTCTTGGTCGTCCCTATTTCAGCTCGTTAACTTCTTCCGTAATCTTGTCGCCGCCTTGATCCTTCCACTTCGAGACGAACGCATCGAACGCACTGATGTCGTCCGTACCCATGATGATCTTGAAGAACGTCTCGTCTTCGAGCTTCTTGAGGTTCGTCCAGCGGGATTCCATCGTCTTCGTCTGAGCGGTTGCAATACTGCGTACCCAGTTGATGTCCGCGTCGACGAACGTGGAGCCGCCGTTCAGATGGGCATAGATGTGCGTGAAGAAGCCTGTATCCGCCTGCTGGTCGAAATATTGAATGTCGTAGTTGTCGACTGGATCTTTCTTGATCGCTTTGGCATGCGTTGCCATCTCATAAGCCCAGCCATAGTTGATTTGGTCGAAGTCCTCGAGCTTGATCTCGTCCTTGAGGAATTTGCGCAGGTTGTTGACCGCATATTCCAGCTGGTCGCCCGCTCCGAGAATGAGGAACAGCGGCACCTCTTGAGAAGTCATTTCTTTGCCGGCCGTCAGCGTCTTGTACTCTTCGTCCTTGCCCCATTTGTGCAGCGTCGTCATTTTGATCACAGCCTCTGGGTGCTTCGCCTTCTTGCTTACGACGATATAGCTCGAGCCCGTTGCTTGGTTGGAGTTATATTTGCCTGCCGCGTCGAGCGGTGCGATGTACGGTCTCCAGTTCGCATTCGGATCGTTCTTCATGGAGTCCGCCAAGTTATACGCCGACCACCATGGACCGAAGAAGATGCCGGTCTGACCGCTTGCAACAACCTCCGCCGTCGATTTGCGAATGCCAAGCTCTTTGTCTAGAATGCCTTTCGCGTACCAGTCCTTCATCATGGCGAGCGCATTCTTCGTCTCTTCCGTGATCGAGCCGTATACCGCGTTGCCGTCTTTATCCTTCACCCAGATGCCCGGGAAAGCGTCATTCGCGAAGAACAGCGGCGCGAAGTTGTACCAGTGGTCCGTGGATGCCAAGAAGTTGGACGAGAGCGAACCGCCCTGCTGCGTACCGACGATGCCGACCGTTTTGTCGCCGCCCATTTTGTTATCGATGAACGCTTGCGCGATCTTGCCTAGGTCATCAAGCGACTTCGGCGCTTCCAGGTTCAGCTTGTCGAGCCAATCCTTACGAATCCAAGTCATTGGCGCCGATGGCAGGGTCGTCTCTGGCAGCGCATACAATTTGCCGTCGAACGTGACGCTGTCGAGCAGACCAGGGTTGGAATCGTATACCGCTTTCAATTCCGGACTTGCATATTTGTCATACACATCGCTCAGGTCCGCAAGCTGGCCGGCCTTCACCATCTGGCGAAGCTGCGTTTCGTTGACGACGAGCGCGTCAGGCAGATCGTTACTCGAAATCGCGAGGCTGACTTTCTGTTGATAGTCGTTGCCCGATGCGGCTTCCCATGCGTGCTTAATGACGATGTTGTACTTGTCTTTCAGCCAGCGCGTGTACACGTTATCTTCCGCCGTATCCGTGCCGTCGTACTTGTAGTTCGGATCGATCGCGCGGCCGATCGACACTTCCGTCGGCTCTGCGAATTTGGCGAATGGATCAATGACTTCCTCTGCCGCCGTCTCTTCCTTAACTGGCGTCGTCTCTGTCGTCTTGGTGTCTGTGCCGCTGTTAGACGATGCTGCATCTTCATTGCTCTTGTTATCGCTGCCGCCGCATGCCGTTACGCTCGCGGCTACAACAAGCAGTGCTAATCCGGACAAAATAGCCTTCTTCATATGCATCCCCCTTGTATCGTCTTCGCTTGTGTTCTTTGACAGTTCCCATCTTAGCACCGTATCCGCTGTGCCTGAGATAGAGCGCCCTCCGCAATGAGGGTAGAACTTTGTTGCCGCTATACAAAAAGCGTGCGAAAACTGTCTACCCTGTTTTCGCACGCCTTCTACCCTATTGGCTGCCATATGCCGCTATTTGCGCTGACCTTCCGCCGATTGCTGCCGATACTCGCTCGGCAGGATGCCTGCATGCTCCCGGAATAAGCGGCTGAAATATTTCTCGTCGCTGTAGCCGATCTGCTCCGCGATCCATTGAATGGTCCTAGTCGTGCTGCGCAAGTACTCCTTCGCCCGCTCGATGCGAATGTCCCTCACATAGTCGGTGTACGTCTGACCGACGTATTGCTTGAAGCATTGGCTGAAGTAGCTGCCGCTCATATTGACCAGCTGGGCGACCTCCGCCGAGGAGATCGGATTGCTGATGTTCTGCTGGACGAGGTTCATCGCCTTCACGATGCTGTTCTGAATCTCCGGGGAGAACAGCGGCTTCGCGGCCGCGCGGCTGATCCGCTCTCTAACCTGCAGGAGCCATTGCTCGAAGCTGTACCAGCTCGCGAAGAAATCTTCGATCATGATAGGCTCTGCCAGAATCGCCTGATACAGTCGATTCCACTCATCGGATAGCGAGTAGAAAATACGGGCGAGCCGGACAGGCGGCAGCTTGAGCGCCTTCAGCTCCGTTAACTGCGCTTGGAACACAGCGTCCGCGTAGATCCAGTCCGCAGCGCCCCACTTCTCCTTGATCTGATCAAGCGGCGGGCTGTCGATCTCCTTGTCCTGGGCCTCGGCGTAGACGGCCGCATCGATCTGGATCGGCTCGGCTGTCAGCGCATGATGATCGTAGAATAAGTCCTGCCTGCCGTATGCGCGAACGAGCTGGAGTATCGACTTGCGGTCCATGCCGTCGAGTCCGACAAAATGTACATGAGCAGCGCTCGGGTGCTGCGATGCGTTCGAGGCAGCTCGTGACTTGGACTGTGGCTGCTGCTCTGCGTTGGTGTACCAGATGCCCGGTTCCGCTTCCACGGCTTCAGCCGGAATGCCGAGCTGCACTGCTTCATCCTCGGGATGAAACGCATAGTAGACGTGCAGCGAGCCTTTCGCTGCGAACGCTCCTTCTTCCGGCTGGGCAGCCTTGCTTCTCGCCCCAGCCTTGCGATCCATCAGCTTCACGATGCGCCCGAGCACCTCCTCGAACTGTTCTTGTTCGAGCTGTGTTTTGGCAATATAGTCAATCGCACCTAATCGGAGCGCTTCTTGGATATATTCGAAATCTTGATGCAGCGAGAGCACGACGATCTGCATATCGGGATACTGATCGCGAACGATTCGGATGAGCTCGATGCCCGACATAACGGGCATCGCAAGGTCGGTGATCAGCAGATCGACAGGGTTCTGCTCAAGAAATTTCAGCGCATTCTCGCCGTTGTTTGCTTCGCCCACAATCTCCATTCCGCATGCCTGCCACGGCATGGAGGAGATGAGCCCTTTGCGTACCAGCTTATCATCGTCAACAATTAACACTCGAATCATAAGGGTTGTTCACCTCCGGCTGCTGTCTCTTTCGTAGAAGGAAGGGCAAGCGTCTTGGCCGGCAGCGGCAGGCGGAGCGTCACGACCGTTCCTTTGCCCGGCTCGCTGCGGATCTGCAGTCTCGACTCGTCGCCGTAGTTCGCTTTAATGATGCGCTTCACATATTTCATGCCGATGCCCATACCCGCCTTGTGCCCATCGTCGGTGGCCTCGTTCAGCAGTTGATCGATCGTTTCCTTGGACATGCCTGCACCGTTGTCTTGAATCGTAATTTGCAGGCCGTCCTCTTGCAGCGCTGCGCCGACATAGATGTATCCGTCATCGCTGACGCCGTGATAAAGCGCGTTCTCAACGATCGGTTGGAGCAGGAAGCGCGGACTCTGGATGGCCAAGCTTTTCTCATCCACATCGATATCGACGTCGAATCGGAAGTCGTATCGAATTTGTTGCAGCTGGAGGTATTCCTTGAGCGCTTCGATCTCGTCGCCGATCGTCGATGTCTCGCCCATTTTGCCAAGATTATAATAGAGGAGCTTATTCAAGCTGAGCACCAGCTTGTCGATGTCCTTCTGACCGTTCATGACGGCGAGCCAGTGTACCGTATCGAGCGTGTTCATGAGGAAGTGCGGATTGATCTGGTAGAGCAGCTTCTCGACCTCCAGGTCGGCGCGCCGCTTCTCCTTCTGCTCGACCTCTTCATACAGTGCCCATATCTTGCCCTTCATGCTGCGCGTCTGGTAGAGCAGATAATCGAACTCCGGTATGTACGTCTTCTCATTGTGTTCCTTATCGTTCGAGTCGATGAGCGACTTGATCTCCTTGTGGAACTTGTCGAGCGGCCGGTATACCATCTTCCACAGCAGCCAAGCAAAGAAGAGCGCGACGATCATGAACAGGAGGAAAATGCCCGAGATTTGCAGCAGCCAACGGTTCCGCTCTTGATTGAGCTCCTTCTCCGGCACAATGCTGACGATGCTCCAGCCTTGGTTGCTCACTTCCTTGTTCCAGAAGTAGCCGCCGGAGTAGCCCGACTTCACGTCGGGATCGGTCACGGGGAACATCTGCTGTACGGTGAAGTCCTCTGCTGCCTCGCTGAAGGCGATGCGGCCGGATGGATCGAGCAGCAGCAGCCTGCGCGAGCTGTCCTTCCGATTCTGCGGGGCGAACAACGATGTCAGCGCGTTGCGCCCGGACTCGATGTACAGATAGATATCTCGGTCCAGCAGACTCACCTTGCGCATAATGCTGAACACGTATTGATTGATCGAGCCGTTGTAGCTCAGATGCGGCCCGTAGTATTGAATCTCCGAGAAGTCCGCGAGCAGCGGCAGCGATTCGGGCTTGAAGTCGCCGCGAATGCGGAAATTCTCGAACGAGTATTGCTCGGAATTAGGATCGTAGTACATCATCAGCCCGATGTTCGGGTTGGAGAAGGTGATGATGTTGAGCTCGCTGCGAATCTCGTTGTTGAGGCGCAGCTTCTCGTACGGCTCCTTCGCCTCCCCTAACTGCTCGAGCAGCTTGATCGTGCCGCCGCCGTAAGCGAACTGTTGGGAGACGTGATTAAGGTTGTTAAGCATATTCTCGAGCGTCATGAGATCCTGCTTCAGGTTGCTCTGCAGGGCGCTTTCGACTTTATTGCCGATGATCGAATCGATCGTATAGAAGGAAATGAAGCCAAGACAAATAAACGGGGTTAAGCTGCTGATCAGGAAGATGACGATAATCCGGTTCTTGAAGGTGATGTTGTTCAGCCATTTGATCGGCATAGGCGCGGACGCTCCACCCTTTCTCTAGTTCATCTTTTGCTGACTGCGGATTGCGGAAGCGGGGACAAAATCCGCCCATTCTATCATAGCTTGAAACGGCGGGGTTGAGGTAGGACGATTATCTTGAGATGGGTGGGGGGATTTTTAGAACGCTGGTGATGGAGCAGTGTAGGTTAATGGCTTAGACGCTAAAACGATCTGCGCATGCGAATGTTCTTACGATCGCTGATATGAACGAAACTTGTCAACCCTACGCTATAACTGGTGTTTCAGAATACAAAA